>NMUI01000224.1 GCA_002221445.1 Phenylobacterium zucineum | reverse complement strand
AGCCCCTGACCTTCACAGGCCAGCTCGCCGTCGCCACCGACTACATCATCCTCGAAGGGTATTCTGTAGAGGTACTTCCCAAGGCTTGATGATGATATTCGTAATCGGCTTGGTTGTCGGGGGTAGTGCTGGAACATTGATAGCCGCAATTCTATTCGCAAACCGCTAACCGCCACGCAGCAAATGAATTTCTGCCGGTTGTGCGGAGGGTAAAGCTCCCTACCTAAAAGCTGCATATATGCCAGCCTAGCCACGCTGGCCCCCCGTCTTCAGAATCGGGCTCATCACTGTAGGCAGTGGTGCGTCCGCACATCGGCGGGCCTCTTCGGAGCACTCAATGGCCAAACTATACGTCACCGAATTTCAACAGCAAGGTGCCGATCTGCAGGGCGTCGCTATCCCAATCGGCAAACAGCCAGCAAGTATCGACCAGACCCCCGTGGTAATCGGAGCAGGTTCCTTGCAGAGCGCAGCATTCAGCGCCCAGACCTGTCTGGTCCGTATCCACACTGACGCTATCTGCTCGATTGCGTTTGGTACGAACCCGACAGCCAGCGCGAACACCATGCGAATGGGCGCCAACACTACCGAGTATTTCAGCGTTCTGCCTGGCAGCGCTATGAAAGTCGCGGTCATTACCAACACATGATGAACCCCATCGAGCAGAAGATCACAGCGGCTCTGCAGTCTGGCGACATGGCCCCAGAAGATGCACTGGCGGCTGTGCAACAGCTCATGGAGGACCCAGAGGCAATCGCCGAGCAGCAGCGCCGCGACGCCGAAGACCGGCGCCAGCGCTTGTCCGCACTAGGACACCGGCTTGCAAGTGAAGCACAGACCCAGGTAGCCCTGCGTCAGATGACCGAGGAGCGGTGGTACAAGGACGTGCGCCAGTTCAATGGCCAGTACGATCCGGGCACCTTCGTGGAAGCCGACCAGTACGGCAGCCGCGTCTTTGTGCCCCTCACCCGACGCCTGGTGAACCTGTGCGAAGCCCGGCTATTTGACATGCTGTTCCCCAGCGACCAGCGTTTCTACATCATCGAGCCCACGCCCGTACCGGACCTGGACACTGCCGACCGCCTGGCCGACCAGTTGCCGGCCGATCACCCGATCCAGCTACCAGACGGCCCCGAGCTGCAGGCCGGTGGCATTCAGGCTGCGATCAAGCAAGTCATTGAAGAGGCGCAGCAGCGCAACGACGCAATGCAGCGCGAGATCGATGACCAGCTCGCCGAGTGCAACTATGCATCCGTCGCACGCGACGCGATCCACGACGCTGTTTTGCTGGGCACCGGTGTGCTTAAAGGCCCATCGCCCCTGATCAAGACATCCAAGCGCTGGAGCCGGGGCCAGGACGGCTCGCACATCCTGATGATGGAGCGCAAGCCCCAGCCAGTGACCGTGCGCGTGGACCTGTGGAACTTCTTCCCCGACATGGCGTCCACCACAATGGGCGACTGCGAGCGTGTATGGGAGCGCCACTTCCTGACCAAACGCCAGATGGCGGCCCTGAAGGACATGCCAGGCGTCGATGCCGACGCGCTGCGTGAAATCCTGGACGGCGAGCCCACTGCACCCACCAACAACTACCGCGAACGCCTGCGTGCCATCAACGGCGCCAACGGCGCACCGGACAAACGCTACGAGGTGTGGGAATACCACGGCCCCGTGGACAAGCAGGACCTCATTGACTGCGGTGTCGAGGACGTGGAAGACGACGACAACCTGGTGCAGTACACCGGCATCGTCTGGTTCTGTGGCGGCACGGTGTTCAAGGCAGCGCTCAACCCGATGGACTCGGGCGAGCTGCCATACCGCGTGTTCAACTGGCAAAAGACGAATCCAGCATCTTCGGCCTGGGCCTGCCATACGAAGTGCGAGATCAGCAGGTTTCTGCCAACAGCTCCTGGCGAGCCATGCTGGACAACATGGGTCTGTGCGTCATGCCCCAGGTGGTGCTGGATGAGAACAGCATCGAACCGGTGAACGGTTCTTACGCGCTGGAGCCAGGTAAATTCTGGCGTAACAAGCGCCCCGGATCGGACGCCCGACAAGGCATCCAGTTCATCGAGATCGGATCGCGTTTGCAGGAGCTGCAGGCTATTTTCATGGCCAGCAAGAACCTGATCGAGGAAGTGGGCACCATGCCTGGCTTCATCCAGGGCCAGGACGCACCGGCCAAGATGCAGTCGGCCACCGAAGCCAGCATCAGTTGGACCGCGGCCAACCTGTGGGTGCGGCGCTGCGTGCGCAACTGGGACGACGACATCACCTCGCCCATCATCCGCGGGTACTACGACTACAACATGCAGTATTCCGAGAAGGAAGACATCAAGGGCGACAGCAAAGTGCGTGCCCTGGGCATCGTTGCACTGGCAGAACTCGAAGGCCAAGCCGGTCGTCTGCAGCAGTTGGCCAACGCCGCGGCTGCGATGGGCCTGCCGATGTCCACGCAGATGGCAATGCTGCGCGAACTGAGCCGCTCTCTGAAGCTCGACCCCGACCGCTGGTTACCCAGCGAGCAGGAGATCGCCAAGATGAAGGCCAAGGAGCAGCAAAACCCCAAGCAGGACCCCGAGCTGCTGAAGTGGGAAGTGGCCAAGGAAAACAACCAGATGGACTTCGAGGCTGCGAAGATGAATGCCAACGTCAAGCTCCAGGATATCCAGGAGCGACGCGACGACAACACTGCGCGTATGCAGCTCGCCGTCACCGAGGCCGCAGCCAAAAAGGACATCACGCAGCAAGAGGCTCTGCAGAAGTACGGCTTCGAGGCCCAGCGCGTCAACGCCGAGCTGGCCGACCGCCAGAGCGCCCGCGACCACAAGGCCCAGATGCTCAACGCGGAGATGGCTCTCAAAGCACAACTGGGTAGCGGCGTATGAGCTGGAAAGAGCAGCTCACCCCCACCAGCCCTACCTGGGTAGGTGTGGAGATGTACGCCGAAGAGCGCATCGCCGAGATGATGGCGGTGTGCGCTTCGCCTGCAGCCAGCGACATGGCTATCCGCCAGGCCCAGGCCTGCATCGGTGAGCTGCGCCGGCTGATCGATTTACCCAATCTCATTCGGGCAGAGGCCCAGGTGCGTATTGCAACGAGCGTGCGCAGGGAGAACTACTGATGGCAGACAACGTATTCAACTCAACAACGTCCACGACCCCAAACGGTACGACGTTCAACCTGTCTGGCCTGAGTGACCCGGCCAAGATGACGGTGGACCCGACGACGCAGACCGTCGCCGGGCAGTTGTCCAGCGTGATGAGCGCTGACAGCCCGTTGATCCAGCAGGCCCGCACGCGAGCCGCGCAGAGCATGAACCAGCGCGGGCTGTCCAACAGCTCGATGGCACTGTCCGCGGCCGACTCCGCAGCGTATGACGCAGCAATGCCGATTGCCACGGCCGACGCCAACATCTACAACGACGCGGCCAAGCTCAACACCACCACGCAGAACCAGTTCAACCTGGCCAACAACGGTCAGGCGTTTGATCTGCAGAAGGCAGCCCTCGGCCAGCAGTACACCAAAGAGAACCTGGCAACCCAACAAGCCAACACCATGCAGACGCTGGCCCAGCAGCAGGCTAATACCCTGCAGACCATGGGTACGCAGCAAGGGTTTGACCTGGCCAAGATGGACAAGCAGGCTGCAAACACCCTCAGCCAGATGTCGGCGCAGCAGCAGAATGACCTGGCCAGGATGGCAACGCAACAGGGCTACACCCTGGAGAACATGTCTGCCCAGCAGATCAACGACCTGGCCAAGATTCAGGCCCAGTCCACTGCACAGGCCGAAACCGCGAAGGCGGTGGCCGGTATCGAGGCGAGCTACAAGAACCTCACGCAGGGCAGCGCAGCGGCTACATCGATCCTGGGCAAGATGCAGGACTCGCTCAACGCGCTCATGGCCAACAAGGACATCACCAACCAGGCTACCCGCGACGCCATGGCTGCCGACATCAAGGCCAACGCCACCGATGCGCTCAACCTGGTCGGAGCACTGGCTGGCAACATGGACCTGTCCAAGTACATCGACTCGGTGTTCGCAGTGCCGGGCACGACTCCGGCCACGACACCAACTAACCCGGCAGCGCCAGCGGCGCCCACCGTGAACCCGAACACCGGCGGATCGTCCACCTAAGAGCCTGACCCATGGACATCCTATCGTTCAAGCGCAGGGCTCTCGGGTACATGGCCCGTGGCGAAGACGGGAGCAGTGACGGCAGCGACTCGCACCTGTATCGTCAGGGCGACCCGACCGCGTACAACGGCGCCACGCAGGGCTCGAACGGCGGGTGGTACTCATCCGGCTCCAGCGGCAACACGCAGACCGCAGCGGACCAGGCGGCAGCCGATAAGGCAGCGGCAGACAAGGCAGCAGCGGATAAAGCTGCGGCCGACTCCGCAGCCAACCAGGCGTATGTCCAGTCGATTGGTGGATGGGGCCGAGAGGCTGCTCCTGACAGAGCGAAGCCCGCCGACACCATGCCTGGTGATACCAAGCCGACCGCGGAAACGCCGACAACTACCGAAGGCAAGCTGGAAGCCGCACCTGAGAAGAAGGGTCTCCTGTACCGCCTCGGCATTCGCGCACCAGGGACCACTGCCGAGCAGATGTTCAACAGCGAAACCAAGGCCGAGCGGGACGACCGCATGGGCCTGGTGAGCAACATCATCGGGCGCACAGCCCAGGCATTCACCCCAGCCCCTGTTGGCATGATCGCCAACGGCATCGCTGCATACCAGAGCGGCAAGCCCCTGGAAAACGTCATCCGCGACGGCGTGTTCGACGTGGCTGCAGGCAAGGTGGCCGGAGCCATCAATGGCCAGGTAGCCAAGGCCCTGGGCCCCGACGCAATGCAAGCCGTTGGCGCGTACAACACCGTGGCCAGCATGGCCAACATTGCAAACCCGGGAACCCTGCCTGGCTTCAACCTGGGCCGTATGGCTACCAACGGCATCGGAAGCGCTATGGGCATAGGCCGCAACGGCGCACCCACCGGCCTTACCAGCCCGAGCACCGGCGAGACCATCAGCGCCCCTGTGGGTGGCTGGTCTACAGGTGGGTCTTCCCACAGTTCCAGCGCCGCTCCCGCCGCAGTTCAGCCAGCCGCAGTCCCTGCCGCCGAGGTTGACCCGCTGACCACCAACATGCGCTTCAACTTCGACGGCTCTGGCTTTGGCCGGGCCGTGCGAGCCGGCGCCACCACAAGAGGATATTGATATGGCCCAGATTTACGACGCCCCCTATGACGACTTTGGTGTCAACTACGACACGCCGAGCACCAGCGCCAACGACGGCAACGCAGGCGAGTGGAGCGCCCAGCAGTACATGCAGGCTGCCCAGCAGTTTGTCCCGCAAGACAGCTCGCTGCACGAAACGCTAGGCGGCGCACCCACAGCAGAAACCCTGCGCCAGCAATACGACCTGGTGGGCCAGGGCGGGGTCAGTGGCCAGCGCGGCACTCAGCAGGAGGACAACGTGTTTTCCCGCATCAGCGGCAAGCTGGGCAAAGGCCTGTCTGATTCATTCGACAAGGACCCGCTGAAGTTCCTGGAAGCGGGCCTGGGCGGCGTGGCCGGAATGTGGAAGGCACAACAAGCCCGTGACGCTGCGCAGATGCAAGCCAACAGCGTAGTCGCTGGGGTCAACGCCCGGGCCGCTGCGGAGAAGGATGCGCAAGACCGATACAACGCGTCGTTCAGCAACACCCGTCGCGCACCCACGGCCAGCCGACCCCTGGTCCGCATGGACGGCTCCCAAGTATTTGACGCAAACGGACGACTGAAAGGTTAATCATGCAACTCAATCCCGCCGATCAATCGCTCCTGTCCAAGTATGTCTTGGTGGCCAAGAAGATCATCTACAACCCGGAGCGCATGAAGACGTTCTTGAAGATGATGGGCACCAAGGAAGGCGCTGTTACCGCTGTGCAAACCGTGGTGGCCGCCATCGACAAGCTCAAACCCATCCCGCCGCAGATTCTGCCGATGCTGTCGGTCAGCGCCTACATGATCATGGTGGACGTGGCCCAGGAAGGCACTGGCCACCAGGCCGATCCAGCCATCATGGAAGAGGTTGTGGACCAGATTCTGCAAACCGCCAAGAGCATGGCCCCGGATCAAGACGCCGATGAAGGCCAGCAAGCCCCTGGAATGCTGGCTCAAATGCAGAACCAACCAGAGCAGGACGAAGGACCAGGGGAAGGCCCTGGACCCGACAACACGCCCGCGCATGAGAACGCCGAGAGCCCTGCGCTAGAAGCCCAGGAAGGTGATGAGGAAGACGCACCCGGCGGCATGTTGGCCAAGATGCAACGCAAAGGAGTACCAGCATGAGCTTTCTCGGGGACCTGGTCGGGTCCTTCGCGGAGTCTGGTGCGAAGGGCCTAAACGACATCAGCGCTCGCAATCAGCGAGAGGCTGAAATGCAGCAGCAAAATGACCTGGCGATCCAGCGTCAGAAAGCTGCTGAAGCTATTCGCCTGGACCTGGAAGAGCAGCAGCGCCAGGCCAAGCAGCAACGCCTGTCCGACCAGCGCCAGCAGGTAGAGGCCGCAGCACCCGCTGTGACCCAGGCCCGCGAGCTGTCGCAAGCGCAGCAGGTGGCGCCCAGCGTGGACCGCAACGTCCTGGACACCATCAAGTCCAAGCTGTCGCCTACCCAGTTGCAGAAGTATTACGGAGTCGATACCGGCCCCGTGGCTGCACTGGACGACAAGCTCACCGCTTCCCGACAGCTCGGTAACTACGACGCGGAAGCCGTGCTGCAGAACGAGCGCAAGGAGACCGTCGCGTCTATCGCTGCTGCACGCAAGGACGCGTTGGAGACCCGCCGCCTGGATCAGGGCGACAACAAGATGGACACCCTGATGGCCATCGCTGCCGGCCACGACAAGGCCCGCACCGATGCTGCAGATATTCGGGCCAACGCCCCTGGCAAAGCAGGTGGCGACTCAGTCACCAAGCTGATGGACCAGACCCGTAAGCGGATGGATGCGCTTATCAAGAACGGGCAGGACGACACCCAGGAATACAAGGACCTGTCCGACTACTGGACCGGACTGCTTGAAGAGGCGAAGGCTGGCCGCGCCGCAAGCCGCGCAGCAGCAGGCGGGACCGCCACACCAACAGCCGCGCCGAAGCCGGCTGCTACGCCCGCAGCGAAACGCCCGCCCCTGAGTGCATTCAACAAATAAGGCCCAACCATGGCATTTGACGTAGCAGGAGCCCGTGCCGCTGGGTACTCTGACGAGGAGATCGCAGGCTACCTGGGCGAGCAGAACAAGTTCGATTCGGCCGCAGCGCTGAAGTCGGGTATACCCCTGGTGAAATCATTGACCATTTGAGCAAGCCCGCGGCCGCGCCGGAGCCCTCGGTTCTGGACCGCATCGGCACCGGCATGAACGCTATCCGCGACTACTTCACGACAGAAGACAAGCCGAAGGAAAGCGTGTTGCAGGACACCAAGCCTGGACTCCCGCTCGGGGCTGATTACGACCCCGCGGCATTGACCGCGCTATCGAACCTGCCGCGTGGCCGGAAGGTGGCCGATGAGCTTGTGGCCAGGGGCAAAGCGATCCAAGATGCGAAGTCAACCATCGGCCCTATCGTTGGTCCTAAAGCCGATGCCCGCTCCGTTGTATCCGGCCTGCTGTCTGATGTGGCGGTTGGTGCTAAACGGGCAGATGCCGGGCTTGACCGGGCTGGGGCTGACCTATCTGGTTCTGAGTACCTCGCCAAGCAGGCGAGCCGCAAGCTGGCCCAGGCTGATTTGCAAGAAGCCGCCAGCACTCCTGAGTTTGAAAGTGACACTGCCCGCGGCATCTACAGCGGATTGTCCAGCACGCTGCAGCAAGCACCGTCGGTAGCGCTCGGCGTCCTGACTCGGAACCCGGAAGTGGCGTTAGGAGGCATGGTGGCGCCAATGCTGCCGCAGTCCTACGGCAAGTACCGCGAGCGTGGTGCCAGCCCTACACTGGCATTGGCCGGAGCGATGGGCGACGCAGGGTCCGAGTACCTGACTGAGAAGATGCCGATGATCGCAGTGGTCAACGGCCTCGGTAAGAAGGGCTTTGCAACTTTTGCGAGCGAAGTCCTCGGAAAAGAAATCCCCAGTGAGCAGATCGCCACGGTGGTGCAGGACGCTATTGACACGGCGGTGGCCAACCCAGACAAGACCTGGGGCGACTACTTAGCCGAGCGCCCTGGCGCGGCCTATCAAACTCTTGTGGCAACGGTAACCCAAGCAGGCCTGATGACCGGAGCCCACGCCGCCGTTAAGCACGCGCTAGAGCACCCGTCCATCGTGGCCGCCGACGCTGCACAGGCCCGCGCTACACAAGCCTGGCAGGACGCCTTTGCCCAGCGGCTGCCGCTGCTGCACCCGCACCCGTCGTCGCCCCGCGTGTCGAAGACATGCCCACGACCCCCATCGCTCCTACCGTCACCGCGAAGCCCAATGCAAATCAAAGCACCGTTGACCAAATCCTCGCAGCAGAAGGCACCCCGACTGACGCAGGAGCAGCGCCTGTTGTCACGCCACCTGCAGTGCAGCCCGCAAGCAATGGCGAATCTGGACAAACTGACACGACCACAGCTAAACCTGTATCCGACACGGTTCAGCCATCCGCCCCTGCGTCTGCAGTTGATTCAACGGTATCCACAGTAAGCAACCCCAAGGGTGCTATCCCTTCGACGCAGGCCATGGACGCCGGCTCGGTGCAGTCGCGCCTGGCAGCGGAGATGGAGTCGATCAAGGCGAAGGCCGAAGCCGAACAAGCCAAGGCCACCGCCGAGGAAGATAAGGCCCGTGCCGACCAGGCCAAAGCCACTGCAGCCACAGGCTCCAACTACCAGCAGAAGACCGCCACGACCGAGCAGCCCAAGGGCGCCGCGCCGAACCCCATGGCGATCACCAAGCTGGTGGAAACCGCCAACGAGGTGGGCTCCAAGCACATGGACCTGGAGAACAAATCGCTCTACACAGAGCCTGTGCTCTATGGCATCATCAACCACCCCGACACCGGGCCGGAGCTGCTTGGTGCCGCCCGTGCCGAGCTGGCACGCCGCCGAGGAATTGCACCCAATGGATACAACGCAAGCACTGCAACAACCACAATCCCTGGAAGCACAGGCACTCGCGTGGATAGCACGCCGGGACAGCCTGCAGGAACCGCTGTTCCAGGACGGCCCGCCGATGTCCAACAAGCCGGAAGCAATCCTGGTGGACCTGCAGCCGGAACCGCTGCGGTCGGAAATCAACAGACTACTCAGCCTGTAAAGTTTGAAGATCAGCCTCTGGCTGATGCCGCACCCGACGACGTGTTCGCCGGTGTGCAGTCCGCGCTCTACAAGAAGCGTGGCGTAATCATCCGCAAGTCACCGCGCCCGCTGAACTACCAGCAGCGCACGGTCTCCAAGCTGGCCCGCATGATGGGCAAGACCATCACCTGGGTGGAGCAGGCCAACGGCAAAACCGACGACATGCCCAACGGCATGGTGAACAACTTCGCCGGCAACCACTTCTTCATGGATGTCAACTCCACGCACCCTGCGCTGGAGATCATCATGCACGAAGGCGTCCACGCGCTGCCGGATCACATCCGCAAGAAGCTGGTGGACGTTGTGTTGAAGAACACCAGCGACGCCGGCAAGGCCGCGTTCATCAAGCGCTACGGCTACGGCAAGGAGAGCAAGGGCACCCAGGACGAAGAGATCACCGCCTACGTCACCCAGCGCGTGGCGGCCAACCCCCGGTTCTTCCAGGACCTGCGCAAGGCCCTGGGCAACAAGGACTTCGCCGAGCTGGCACGCGTGATCATCAGCAAGGTCAAGGCCTGGATGAACAACGCCGATGAGTTCGATGCCAACTTCCTGGGCAACCACGTTTCCAACCTGCAAGAGGTTCACGACGCCGCGGTGGAAGCCTACTCCCAGGCCATGAAGGAAATGGGCGTACAGCCCGATCCCGAGGTGGCTGGGCCTGTGGCTTCCAACAAGCCGGTGGAAGAGACTGCGTCGAAAGCCGTGGAAGACCAAGACGGTGAGCCCGACGACTCCCGCGAGACCATCACCCAGAAGGACATCCCCGAATCGGTGGATGCCCCAGCCACCTTGGAGTCCGCACTGAAGCTGGCCGGCAGCAAGGTTTGGAACAAGGGACGCGATCTGAAAGTCGCCATCCAGGACGCAGTTCAAGCCGCAGCAAAAGAGGCAGGCGTGGACGTTGGTGCCCCCTCGGACGCCACCACCAAGTACCTGGTCCGCGTGGGCACCAAAGACGCCCTGGCGGCGTTGAAGCAGAACGCCAATGCCGTCGGCTGGTATGACCTGAAAACACGCCAGGCGCTGGCTGTAATGGCCCTGGTTCACCCCGAGCTGGCGCACGATGAGAACGCCCGCTTCGCCATGGTGTGGGCGATGGCTGTAACCAGCAACGGGCTGAAGGTCGGCAAGAACTTTGAGATCGCTGAGAAGGTTTACGAGGAGTACAAGCGCACCGGTGAGATGCCTGCCAACATGGGCATCGGTAACGCGGCCAAGGCCATCAACCAGTCGCTGGCGCTTTTCAATGAGCTGAAAGAAGCGTGGGGCATCGACAACCTGCGCAAGTTCATGCTGACCAACTTCACGGTCAAAGAGATCACCGGCATCAACAAGGAGCTGAAACCCGGCGGCGAACACGCCGACGTGGTGGTGAAGGGCGCAGCCATCCTGGGGCCGAAGATCGGCAACGGATTCTTCAGCAACCTCTACGGCAACTTCGACGCCCTGACCATGGACAGGTGGCTGGTTCGTACCTGGGGTCGCTGGTCTGGCACGCTGATCAGCCCATTGGTCAAGCAGACAGCCAAGGCCCGTGAGCGGCTGCAGGCGAACCTGGCCGAGATCGTGAAGGACAAGGGTGAAGCCGACCGACTGAGCGAAGCCATCGGCCTGCAGATCAAAGCTGATATGCCGCTGGAAGACCTGGCCAACGCCGTGCAGAAGGCGAGCATGGAGCCTGCGATCCGCAAGCAGATGAACGCCACCTCGGTGGGCGAAGAGATGCGCAAGGCGGGCAATGGGCTGGCCAAGTATCTGGACGGTCAAAAGGAAGCCCCCGCTGGACCGACCGAACGCAAGTACATCCGCAAGGTATTTGGCGAAATTCTGTCTGATTTGCGCAAAACGCCAGAGTACAAAGACCTGCAAATGGCTGACTTGCAGGCGGTATTGTGGTACGCTGAGAAGCGTCTGTATGAGTCGGCTAAGGAAGACCCGTCGGACGAGGAAGTAGCGGGCTACAGCGACAGCGAAGCGCCTGACTACGCCAATGCAGCAGCGGATGTAGCGCGATCCGCCGGTGTGTCAGATCGCAAGATCAAGAATGCGCTTACAAGGGAAGAGCAAAATGGACGCACAGGAACTGCACGATCTACAGATGAGCAAACGGAACCCGATAGATTCGGGCTCCCGCCAGCGCCTGGAAGTTTTACTAGCCCAGAAAGAAAACAGTTCGTCACCTGGCAAGCCCTCAAGCGAATCGGGTCCCTACGAGCAAATGCTGAAGAATCATCCTGGGCTTACGAAAGAGAAGCTGGGAAGGATGCTGGACGCGTTCGGCGCTTAGGCTCAACCGGAGCCACATACGTCAATGAGTGGCGGCTTGGCCAGAAAGCCAAGAACGTCCTCAAAGCCAACAGCCTTCAGGCAGTAAGCCTGTACGAGCTGACACCCAAGGACGCAGCCAGCGCCCAGGTTTTTGCAGACGCGATTACAGACAGCAAGGAATCCACCGAGTTCGGTGCCGCTGTCTACGTCTACCCAACGCAGTCCTCTGAGGATGAGACCGGCTACGCCGACATGAAGCTGTTCCTTACCAAGGACGGACTGAATGGCGTGGCGGTGAAGTCCAATGGCGACATCGTTTCGGTTTTCTCTCAGCAGCGCAGTGGAAACTCCCTGAGCCTGCTCCAGGTTGCCTTGGCCGCGGGTGGCCGCAAGCTAGACGCTTTCGACACAGTCCTGCCGGACATCTACGGAATGCACGGCTTCCGCGCCATTTCCAGAATCCCATGGAACGACGACCCTGGCATCAAGCCGCCCGGGTGGGACAAGGACGTTTTCAGCGAGTTCAACGGCGGCGAGCCCGACGTAGTGTTCATGGCCTATGACCCGAGCCACGGGCGCCTGTACCAAGCCGGCGACGGCAAAGCCTACGACGACTACATGAAAGCGGTGAACGCCCAGACCCGCGCCGTTAACAAGGTTGCCAAGACGGTTCCGAGTTCGGGCCCAGTGTTCTCCAACAAACCCCAAAACCTGGACCAGGACATCACCCTGGAAATCCCGGTGGAGGGCGGCCGCACGGCCAAGCTCACGGTGAACGCGGCCAGCTACATGAAGCAACTCGACGCCCGTCAAGAGGCGTTGCAAATGGTGAAGGAGTGCATGGCATGAAAGCGATGACAGCCGAACAAGTCAAACGCATGGCGCTGGCCCACGGCGGCAAGCTGGAGCTGGACGGCAAGGCGGTCAATGCAGCCAGGCTGCAGGTGGCCACCAAGCCCGCCCCTGAAAAAGCTGCATATATGCCGCCCGAGCCAAAGCCAGCACCCCTGCCGACAATCGAGTCCAAGCCAGACCCAGCCGTGCGGGAGGCTGTGCAGTCGATTGACCAATACGCTGCGAGTCAGTTCCTGCTCAATGAGTCGAACATCCAATTGATGCAGACCGTGAAGGAAATGCTCCACCAGGTCTCGGCAGCAAAGCCTGATGCGCGGCCCACGAAGTGGGTGTTTCGCGTGAAGCGTGATGCCCAGGGGCTGATGGAAACCATCACTGCAACTGCTACATGACCGAACAACCTCTCATCTGGACATCTGCTGGCAACCTGCCGCTATCCGAACTGACGCACAGCGTTGATTGGAGAGTGTCGCCTGAGCAGATCATCTTCACCGAGTCCTATTACCTGAAGGACTTGCTTGTTAAACAGAGTTCCCACGTAAAAGTCCTGATCGGTGCTTCAGCCGAAGGCGCTGCCACTATCTAAGGAGTAATCATGGCACTTAC
>NMUI01000223.1 GCA_002221445.1 Phenylobacterium zucineum | reverse complement strand
GTGCGTTTCGATCCGATAACCCGTTCCCACTTATCGGAACGCACTCTAGCGGAGCGACTTTGTTAGTCGCCGCCGGTCCGATTAGGGCCAGGGCCGCGTCCAGACAACGGCGGTCGCCCGCTATGGCGACCTGCCCGCCATAATGACCGACCGGGGCACCCTGCCAATCGGTGACGACACCGCCGGCACCTTGAATCAGGGGCATGGCGCTCTCAATGTCCCAGGACTTCAGGCCAGCCTCCAGGACCAGATCCAGGGTTCCCGCAGCGACCATGGCGTAAGCATAGGCGTCACATCCGAAGCGGGCCAGACGGGCGGCAGCTCGAACCTGATTCCAGGCGGCGATCTCCTGGGGCTTGAAATAGCCTTCCGGGTCGGTGGTGGCGATGATGGCAGGGCTCAACCCGTCGCAGGACCGAACTTTAAGCGGGCGAACCCCCTCACGGGATACTAGGCGCGAGCCGCCCGCATGGCCGATATAAATCTCGCCGATATAGGGTTGACCGATGGAGCCGAGGACAGGACGCCCCTCGTGACGCAGGCCGATCAGGGTGGTCCAAACCGGCAGCCCGGCAATGAAGGCGCGTGTGCCATCGATGGGGTCCAGGACCCAAACAAACTCAGCCTCGGGTCGGTCTTCGCCGTATTCTTCGCCGATGACGCCGTGGTCAGGAAAGCGTGCGGCGATCCTTTGCCGGATGACTGCTTCGGCACCCTTGTCGGCTTGGGTCACCGGATCAAACCGGCCCGCATCTCCCTTATCTTCCAGACCGTGATCGGCGCGGAATAATGGGGCTATAACCGCCGCAGAGGCGGCATTCAGCTCCAGCAGAAAATCATCAAGCGCGGCAAGTTGGTGAGGTAAGAGCATGTCCTGCTTTAGCCCCTTGCCGCTCAAATGTGAAACCCCCGCCTCATCCGAGTCCGACACGGACCGTGCTGTCATATCCGAGGATTTTAAGCGGCTTCCAATTCGCTGTTCAGCGATTTGGCCAAATCGAGCAGACGACGACGGGGCCGTTCGCTTAACTGATAATAGGCGCGAACCAGGTCAAGGGTTTCTTTGCGGGCGAACACTTCGCCATTGCCTTCGACATTGCCGTTATTCTCCCGGCTGACATTGTCCGAAAGGCCGTCATAAAAATAGCCGACCGGCACTTCAAGGGCTTCGGACAGTTGCCACAGCCGGGCTGCGGAGATTCGATTGGCCCCACACTCGTACTTCTGGATTTGCTGAAAGCGCACGCCGCAAGCACAGGCCAATTGCTGCTGGGTCAGGCCCAGGAGGCGCCGGCGGCGACGCAGGCGCTTGCCCAGGTGGAGATCGATATTACCGTCGGTGGAGTCCATGACTGCCCCCTCTGCCTTGGTTGGATCGCCTGTCTCAAAGTGAGACGGATTGTCCTCCTTCCGGCAAACAGCGGGCCAAGTGTGCCGAGTTCGCGTTGCACAACAGCCCCCCGGGCGGTTAGGTATGGCTGATGATCCCGGTCAAACCTTCCCTGGCGCAGATCCTTCTCTGGCGTCTTGAGGCCTTGGCCTATGACGCGGTCACCGGTCTGGCGCGTCTGTTTCCGATCGACGGGGTTTCAGACTTCGGGGCCTGGCTTTTCAAGGCCTTAGGCCCCCTGACCGGGACCCATAGGGTGGTTACAACCAATCTGCGGATTGCCTTTCCGCAGGCCTCGGAAGCCGAGATTCAGCGCCTGGCCCGGGACAGTTGGGCAGAGACCGGCCGGGTGGCTCTGGAGTTTCCCATCCTTGATAAAATCATAAACGATCCCGGTCGGGTTGAGGTTGTAAACGGCGAAAGACTGGCGGAAATCGCTCGCGAGGGACAGGCGGTTGTCTTCATTTCCGGACACTTTTCCTCAATGGAGATCATGCCGGCGGCCATCGTCCAGGCGGGTATCACCTGTCAGATCACCTATCGGGCGATGAACAATCCCTTTGTGGATGCCAGTTTTCGCCGCAGTCGGTTTCGTTATGGCGTCCGATTGTTTGCTCCGAAAGGTGGCGAGAGTGCGCGGGAACTAATCCGGGCCCTGGGCCGGGGGGAATGCGCCGCCTTGATGAATGATCAGAAATTTAACGGCGGGGTCGCGGCACCTCTGTTCGGGATGACCTGTTACACTGCCCCCGGCCCCAGCAGCTTCGCTCTGCGCTACAATATCCCGCTGCAACCGATGTCGGTGCAAAGGACCCGCAAGGCCCGCTTCAAGGTCTTGGTCCACGAGGCCATTCATCTGGAAAAGACGGGCGATCGTAATGCCGACATCGCTGCGGGCGTCGGCAAGGTGAATGCCTTCATCGAAGATCGGGTGCGGGCACGACCTGCCGAATGGTTTTGGGTTCATAAGCGTTGGCCCAATGACCTTTACAAGAAATCCAAGCCCTCATAGGGCCCGTCAAACCTTGGAATTGCCTTTAGACAAACGCGCCAGCCGATGCTTGATCCGATATTAGACACCACAAGATCACTAGGCGGCTCTTACGCCCACTAAAAGCATGGGATTAAGATTGCGATCACGCCATTTCATCCGCCAGCAGAGGTGGGGACCGGTGGCGCGTCCCTCCATGCCGACGGCACCGATCATCTGACCCGGCTTCACCACATCGTCTTTTTTCACCAGCACCTTTGATTGATGCAGATAGGCGGTGATCAGACCCTGGCCATGATCCAGAAGGGTCAGGCCGCCTTCGAAATGCAGCCCGGTTTCCGCAAAAGCCACGAGGCCAGCGGCTGGGGCGCGGATCGGTGTTCCCACAGGCGCGGCCAAGTCATCACCAAAGTGGGGGCGTTTGGGCACCCCGTTCAAAATGCGTTGGCCCCCGAAATGTCCTGATAGACGAAACCTCTGAAGCGGCAGGATAAACCCTGACCGAAAATCCTCGCGATCTGCCCGACTGGAAAAGCCGACCGCCTTGCGTTCGACCTCTGCCGCAATCTGTGCCAGCAAGGCCTCGCCTTGGGGATTGACCTGATCATCCGCTAGGCCGTCGATGTTCTGAATATCAAAGTGCCCCGGCGTGATCTGAATCAGACGCCGGGCCTCGCCCTGTTCGGTCACGGCCGTAATGACTGTGGTCGGCGCGGAGTCTCGATCAAATCCGACGATGAAATAGCCGTGGGCAGAGGCGTCTCCCTGGACGATACCGTCCACAAGAATCCTCGCCCTGGGTCGTGTGTGACCAATCAAGGTGCCGCCCTGGGTCGCATGACCTGTGAGGGTCAGGGGATTCTCCGCGTGGGTAGCTTGCTCAGACCCAGAGCGCCAAGACCGATCAGAGCCTGGCGGCGCGTGGCGGTCAGGGATTTCTCTCCCGCCAGCGGATCAGAGACTCCTCTGGTCCAGCATAGGCCTCTTGCAGCGGAACGCTCCAATACCGCAGGGCTTCGAGCGGAATTTTCACCCCTGAAACGGCACACATCACATATTTGCCGTTCTTCAGGACGACGAATTCCCCGTCGCCATAGTGCAGGCTAGCGAGGTCAGCTGGGCTCGAAAAGTCACGATCAATAGCGTTCATACCGGTCATAATAACCTAGGCCGATAGATCAGAACAGATCACCTTGGTTCGGCGGGGGGCGTGTCGATTTCGGTGGGCGTAGCACAGATTTTACAGCCAGGGTTCCGGTGGAGTCGTCGATGACCGCCTGGCGGGTTAGGTCCGCAAAGACCAAACGAACCGCTTCGCCTTGGGCCAAGCCTGCACCCTCTCGTACCAGCCGACCATCCGGGCGATGGATGCGGGCAAAGCCGCGCTTAAGCGGCGCACTAGGGTCCACCGAAGCGTAGAGTTTCGACAGGCCGACCAGTCTTTCGTAAGCCCGCTCGACCGCCCGCCCCATGGCCGGTTGCAGCCGCGCGCTCAGGCGGGTCAGTCGGTCGAGATGTAGGGTCTGAGGGCGTTGAAGGAGAGTCGGATTCAGTCGTGATCCCACACGAACAAGATGGGTCCTGTGAACGGCGACATTGCGTTCTAAGCCTGCACCCAAACGGCTTCTAGTCAGGGTGAAACGCTGATCTGCCAGTTCCAACAGATCAGGCACCCGCGCCAGACTGCGGCCCAGGGTCTCAATGCGGCCGCGCCGATCCGCCACCAGACGACCGCCCGCCCGATGCAGTCGGCCGGTGAGCTCGGAAATCCCGGCTCGAAGTTCGGACAAGACCGGGGTGGCCATCTCTGCGGCGGCGGTAGGTGTGGGGGCCCGGCGATCAGCGACAAAGTCGATCAGGGTGGTATCAGTTTCATGTCCGACGGCGGAAATCAGCGGGATCTCTGAGGCCGCGACGCATCGGGCGAGAGCCTCGTCATTAAAGGCCCAAAGGTCTTCTACCGAGCCGCCGCCCCGGGCGACAATCAGGACGTCGGGGCGGGGAACCGGTCCATCGGGAGCCAGGGCATTAAAGCCCTCAACAGCTGCACGGACTTGAGCTGCAGCGGCCTCGCCCTGGACTACCACGGGCCAGACGATCACCTGACAAGGCCAACGATCGCGGATGCGATGTAGGATGTCGCGGATCACAGCTCCGGTCGGACTGGTCACCACGCCGATAGTGGTAGGCATGGCCGGGAGGGATTTTCTACGATGGCTGTCGAACAGGCCTTCTGCCTGTAAACGCCCCTTCAGGCGTTCCAGTTGGGCCAACAGGGCACCGACCCCAGCGGCCTCCATGGTTTCGATAACGATCTGATAGCGTGACCCGGCCGGAAACGTGGTGATCTTGCCGGTGACAATGACCTCCAGTCCCTGTTCAGGGCGCACAGACAGGGCGCGAACAGATCCTTTCCACACCACCCCATCAATAGAGGCGCGCTCATCCTTCAAGGTCAGATAGACGTGGCCGTTGCCGTGAAAGGTAACCTTTGACAACTCTCCGCGCAGCCGCACAAAACCATAGGCATCTTCGAGTGTCCGCTTCAGAGCGACAGCCAATTCCGAGACGGAATAGGCCTTGGTGTTAGAGTCAGACTCGTCGGAAAGCGCGTTCATCAGAGAAAGGTAGCGAGCGTCGGGCGAAAACCCAAACCCCCGCTACCCCATCCCCAACGGATTTAGATATAACGACGTAATGAGCGGGCCAGATCGTTGCCTCCCGCCTTCTTCTTGGCCTGCGCAGGCTGATAGGCGACCCGGGCGTGTTCAACACAATAGGGACCGTCGCTTTGTCGACGACCACAGAAGGTAAAGCCGTCGCTGGATGGGTCACCGATGGGCCACTTGCACATGTGCGCACCGAGGGTCAGCACCGTGGCCGAACCCGGAGCCTCATCCACATAGCGGACTGGCGCAGGTGCCGGCGGTGCTAAGGTTATAGCCGCAGGTTCTGCGATCCGACGCGGTGCCGCAGGCTGGGCTACGGGGCGGGGCGGGCGCGGAGCTTTGAATACCGGACGGGCCGGTTTGGAGGGGGCCGCGCGTCCTGAAAGGCCGAGGCGATGGACCTTGCCGATCACGGCGTTTCGCGTCACCCCGCCCAGTTGCTTGGCGATTTGGCTCGCGGACAATCCATCCTGCCAAAGCTTTTTCAGCAATTCGACACGTTCGTCCGTCCAGCCCATGGTTCGCTCCAACGTTTGTTCGCCTTCCGGGCGGTGCGCCTGCACGCGGTTCCGGATCAATATATGGTGGCCGATCCCAACTCCGACCCCCGCAACTACCAGATACCGTATACGTTTCGTTAACCACCACAATAGGCGCCTTGGGCTCCATCCACAGAAACTAGATGTTGATTCGAACCCCGTGGGCCTTGCGCAGAGGGCACGGGGGAGGCAAATCAGGGTTATGACTGACATCACCCCTTCCGCCGCTGTTATTCCGCCGCAACCTCGGGACTATCACGGGGTCAACTGGGCTGGGTTTCGAACCTTGTATCGTCGGGAAATCATGCGTTTTTGGAAGGTGGGGATGCAGACCCTGGCTGCGCCCGTGGTCACGTCGCTTCTATACATGATGGTTTTTGTGGTTGCCGCCCAAGGGGCAAGGCCGCCGGTCCATGGTGTTGCTTTCGGCACATTTGTGGCCCCGGGCCTGATCATGATGACGATTCTGAACAATGCCTTTGCCAATTCGTCCTCGAGCCTGCTCCAAGCCAAGATGAATGGTCTGATCGGCGATTTCCTGACTCCACCCCTTACCCCGCCCGAGCATGTGGCCGCCTTCGCCCTAGGCGCGGCGACACGGGGCATTTTGGTCGGAGCTGTCACCTGGCTGGCGGTCGCACCCTTCACCCATTTGCCGTTGGCGCACCCCTGGGCCGTGTTTTACTTCGGTCTGGGTGCCGCAGTTCTCCTGGGGCAACTGGGCATCATGGCGGGCCTTTGGAGCGAGAAGTTCGACAATATGGCTGTGGTGACGAATTTTGTCGTCATGCCCATGACCTTTCTATCGGGAACCTTTTACCTAGTAGAGCGACTCCCCGAGCCCTTCCGGTCCGCCAGCCACTTTAATCCATTCTTCTATCTGATCGACGGCTTTCGATATGGCTTTATCGGCCATGCTGAGGGGTCCCTGTGGGTCGGGGTCGCCATGACCGCAGGGTTGATTGTGACTTTTACAAGCATCTGCCTTTGGATGTTCGAGACTGGCTACAAGATAAAGTCTTGATGACAACCTCCAGTCTTTGTTGACAGAGGGTTAGCTTGAGACGAAAACGCCAAGCCTTCCAGTCCCCGTCGCCCTGCGGCGGGGATGATTGATTTCGGAGGGTTACCCTGTGACTGAAAACACCGCCTCGGCACCCGTTCCCAACGACCATATTATGGGTGTGTACAACCGCACGCCCCTGGCGTTTGAGCGCGGTGAAGGTGCGCGACTTTTCACCATCGAGGGTGAGGAATATCTGGACTGTATGGCGGGCATCGCCGTGAACGCCCTGGGTCACGCCAATCCAAAACTGGTTCAGGCTGTGAAGGATCAGGCCGAAAAGCTTTGGCATGTGTCGAACATCTTCACCATTCCCGGCCAGGAAAAGCTGGCCAAGGTGCTCACAGACGCGACCTTCGCCGATGTGGTCTTTTCGGGAACTCGGGTGCTGAGGCCGTCGAGTGCGCTATTAAGACCGCGCGCAAATACCACTGGGCCAAGGGGCATCCGGAACGGATCGATATTATCGGATTTGAAGGATCCTTCCATGGACGGACCCTGGCGGCAGTTAATGCCTCGGGCAATGCGTCCTATCTCGAAGGCTTCGGCCCGAAAATGCCGGGCTTTGTACAATTACCCTATGGCGACCACGACGCCTTAAAGGCTGCCATCGGTCCAACCACGGCGGCCATCATTATTGAACCTGTTCAAGGCGAAGGCGGGGCCAGAGCCCTGCCCGACGGCTGCCTGCGCGGCCTGCGTCAGCTCTGTGATGAAACCGGCATTCTGCTGATCCTTGATGAGATTCAGTGTGGCCTGGGTCGGACGGGCAAGTTGTTCGCCTATGAGTGGGCCGGGATTGTGCCAGACATTATGACGGTGGCCAAAGCACTCGGTGGCGGGTTCCCGGTCGGGGCCTGCCTAGCCACGGCTGAAGCGGCTTCAGGCATGAGCGTCGGCTCGCACGGATCGACCTATGGCGGCAATCCCCTGGCCATGGCCGTAGGGCTCGCGGCCATGGAAGAGCTGAATTCTCCAGAGCTATTGGCCCATGTGAACCAGGTTTCCGGCTATTTTCGGCAACAGTTCGCCGGTCTACAGGAACGCTTCCCCGATGTGGTCCTTGATGTTCGCGGGCGCGGTATGCTGATCGGCCTGAAGCTGGGCACGCCCAATCGCGACTTCATGCAGCTCGCCCGGGATCAGCACCTGTTGATTGCCGGGGGCGGCGACAACTGTGTTCGTCTGCTGCCCCCCTGACCCTCACCTTAGAGGAGGCCAGGGATGCGGTGGCGCGGATTGAACGTGCCTGCGAAGCCGCGCGCGCGGCTGCCAAGGCCGCCTGATCATCAACCCAGGTCCCGGCCGGATCGTCGGGACCCC
>NMUI01000021.1 GCA_002221445.1 Phenylobacterium zucineum | reverse complement strand
TCAGGCCCGGTCGCAATGGCCACCATGGCTGGGGACCGCTTGGCCTGCCGGTAATCGAGCGGGGCGTCAGGGTGAAACCTGATAGCTGCAGGGATTGGCCCGGTAATCCCCCGGCCCCTCAAATAGGTCTCCACGAGAGAGCCGGCGGCGGGGATAGTCTCGGCCCATACCTGTTTGCAGAACTCCAGTTTCCGAACCAGCAAGGCCCGGGCTTCGCGCTCCCGTTCCCTTGCGGCTCGATCTCTGTCGGCGCGTGCGCGTTGGATTTCATAGGGCGACATGCGCCGCCCCAGGTCGTGGCTAAGCCCCAGGTGTGGCCAGACTTTCGCGGCGTCGTCTCCGGCATGGGAATGCCAGATCAAGCGCCCGTCTGGGGTGATCCGTAGCGATAGGCTCCGGTCTTTCTGGCTATGGCCAGGACCAGGCACTAGGGCGGCGTTTCCGCCGTTGTAGAGGTCTCCGCCCAGGCGCGAGACAATCTTTTTTAGATCAGGTGGCGCGGCGTTTGCGCTCATCTGTGTGGCCCTTATGAGGCCGTGGCGTCATCCCGACAAAGGGGCGTGTCTCTAGGGGTATATCGCTGCCAGCGATGATTTCCGATTGACGAAAATCGCACATCCTGTAGACCGAAACCTGTCTTTGTCGGGCCAAATCTTCTGGAGAACGGGCCACGACGGATTACAATTAAGCCCCCGCTCGGTTGCCGCCGTGGCGGGGGTTTTGCTTTCTGAGGCTTGCCGACCTCCAGAAAAATCCCACCAAAAAGCAATCGCCCGAAGGCCACATGCGCACGCATGCAAACTAGACTCTACTCAATTTCGCCCCACGCGGAAGAGTTAAAGGGTGATGAACTAGGCCACGGGGCCAGTTTCTCACATATTTTTTAATGTCGCTGTGAATGGTGGGCGATGGGCAAAAGAAAAAACCCTTTGTTTCAAATGCTTATGGCGGATCATAATTTTTTGCCACCACGATACGAAAATAGAAAAATATCGCCGGAATTACATATACCGGGCTGACGCCCTATTCGTCTGACACGGCCTTAAAGCCCTTGCGGGCGAGGTGTGATTCGACGGCCTGAATGATCACGTCATGAACCGAGACAATCCGGCCTCGTTTGTCGGTCTCGCTTTCGGCCAAGCGGCGCAGGGCGATGCGGACATGACCAGGGATACGCAGGGTCATGCCATAAATCTTGGACTCAGGGTCACGCTTGATCGGGCGGCCCCGGCCTCGCTTCTCAGCTGCAGGCGGCTTTGGCGGCGCGGTGGTGGCGGGACTGGTAAGCGATGGCGAATCCGCGCCCCCGACCTTAGTGCCCTTCATGGCGTCGAAACTCAGGCTTGCGCGTTTGGCCATAGTGCTTTCCCCAGGTGACGCCATAGCGTCGCAATTTCCGATGCAGCCTTTCCAGAAGGCTCGAGTTCGTTGACGGCCCGGCCATCTATCAGGCGGCGTGATAGGCGGCCCTTGCGTGCAGGACCACGGGCGCCAGGGGCAGGCCGTAGCCGCTCAATGCCTCCAGGGCCTCAGAGACAATTGCGGCCTCCTCCCCGTTGCGTCCAGGCGGGGCTTGATTGACCAGGACCAGGCCCGGGGTTTTGGCCTGCCTCACAGTGTCCACCGTGGCCGCCACCGCCCGAAGGTCCAAGATCGAAGGCTTGACCACGATTAGGGCCAGGTCTGCGCAGGTCGCGGCCTCTAAGGCGTCCTCCTCCGCACTGGGGCGCGTATCGACAACCAGCAAATCGACCCCGGCGCCTTAGCGGCTTTCACGACTTCGGGGAGATGGCCCGGGTCAGCCTCCACCAATTCCGGGGTTTCGGCTTCGCGTGATCTCCACCAGTCAGCTGCAGACCGTTGTGGGTCCATGTCCACCAGGGCGACGCGCCCCAGACCGGCGGCTTGTGCTGCTACGGCCAGGTGTAAGGCGACCGTGGTCTTACCGGCTCCGCCCTTTCGGGAGAGGATGGCTAGGGTCTTCATTCGGGCTTCGCCTTCGGGGATCTAAACCCGGCTTCGCCTGCTTCGGGTTAAGGCTTCCTTTCGCCATATGACCACCGTGAGACGGTGGTTTATTGCCACCATGATATTTTGCATTGCCTCTAATGCCTTGGTGTCCTATTCATAACAAACCGTCTAACGTCCGTTTGGTTTTGTTATATCCATCGGAACCCCATGAAGGTCTAAGGTATGTCCGCCTCTTTTGTCGCCTACTTCCGAGTTTCCACCGAGCGTCAGGGCCGTAGCGGTCTGGGGCTGGAGGCTCAGCGGGAGTCCGTCGCCCGTCAGGTGGCCAGCTTGGGCGGCCAGGTCGTAGCGGAGTTCACCGAGATTGAAAGCGGCAAGCGCAATGATCGGCCAGAATTGGCCAAGGCCTTGGCGGCGGCCAGATCGCGCGGAGCCGTCCTGATCATCGCCAAGCTAGACCGCCTTGCCCGCAATGCGCGGTTTCTCCTTTCGGTCGTGGAAGGCGTTGGCGAGGCCGGTCTTATGTTTTGTGACCTGCCCCAGTTGCCCGCCGGTCCGGTCGGTAAGTTCATGGTGACCATGCTGGCCGCCGTGGCGGAACTGGAGGCCGGGATGATCTCACAACGGACAAAGGCCGCGCTGGAGGCCGTGAAGGCTCGAGGCGTGAAACTGGGGAATCCTAACCTCAGGCCGGGAACGCCCCAGGCGGCCAAGCGCGCCGCCAAGGCCCGCACCGCCCAAGCCAAGGCGAAGGCTGCTGACGTTCTGCCCTATGTGAAGGCCGCCCGTAAGGCTGGGGCTTCGTCTCTATCGCAGATCGCACAGGCCCTAGAGGCCCGGGGCATCAGAACACCCCGGGGCGGTACGTCATGGGCGCCCGCGCAGGTGGCCCGCATCTTGGCCACCGAACGCACGGCGGCTTAGACTGGAGCCTGCACCAAGGTCGTGGCTAGGCGGCAAAACGCCATTTGTCCCCGTCCTGTTGCAAGGTAAGGCGGGGCTCAGTCTCGCCAAGGTCTCTATCAATCATCCGCTCGATCATTTGGATGATATGGGCGTTCCCCTCAATTTGTTCCCTGTAGATAGCCCGAATGAAGCGGTCGGCCATTTTAGGTTGCTGGCCGCGCTTTTCCCATAGCGCGACAGTTTGAGCCTCATTCCCCAGGATGGCGGCAAGCTTGGCCTGGCTAAGACGCATCTCCTGGCGAAGGAAGCGAAGCTCAGCGCCGGTTAGTTTTCCGACCTTCGCGACAAGGCCCCGCGCAATTTCCCGATGCAACCCTTCCACGTCGTGGATTGAAACGCCTGACCCATAAGGGGTTGCATGGTCTTCATAGCCGTTTGCGAGCCACACGTTGCGAAGGCCGCATTCTCGATAGTGATACATGGTCGCCTCCTACGACTAGAACACGGTGATAATGATCGCGCGCCGGGGAACGTCGATTGCGACGCTTACAGATAGATCCGCACCTGCCACCCGGTGAGAGATAGTCAGCTTCCAATACCCAAATTGATCCAGGGTAACGGGCTCACTCACAAACCCGCCTCGCAGACAATCCAACACCTGAATCGGTGTCACCTTCCGTTGTCGCATGCGCTCATTGGCATGCTTTGTAAAAATGACGTTCGCGCTGTCTTGAGCAATCTCCTGCAATAACTTCCTGGCTGCTGGGTCGCTCATTCGCATTGGGACAGGTTCAGCCATAACCCTTAATTATTATAGGTATGCCTTTTGATCAAGATTAGGCAATTGATCAGGGTCGCGCCTTGCCGGTATCGAGCCGCGAAAGGCGAAGACCGTGTGTGGGCGAAGGGTCGTTTGGTCGCCTTCGTCTTGCCAATTGCAGTTGAAAAATAATCGGGTTCGGCGTCGGTGTCGGGCTCTCGATCCGTGTCGGTTCCCTCATCCTCGCATTGCGCGCCCTCGTCTTCGCACTGGGGTTCAAAGTCTGAATCCCCGTCCAAGGCGTCCAGGGCCTCTAGAGCGGCCTCAATGGCGGCCTCTAGCCTCCGGCGGCGCTCAGCCTTCGCACGGCGGCCCATGGCCAGCCTCGAGGACGGTATGGCAATAACGCTCAAGGTCGCCTCCTATCGACCGAAGGCCGAAGCGACATAGCCCCGGCTGGCCGCTTCCGTGGCCGCATACCGAGCGCCCCTAAGGGCTCGACGGGTCGGGCTGCTGACCAGATCCCCGAATTGAATGTAGCGGGTGACTACGGGCGGGGCTGCGCGATGGGCGATCCATCCCTTGATGAAACCCCAGGCCTCTTTGAGGGCGGCGGCGAAGCTGGCCGAAAGGTCACCGTTGCGGATGGCGGATCGGTGATAATTCCAGGCCCGCTTCATGATTAGACGCAGGGTGTCGCGATGGTTAGAAGGCTGATTAGCCATGACCTGATCTCCCAAGGATCGGTTGCGGTTAGAGCCTTGGCGGGGGCTGCAACCCTTGCCTTGGCTCGACATTTATGATGTTATTTATTCATCATGGATCAGTCAATAAGTGATATCAAAAATCAAGAGGGCGCCCTAAGGTGGATAGCGAGGCGCTAACCCTTCGCGCGTCCCGGGACCTGCTGTCAGATTTGGATGTTTGGATTGCAGCGCAGCCCGACCCCAAGCCGACCAGGCCCGAAGCCATTAGGCGGCTATTGATCACCAGCCTAAAACGGCGGCCTCGCCGGTCCTGATTTTCTCGGGCCTTCGCGTGCGCGTGCGATGCAGGCGGAAATAGTCAGCGGGTCGGGATAACGGACGCTTCGCGCGGGCGCGCGTACTGTTCGCGGTGACCTGCCTAAAATAGGCTCCAATAGCCCCAGGGCAGGCCGTCCGGCTCTCGTTGTTTCATCGCTGTATTATCAGCGGAGCCCGAATTTTCCTTATCCATAAAAGGCGCGCGTAGATCGTTATAGCGACCAGCCTTTAGGCCCGGGACCTGTTGGCAAGTAATGGCAAGGGTTCGGCATCGCGCGCGGGCGCGTAGTGCTTCGCGTCCGACCTGAATCAAATGGTCAACTAATGGCTTTTGCGACCAGGTGCGCGCGCGCGTGAACTCCGCCCCAGGCGTTCGGCCATGACGGTTTCAATCGCTGATCAATCGACGGAACCGACCACTAAACTAGTGGGATTTAATGGCCAGGCCGGGGCCTATTTTTCAGGGTGATACGCGCACGCGCGCGAAGGCGGACAGAAATTCGCCGGGCAAATCGGCCGGACCATAGGCGGCCGTGCGCATATTGTGCGTCTGGAATAGGCGTTGTTTGTGAGGCGGTTACCTCTGCAGAAACCAGGGCCGTCCCTGACCTTTGAAAAACAATCAAAGAATTTCAGGAAAGGGCGGCGGCGCGGGGTTCGGAAATGTTAGGAAATGTTCGGTCCCCGAAGCCTAGCCCATCGGCGGCCAAGATTGATCCGCGCTTGGGCCTTTCCAGCCTCAGTCTTCGCGCCGGTGCTCAATCCGCCATGAAGCCGACAACGGCCCGAAGGGAATAGATCGGCGCGCTTGCAGGGCCTACCAGATCGGGTCTTGGCCCCGCATCGTTTCTTGCTCTCAGGGCCTTTTATGGGTGTTTCAGAAACCCCCGTCAGCTCGTGATCCTGCATAGCCTCATGGTGGCGTGATTTGTTGCCATCATGAGCGCGAAAAATCATGATGGGATGCAGGGCGAGATAACCACGTCCACCCCGGCGGACTCTGCAGCGACCAGGCGCGCAGATAGGCTGATAACCTGCCGGTCATCGACATAAGCGACCCCGTTCAAGCCGTCCAAGACCGCCTTAGCCAGGTTGTCGATATCAAACGCTCCGGTAATGGCCTCAGCGCCCGACAGGAGGCGCGTACGGCGGGCCTTAGAGGCTGAAACGGGCGGGACATAGCCGAAAGGTCAGAAAAGCCGCCACGGGGCCGGAAAATGGCCCTAATGGCCCTATGGCTGATTTGGCGCTTGTCCTGACTGTCTGCTCATAGGCCAGGGTCTTGGCGTCGGTGTAGGTTCGCCCCCTGCCAAACCGTGGCCGCCCCTTGCCTCGAGGCTGGCCGGGGATGGTGAAGCGATAGCTTGGGCGCCAGGGTCTAGGGGCGTGTCTGGGGTGATCATGGTCAGGGCTTGATCCATCCCAGATCGCGGGCCTTAGCGTCGGCTAGGTCCAGGGCCTCCCGAAGTGTGGCCAGCTGCTCTAGGCGGAGGGATAGCCCCTTTTGCGTCGGGACTATCACCCCCTCCTCCTTCACCAGGGCCGCCATAACGCGCACGTCTATGCGCGGTTCCCCAGACCATTGCAGGAGGCAAACCCGCACGCTTTCCCGCTTCGTCTTCGGGAAGCTGGCCACCTCTATGGGGTCTTCGCCACCAGATCGGAAAGCCTTAGCCATTGGCCGAAACCTCCGGGGCCTCCGGCGGAGCTTGGGGAGTGCAACGCCCATTGTCTCCAGGCCTGTCAGCATTGCCCGCCTCATGAACTCCGGCGGGGACAGGTAGGAATTTGCAGCCGCATCTTGGACGGTGCGCAGGAAACCCCAGGGCATTCTGAATTGTGCGATATCCGGGTAGTTAGTTGAGCGTGACATGTTGTGATCCTTTTTTGCCACCATGATTTTTTGCTTTCACGGTGTGTAAAAAAATAGGGCTGGCCTTAGGCGGCCTTCTGACTGGGGACGGGTCGGGCTGCTTTCATGTCCTGAATATCGGACCAGGCCAGCCGCTCAGCTGCTGCACGGGATAGACCGCCTTCATATTCACGAATGGCGGCCCGCTCCTCAAAGTCGGCGGCCTCATCCTCAGACGCGAAGACCAGGAAAGAACCCGAAGCCGATAGCCGCCCATTGGGGGGTGCTGGGGTCTGCTGCGGACATGCGGACAATGCGGACAACCCTATAGGGTTTTGTCCGTTTTGTCCGCAGCCCCTGTCCGCGCTCACTTTGGCCGGGATTGCGGACGAAATTAATTCTGTCCGCATTTGTCCGCATTGTCCGCGCTCGATCATGCCGGACTCCTTCTGTTCGCTTTGATTTGCCAAACATGATCATTTTCAAGGCGATAATCGGCGCGCCTCAACAAGTCCACGGCTCGCTTAAAGTCCTTGCCCCGCTTATTGTTCCAAGCCCTCATGGTCTTCTTTTTGTCCGCATCGGTCAGGCCGCTGCAGTCAGGCGCAAGATCGCCAAGACCCATCCTCAGGGCCTCGTCCTGCAGGTCAGATAGGGAAACCCCCATGGCTCCATCTGCTCCCGGCGCCATGATCCGAACGGCCTTTTCGGGGAAGATCCGATTGAAGGCGGCCTTGATCGTTTCGGCGTTTTGCGCGGCCACGGTCGGTTGACGGCCCGCCTTAGGCTTGGCGATGGCGTCGCGCTCCTCAATGACGCACGTGGTTATCTCGTCCCCGTCTTCGTCCTCACCGATGGTCAGGCGCTTTAACTCAAAGCCGAAGCGGTCCCCGCTTTCACCGTCCTTCACCTTGACCACGGCTCCGCCCCGGGCCTCCCCGTCTGGGGTGTCCAGCATGATCAGGCCATCGGCATTGGCCAGCAGGCCAGACCATCCCCGAAGGCCCCGGGTTTCATCCTTGCCGGTGTGCGCGATGACCAGGACTAGGCACTCAAGCCGAAGCGCCATTTTCTGCAGGGCTGCTAAGACTGGGGACATGTCCTTCGCGCTGTTTTCGTCTGCTCCGGGGATTGAGGCGCTAAGGGTGTCGATCACAACGACGCCCAGGCCGTGGCCCTCCTCCACCAGATCATGGCGAGCCTCATCTAGGGCAGCCTCGAGGTCGTCCACGTCTTCGGGTTCCATGAGGTTTGGGGCTTGGCCGATGAATCGAAACGCACCGTCTAGGGGGCCAATCTTGGACCTTAGGCCGGTGATCCGGTTGCGGACCCCTGCAGCGCCTTCGGAGGCGATATAGACGGCCCCGGAGGCCTTAGACTTGCGCCCCAGGACATCCTCGCCCCTGCAGACCTTGGCCACGGCGTCCAAGGCCCAAAAGCTCTTTCCAGACATGGAAGGCCCGCCGATGAAACAAACCCCGGTCGCTGGCCATAGTCCCTTCACGCGCCAATGAACGCGCGAAGCCTGCAGGGTGTCGAAGTCCTCCAGGCGGAACTTTGATTCCTTCGGGATGAAGGCGGCGGGGAACGTCGCCACGTTTTCCACATCGCTCATTGTTGGCCGCCTTTCAGAACGTCGCACCAGTCTTCGCCCTCAGGGGCAGGCAAAATTCTCACGTCGCATCGCTTTCGGGCTCTATCGGCCAGGGCCGTGGCGGCCTCATGCCCGGCCTCATCGCCGTCTGCAGCGATCACCAGCTGGCGGACGCCAAGCGGGATGGCGAGGCTCTTAAGGCCTGCTGTCGATAGCCCCGCCCATGTCGGTTTCCCTGTCAGGTCCCGATACGCTAGGCAGGTCTCCAGGCCTTCGCCCACGGCTAGGACGCCATCAGCTGGAAAGGCGGATAGCTGCACCACGGCGCTCACTAGATCCCCGAACATGCGGCGGGGGTTATTGATCGAAGCCTTGCCCTTGCCGTCTGGCTTAAGGGCGGTGACATGAAGCCCGGCGGCGCTTTGGCCGTCAGGCCCGGTCGCAATGGCCAC
>NMUI01000222.1 GCA_002221445.1 Phenylobacterium zucineum | reverse complement strand
CCTTCGGTTTACAAAACCGCTGCTCTACCAGCTGAGCTAAGCCGGCCCCATGGGTGGTCGAATGCCATGAGCCGGGCCTGGGGGCAAGGCGGCAGACGACGATCTTGGCTTGGAAGGTAGATGAACCTGTGGTCCTGTGTTGAAAACCCACAGAGAGTACCGCCATGAGGTTCGAAGAGTATCGCAAACAAGACGCCGTCGGCTTGGCCGATCTGGTGGCTAGGCGCGAGGTGTCGGCGGTTGAACTGCTCGACACCGCCATGGCGCGGGTGGCCGCAGTCAACCCGTCAGTCAACGCCGTGACCACTGACCTGACCGACATGGCCCGCAAGGCTCTGGCCGATGGGGTGCCGACGGGGCCGTTGGCCGGGGTGCCCTATCTGCTCAAGGACCTTGGGGCGGCCCTGGCCGGGACGGTGACCAGCGGCGGTTCGGCCCTGTTGAAGGATGTGATCTCGCCTGCGGACAGTGCCCTAACGGTAGCCTATAAGGCCGGGGGGTTGGTGATTTTCGGCAAGACCAATACGCCGGAGTTCGGTCTGCTGCCGGTGACGGAACCGACCCATTTGGGGATATGTCGCAATCCCTGGGACTTGAACCGCACCCCTGGCGGTTCGTCCGGTGGCGCGGCGTCTGCGGTCGCGGCGGGGATCGTCCCGGCGGCCCATGCCAGTGACGGCGGGGGGTCTATCCGCACGCCAGCCTCAGCTTGCGGTCTGTTCGGTATGAAGCCGTCCCGGGGCCGGGTGTCCTTCGCCCCGGCAGGGGAGGGGTGGGGCGGAGCCTCCATTCAGCACGCCGTGACCCGGTCTGTCCGCGATAGTGCGGTTCTGCTGGACATGTCCTGCCACCCCCAGGCCGGTGACCCCTATTACCTCAGCGCCCCGTCGCGCCCCTTTGCCGAGGAGGTCACCCGGTCGCCGGGTACCCTGCGGATCGGTTTCACCACAGCGGCCCTGGCCGCGCCCGCCCTGGACCCTGAGTGTAAGGCCGCTGTGCTCGATGCCGCCAAGCTGTGTGAGTCCTTGGGTCACAGGGTTGAAGAGGTGACCGTTCCCGGCGATCTGGCGGCTATGCAACTGGCGGCGGGCAATGTGATTGCCGCCTCGGTCACAGCCAATGTGGATGCGGAGGCTGACCGTCGTGGTCGTCCCGTGACGGATGACGAGCTGGAACCCCTGACCTGGGGAATGTATCGTCGGGGTAAGGGGGTATCGGGATCTGACTATGTGCGCGGGCTGGCGGCTATCCACGCCTATGGCCGGGCGGTGGCGCGGCTGTTTGAGGACTATGATGTCCTCCTGTTGTCGACCCTGGGTTGCCCCGCCATTCCCATAGGGCATTTGACTGAGGACGTTTCCCTGTTTGTCGAACGCCTGTTCTATTTCATGCCCAATACCCAGGCCTTCAATAATACCGGCCAACCGGCCATGACGGTGCCCTTGAGCTGGAGCGCCGGGGGCTTGCCCATTGGTTTGCAATTTGTCGGGCGCATGGCCGATGAGGCAACCCTGTTCCGTCTGGCGGGTCAGTTGGAACAGGCGCGACCGTGGTTTGATCGGACCGCGCCGCTTTAAGCCGTCTCGTCAGCGATCTTGCGGCCTTGCCCGATCAGATAGGCGGCGATGACCCCAGTGGCCACCAGACCGATCAGCAGGGTCGAGACGGCGTTGATCTCTGGGTTCACCCCAAGGCGAACCTGGCTGTAGATCCGCATGGGCAGGGTGGTTGAGCCAGGGCCGGAGGTGAAGCCGGCAATGACCAGATCGTCCAAGGACAGGGTGAAGGCCAGCATCCAGGCAGCGGCGACCGCAGGGGCGATGTTAGGCAGGGTGACCAGAAAAAAGGCCTGGATCGGCGTACAGCCCAGGTCACGTGCTGCTTCTTCCAGGGATTTATCAAAGCTCATCAATCGGGCCCGGATGATGACGGCGGCATAACATAGGGTCATGGTTGCGTGACTGACGGTCACCGTCCAGATGCCGCGTGGGACCCCGAGCGCAACAAACAGCAGGAGCAGGGACAGGCCCAATATCACCTCGGGCATAACCAGGGGCGCATAGATCATGCCAGAAAATAGCAGGCGACCGCGAAATCCGCCGACCTTGGACAGAGCCAGGGCGGCCAAGGTCCCCAGGATGGTAGCGATGGTGGCGGAAACCAATCCAACCTTCAAGGTGACCCCGATGGCGTCCAGCATCTGCGCATCACGGAACAGGGCCCCATACCATCGGGTGGAAAAGCCGCTCCAAACCGTCACCAGCTTGCCAGCATTGAAGGAGAAGACCACCAGCAGCAGGATCGGCAGATAGAGGAAAGTCATACCCAGCACGACCGAAGCGATATTGAAGGTCGAGGGGCCGCGTCTCATGGGGCGTCCAACAGCTTGGCCTGCTGCCGCTGATAGATGAGAATTGGCACGATCAATGTGGTAAGCAGGATGATGGCAACGGCGGAGGCGGCGGGCCAGTCGCGATTAGCAAAAAACTCCGTCCAGATGGTCTTGCCCAGCATTAGGGTCGAGGAGCCGCCGAGCAAGTCGGGAATGACGAATTCTCCGACCATGGGGATAAAGCAGAGCAGGGCTCCGGCCGCGACCCCAGGGAGCGACATAGGAAAGGTTACGCGCCAAAAGGCCTCAAACCGGGTGCAACCCAGATCCGAAGCAGCTTCCAGCAAACTTTCGTCTTGTCGTTCCAGAACGCTATAAAGCGGTAGAACCATGAAGGGCAGATAGGCATAGACGAGGCCGATGATGACAGCGGGGTCATTGTCCATCAAGGCCATCGGCGGCAGGCCCAGCCAGATCAGAAAGGCATTCAGCAGACCCTCTGGCTTCAGAATGGCAATCCAGGCGTAGATGCGGATCAGGAAGCTGGTCCAAAACGGCAGGACCACCATCATCAGCAGGGCCTGGCGAGTTTTGGGCGGGCAGCGGGCCATGCCATAGGCCATGGGATAGCCGGTCAGCAGCAATAAGCCTGTGCCAATGGCGGCGAACTTCAGGCTTGAAAGATAGGCGGCTGCATAGACCCCATCTTCGATCATGTGACGATAGGCGTCAAAGTCCAGACCCCGGACGAAGGTCGAAAGACCGGCCAGACCCTTGGTCAGGTCCAGACGCGGGGCATAGGGCGGAATGGCCAGGGCAATGTCCGACAGGCTGAGCTTTGCCACCAAGACAAATGGAAACAGGAAGAAGGCCGCCAACCACAAGAAGGGCAGTAAGGCGGGTAAGCCGCGGTGGGATGGGCGCGGCTTGCTCAAGAGGTCAGAACCACAGCGGCGTCGGGGCTAAAAGACAGCCAGACCTCATCGTCCCAGTCGATGGGGCGCTCAACAATGCGCGCCGAATTTGCCCGGGCCGCGCGTACGGTCATGCCGCCGGGGACCGTAACCAGATAGGTGGTCCAATCGCCAAGATAGCCGATGTCGGCAACCTTGCCGGCCATGCTGTTGGCACCGGTCGGGGGAGGGTCCTGACAAACCTGAATTTTTCGGGGCGGACCGCCAGGGTCACAGGGGTGCCAGATGTAAGGCGGTCGTCTTCGAGGACGGTGTAACCTGCGGGGCAGTTTTCGCCCGCCAGGGTTATGGTGACGCCGTCAGCCGATGTCACCTTGGCTTCGAACAGATTCACCTCACCGATGAAGTCGGCGACATAGCGACTGTTGGGGGTTTCATAAACTTCCGACGGTCGACCGACCTGGACAATCCGGCCCTTGTCCATCACTGCGACCCGGGTCGACATGACCATAGCCTCTTCCTGATCATGCGTGACGACCATGAAAGTCATACCCAGGCGTTCCTGCAGGGCGACCAGCTCAAACTGGGTTTCATCCCGAAGTTTCTTGTCCAGGGCTGCCAGGGGTTCATCCAGCAGCAAGAGACGGGGACGGGGCGCAATAGCCCTTGCCAAGGCCACCCGCTGGCGCTGACCGCCGGACAGCTGATCGGGTTTGCGCCGGGCCAGACCCTCAAGCCGGACCAGGGCCAGCATGTCCAGGACCCGATCTTTACGTTCGTCTTTCGGCAGATGTCTCAGACCGAAGGCAATGTTCTGTTCCACATTCAGATGGGGAAACAGGGCATAGGACTGAAACATCATGTTGACGGGCCGCTTATGGGCAGGCTTGGCGAGTATGTCTTCGCCTTCCAGGGTGATGCGGCCTTCATCGGGGATTTCAAACCCGGCCAGCATTCGCATCAGGGTGGTTTTGCCGCAGCCGGACGGACCGAGCAGGGCGAAGAACTCCTTCTCATAAATATCCAAAGAAACGCCGTTGACGGCCACGTCATCGCCGAACCTTTTTATCACCCCGTCGAACCGAATGAGGGGTGTAGCGGTTGGGTCTTCCCAGGGGGCGAAGGTGCAGCGAACAGCACCGATGTTCAGGCGGTTGGAGGTGGTCATTGACCTGTTTGCAACCGAACCCACTGACGGTTGACCTCACGCAGCAGAGTCTCGTCCTTGCCCGTGGTGACGAACAGCCGGTTGAAGACCTCATCACTCAAATAAACATTGGGGTCGTTCCGAACTGATGAATCCACCAGACCGGTCGCCGCCGAATTTGCATTGGCGTATTTGGTGTAGCTGGAGGCGCGGGCGATGACGTCAGGCCGCATCATATAGTCAAGGAAGGTATAGGCCGCCTCCGTATTGGGGGCGTCTTTTGGTATGGCGAAGACATCGAACCAGATCTGCGTGCCTTCCTTGGGCACAGCATAGGCGACCTTGACCTTACCCCCAGCCTCTTCGGCCCTAGACTTAGCTTGGAGAATGTCGCCGGAATAACCGATGGCTATGCAGATGTCGCCGTTGGCCAAGGCGTCGATATATTGCGACGAGTGGAACTTGCGAACAAAGGGGCGGGCCGTCGACATCATGTCGGCGGCGGCCTTATAGTCGGCAACGGACTTTGAGTTGGGATCCTTGCCCATATAGTTCAAAGCGACGGCAAACATGTCTTCGGGGGCGTCCAGCCAATAGACCCCGCAGTCGGCAAGTTTGGCCAGAATCTTTGGATCAAACGCGATAGCCCAGGAGTCGATTTTCACCCCGGGCAGGCGCTTGGCCAAGGCCTCAGGGTTATAACCGATGCCAATTGTCCCCCACATATAAGGGATGGTGTATTTCGCGCCCGGATCGAAGGGAGCCATATGCGCCATAATCTTCGGCCAGAGATTGCCCAGATTCTTCAGCTTGGTCTTGTCCAGAGGAAGGATGGCCGCTGCGGTGATATAGCGGGGAATGTTATGATTGGAGGGGACCACAATGTCATAACCCGTCTGGCCCTGAAGCACCTTGGTCTCAAGGATCTCATTTGAGTCATAGGTGTCATAGACCACCTTGATCCTGGTCTCAGCGGTGAAGTCTGTCAGGATTTTCGGGTCGATATAGTCAGACCAATTGTAAAGATGCAGAATTTTCGGCTTGGCGGACGGCGTCGGGCTGCATCCGGATATTGCGAAGCCGGCCAGGGCTGCAACCGCCACCGACAAACGCTTCTGCCAAATTCCCATCCAATTACCTCCGGTGGTCAGCCCCCCATATAACCCGGCGCGGCGGAGGTTAAGTGGGAAATTATACCCCCCGGCCTCAATCTTCTGCCTTGAGGGTTGCTGCCTTGGCGGGCATCCGGCCGATGATCGCTCCAGCCAGACCATAGGCCAGCAACTGATAACCCATATTGATCGCAACCAGCCGAAGTCCTAGTCCCATATGAAAGATAGTCCACCGCCATGGTGGTGAAGTTGAAGCCGAGCCAGATCATTGCGGCGACTCCTACAGACCTCTTTAGGTCCTCCCAAACCTTCTCTCTTGACGAAACCCTGACCCATTCCGCTAGGGAAAGCCAGCATTTTTTCCGGTAAGGCCCCTCGATTGAAGTGAAAAAAGACTGCCAATTCAGAACCTTGACGGATGATTCTGCGGCCGGCGGTCGGCCCACACACCTAAAAAAGCGGGGCTTTGTTCATGAGGAGCGGTGCCCTATAAGCCGGGCTCCTCCTCATTTCGAGACCCCCATGACCCGCGTATTGATTACTTCAGCCCTGCCGTACATTAACGGCGTCAAGCATCTGGGGAATCTGGCAGGGTCGATGATGCCGGCGGACGTCTTCGCCAGGTACAAGCGGGCGAGGGGGATCGAGACCCTCTATATCTGCGCCACCGACGAACACGGCACCCCGGCGGAGCTGGCGGCGGCGGCGGCAGGTCAGAATGTGGCGACCTTTTGTACCGAACAGCACCGGATTCAGTACGACCTGGGCCGTCGCTATGGCTTGAGTTGGGATCATTTCGGCCGGTCTTCCTCATCGCAGAACCGCGCCCTGACCCAAAGGTTCGCCCAGACCCTCTGGGAGCGGGGCTTTATCGAAGAACGGGTGACGAAACAGGTCTATTCCCTTTCCGACAAACGCTTTTTGCCTGATCGCTATGTGGTCGGCACCTGTCCGCAGTGCGGCTATGACGCGGCTCGGGGGGACCAGTGCGACAACTGCACCCGACAGTTGGATCCTGTGGACCTGATCTCGCCGCGCTCGTCAGTATCGGGCTCTACCGAGATTGAAATCCGCGACGCCAAGCATCTGTTCCTCAAACAGACCGCCTTCGCCCCGCGCCTGCAAGAGATCATCAACGGCAAGAAGGGTGAATGGCCCGTCCTGGTCACCTCTATCGCGCAGAAGTGGTTGGACGAGGGCCTGCAAGATCGCGGCATTACTCGGGATCTGGCGTGGGGGGTGCCAGTGAACGCCGCCGACTGGGGGCCGAACCCGCAAGGGGTGAGACCCGACGTCAAGGGCCTGGAGGGTAAGGTCTTCTATGTCTGGTTCGACGCACCCATTGAATACATCGCCGCCACCTGGGAATGGGCCGACGCCAAGGCACCCGGCGGCAAGGCGGTTGACAGCGACTGGGAGCGCTGGTGGCGGGGCCCGGAGTCGTCAGATGTGACCTATGTGGAGTTCATGGGTAAGGACAATGTACCCTTTCACACGGTGGGCTTTCCCTGCACCCTGATCGGGGTCAACGAAACTCAAGACGCGAACGGCACATGGCGTCCAGCCGACAATGCCCCGTGGAAGCTGGTGGATACCCTCAAAGGGTTCAACTGGCTGGATTATTACGGGGGTCGATTTTCCACCACCCACAAGCGCGGCATCTTCATGGATACGGCGCTGGAGCTTCTGCCCGCCGACTACTGGCGGTGGTGGCTGACCGCCAATACCCCAGAGAGCAGCGACGCCACCTTCACCTGGGAACAGTTCCAGGCCCAGGTGAATGCCGACCTGGCTGATGTGCTGGGAAACTTCGTCAACCGCATCCTGAAATTTACCGAGACCCGATTTGACGGCCTGGTTCCGGAGGGCGGAGAAGACGGCCCGACGGAAATTAAGTTGGCGGCTGATGTTACTGAAAAACTGACAGAATTGACTGCCATGCTCGATGCTGCTGAAATGCGAAAGGCCTGTCAGGCCCTGCGTCAGTTGTGGGTTCTGGGCAATCAGTACCTGACCGAAGCGGCACCTTGGACGGCGGTGAAGACTGACCGGGATCGGGCCGCCGTCGCCGTGCGTACCGGTCTTAACCTCGTGGCACTTTTTGCCAAGGTTTCAGAGCCCTTCATCCCCTTCGCGGCAGAAGTCATTGCCGGTGGCGTAGGGGAGCTGGTCCCTGGCACCTGGCCCACGGCGGAAACGGCGCTGAAGCTCTTGCCCATCGGACGCCCGGTCAAGGCCCCAGAGGTCTTGTTCCGCAAGGTCGAAGATGCTCAGGTGGCGGCGTGGATCGAAAGGTTCGGCGGCGCGTCCTCGGCGGGTGCCTGATCCTCTGCCTCCAGGTTCGGCAGGGCCAGGACCAAGCCGCGACAGATCAGGACCTGCCCGAAATAGTAGAGGATCCACACCGCAAATCCGACCCAGGTAAGACCATGCAGGGGACCGCTGCGGGCGAAAATCAGCAGGTCTGAGACCACAAACATCATGGCCCCAAGGCCTACCTGACTGAGCGGGAACCGGCTGGTCAAGGCGGTTGCGGCCATCAGGCTGAGCACCGTGGCGTAAACAGCTACCCCCCAAGCACTGCTGCGGGCGGCGGGCAGAAAGAACGCCGTGAGGACCACAGCGGGAACCAGGGTCAGGACCAGCAACATCTGGTTGCCAGTTAGGTCGCGGCGCCGATAGCGTTGATAAAGGCCGATGGCGATCCGGTGGCCTACTAGAAAGGCCAAGGCCCCGGGAATCATGCCCATGACCTCCAGCAGAACGTCGCCCAGGGCCCCGAAGCCCATGATGGCGGTGATTTCCCAACCGGCCCGATTGCGCGCCGACAGAGCCGCCCACACGGCCAGGAGCGAGACCCCGGTTCCCTTCCATAGGGTCCCCACCAGCGGCGGCAGATTGAGATCCCAACTGGCCATATAACTGACGCCGCAAATAATCGACGACGCGAGGATAAAGGTCTTCAGCGCGTCACGGGACATGGATTCGGTCTCCGGCTTGGAAACGAGCAGGATAGGCCAATTCGTTGCCCATGGCAGGTTTTCCTTGCAAAATGGGGTTCGGAGCGGCGTCATGGGGGAGAGCGGACCGTTAGAGTCCCGTCGGCGATCTTCGCCGGGCTTAAATTCAGGGAGATTCCTCATGAGCGACGGTGCCATCGACCTTTCTGCAGAAACCCGTGCCAAGGCCTATAACCAGCCGTTGGAAACCCTGGATCCGGCCCGACCTGAACTCTTCACCGAAGACAAGCTCTGGGCCTATTTTGAACGCCTGCGTAAGGAAGACCCGGTCCATTATGTGGCCGACAGCGCCTATGGCCCCTATTGGTCCGTGACCAAGTGGAACGACATCATGGCGGTAGACACAAATCATGAGGTGTTTTCTTCCGCCGACGGCATCACCCTGGTTTCGCTGGAGGCCAAGGCGGAGAATGCCAATCGCCCGACCCGCCCAAGTTTTATTGCCATGGATCCCCCGAAACATGACGTACAGCGCAAGACGGTGAGCCCGGTGGTGGCACCGGCCAACCTGCACCGGCTTGAACCGGTCATCCGCGAGCGGGCGGGTCTGATCCTCGACTCCCTTCCCATCGGCCAAGAGTTTGACTGGGTGGACCTGGTCTCCAAGGAACTGACCGCCATGACCCTGGCGACCATTTTCGACTTCCCGTTTGAAGATCGCCGCAAACTGACCCATTGGTCCGACATGATGACCAATGCGCCAGGTCATGGCCCGGTTACCAGTTGGGATCAGAAACGCTCGGAAATCACCGCGTGCTTTAACACCTTTACGGGGCTCTGGAACGCGCGGCTGAACGCACCGCCAGCCAATGATCTGATCTCCATGCTGGCCCATGGTTCGGAAACCCGGGACATGGATGTCCATGAGTTTCACGGCAATGTCGCCCTGCTGATCATCGGGGGCAATGACACCACCCGTAATACGATTTCCGGCAGTGTTTACGCCCTTAATAAGAACCCGGATCAGTATGCCAAACTGCGGGCCAATCCCGAGTTGATCACCTCTATGGTGTCAGAGACGATCCGCTGGCAGACACCGCTGGCCCATATGCGGCGGACGGCCACCCAGGACTTTGAACTGAACGGCAAGCTGATCAGGGCTGGGGACGTGGTGGTCATGTGGTACGTCTCGGGCAATCGAGACGAAGAGGTCATTGATAACCCCAATGCCTACATTATCGACCGTGAGCGACCCCGCCACCACATGTCCTTCGGTTTTGGCGTTCATCGTTGTGTGGGCAACCGTCTGGCGGAACTGCAACTGACGATCATTTGGGACGAAATTCTGAAACGCTTCCCTGAAATCCGCCTGACGGCAGAGCCCCAACGTACACACTCGGTCTTCGTGAAGGGCTATGAGACTTTGCCGGTCATTATCCCGACCCGACTCTGAACCCGCGCTTGAACGGATTGAATCAAGGCGCTTAAGGCTTTGGGGGGTCTCCCTTTCCCTCGCCGTCACGCAGGTCAGACACCGCTTCGGCAATAACCTGGACGATGCTGCGACCTTCATCGGCCTTGGTCGGCGGCGCGGGCGGTGTGATGTCTGGTTCCGTGACGGGGGCAGGGGGCGGTTCAATCACTGACAATTGGCGTGCTTTCGATGAGGCATGGCGTTCGCGGCGGCGTCGCGCCTCATCTTGTTGATGTTCATTGGCGCGACGCGCGGCAAAAGCCAGGAAGGCCAGGACAATCAGCACCATGGCGGCGGCTCCGACCGATCTGGACGCGCCGGCGGAAAGCCCCGGCAAACGGAATGTTTCGGTTCGGGACGGGCTGGAAACCGGAGCGACCGCTACCTTCGGCGTTACCGGCTTTACGGTGGAAGGAACCGACACAGGTTTTGCTGGAATTTCAGGGCGGGCGACGACTTTGGCGGGCTTGATCGGTATTATTGGCGATGGTGGCGCGGTGGAATGCGCGACGTCTTCAGCCGCCATGCGCGGTGCCGGGGCCGGACTTGGACGATCAGGTTTGTCAGGAGTCGCCCGAGTGGGGTTGGCGATGGGCGGCATGGTGATGACCTCAACCCCATCGGCGCGACGGTCGTGAATTAGCCTGTCCGTCCCCGCCGGGGTGGTCTCGGTGATTGGTCCGCCGAGGAGCGCGCTCTGATCCCCGGCGGGGGCAGAATTGACAGGCTCAGTTGATGCGGGATGAGGCGGTGCCGGGGCGGGCAGTTCCACGGGCGGCTGGGGGCTGCAATCGGCAAGACAGATGATCGCCACGAGCGATGCGGCGAGGCCCGCGCTTTTATTCACGTCAATGGCCATCTTCGTCGTCCTCAATACGGGAGGTCTCCAATCCCCGGGCCATAGCCGGGGTTGCTCCTGCCCTCCGCGCAAACCCTGATGATCTAAACAAGGAAGCTATGCGCTTAAGTAGCAGTTTCACCTCAGGCGCGAGTACGAGAGGCCTCATAGAGCGCCACGGCCGCCGCAGCGGCGACATTTAGGCTTTCAAAACCGCCCGGCATCGGGATTTTTGCCAATTCGTCGCAATGCTCGGCGACCAGCCGTCGAAGACCTTCGCCCTCTGAGCCCAGGATCAGCACCACCGGCCTACCGTCCAAGACCTGTTCGAGGCTATGCTCACCGGCACCGGCCAGACCCACCGTTTGCCAGCCCGCTTCGCTGAGGGTTTCGAGCGCTCGGGAGAGGTTGATCACCCGAACCGTCGGAATCTTGTCCACCGCCCCAGCGGCGGCCTTGGCCAGAGATCCGGTCAGCTTGGGGGCATGGCGGTCCTGCAGGATGACGCCCTTGGCCCCGAACGCCGCCGCTGATCGCAGGATGGCCCCGACATTTTGCGGGTCGGTTACCTGATCAAGCATTAGCAGGACCGCGCCCCTGACCGGTTCAAAATCTGCAACAGACATCGAATCAGCCTCAAGGATGCGCAGGGCCAGGCCCTGGTGGACGGCCCCTTGGGGCAGGGCTTGAGAGATCGCCTGTCCCTCAACCACCTCTAGCTGCGGTAAACGACCGAATCGCTTTTCTAATGTTTGTGCGCGATCAGCGGTGGCCATCAGACGGATCGGCGCAGGCCGATTTGGGTTTTCCAATGCGGCGACCACCGGATGAAACCCCCATAGCCAGTCATCCGAAACCGCGTCCCGCCGGGGTTTAAAGCCCGCAGGGCTGGGCTTTCCGCCTGGTTTTCGAAAGGCCTTGCGGCTTGCGTTGCGTTCGGTGTGCGAGGCCACTATAAGACGCGCTCCAAATTGAGGCCGGACGAAAATCTGCGCCTTGATAGGGCTCTGTGCGCGCTGGGGGAATGTCCCGAGTGGCAAAGGGGGGGGACTGTAAATCCCCTGGCGTCAGCCTTCGTAGGTTCGAGTCCTACTTCCCCCACCACGCGCCGGAGCGAAAGCATTTTTAACGAGGCTCGAAAGGGGCTCGATCTTCGCGGGTATAGCACAGTGGTAGTGCAGCAGCCTTCCAAGCTGAATATGCGGGTTCGATTCCCGCTACCCGCTCCAACCTTCTAAACTGCCGGCAGGAACCCCATGGCCAAAGAGAAATTCGAACGTAACAAGCCGCATTGTAACATCGGCACGATTGGTCACGTTGACCATGGCAAGAC
>NMUI01000221.1 GCA_002221445.1 Phenylobacterium zucineum | reverse complement strand
AGAGTGCGTTCCGATAAGCGGGAACCGGTTATCGGATCGAAACGCACTCTAACATCTTGAATGAGAGCCTGTTTTATCCCTTTAGACGTTTCCGTCTAAAGGGAACAGGCTCTAGGACGGGTTTGGGAGGGGCGTGTTGGCACCGCCGATCGGCAAGGGAATCGGTGCAGGCTGAACACCGGGATTGTAAACATAGGCTCCCCGCTTAAGGTCTGCAGACAGTGTAAGCGGTCCACTGCCGTTGTTGAGCCGGGCGCGGTAGACTTGCATCCCCTCCATCACCCGCATGACGTAGTTACGGGTTTCAGAGAAGGGGATACATTCGATAAAGTCCAACGGGTCGGTACCGCCGCCTCTCGGGTCGCCGCAGAAGGCGGTCCAGGCCGTCGGTCGACCGGGACCTGCATTATAGGCCGCGACGGCCATGACATAGGACCCGCTGAACCGGGTTACTAACTCGCCGAGGAAGGTCGAACCCAGGCGCGTATTATAGTCCGGATCGTAAAGCTGTTCGGCGGAATAGCTGATCCCGGCCCTGCGGGCCAATGCCGCCGCCGTTGCGGGCATAAGCTGCATCATCCCTCGGGCCCCGGCCCCTGAGCGCACCATCGAGTCGAACCCGCTTTCCTGGCGTGTAATGCCTAAAACCAAAGCCGGTTCTGCCGCGTCGGCGGCGTAAGGCAGGGCTCGGATGGGGTATCCTCTTTCCGGCAGTATAAAGCCCCGTTGCGCTGCGGACCGGACAACCTTCATCGCCCCGTCCTGATCGCCGTATTCGCGCACGAGGTCCACCAGCAGGGCCTCTTCCTCCACCGAAGGAAGAACGTCATCTAGGGCCAGGACAAAGGTCCGAAATAGGTCCCTATATCCGGATTCAATCAAAAGGCGGGCCGCGCGAACGGGTTCCCTAGCTTCGAAACGGCTCCGATCAACCTCGCGGACAACGGGGTCCCGACCCAAATCGAGTTGAGTCACGCCCAGCTTTTCCAGAGCCAATTGGCCGTAGAAGGTGCTGCTAAACCGGGCTGCAGCCTCATAGAATAGTTGAGCCGCGTCTAATCCGGCCATGGCCTCGACGGCCCGGCCCCGCCAATAGAGTGCGCGTCCGCGGGTTATCGGTGAAGACCCAATTCGGTCCAAGGTCTTGAAATGACCCTCTGCCAGGGCGGGGTTTTGAAGACGGGTAAGGGCGATCCAACCGGCGTAAAATTCTGCTTCTGCCGCGTCGGCTCCAGAGGTTAAGCCTGAATTTGCGGCCGCATTATAGGCACCCTGATTGTCGCCGACTTTCAGGGCCGAAAGGGTCAACTGATAGCGTTCATCCCAGACCCGACTGGCCATTTCGGCATTCAGGGGTTCTGGAGCAGGACCAGCAAGATCGGCCCTGGCTTCAGCGTCCAGACCTCGTCGGCGATCATAAACGGCGCGTTCGAACCTAAGTCCGGGGTCTTGAGCCAATTCAGCCGGAACAGCGTCTGCCAAGGCCAGAGCATCGTTTGTTCCCTGCCGCAGGGCGATGCGCGCCTGGGCGAGGGCCTGTTGGTCTGGTGGAAGGAGCTGGATCATATCCCGTGCGGCGGGCCCTTGGGCTCCATAGAGCAAAATCTGAGCACGACGAATATGGTCGTCCTGACTAAGCGTGTCGCCGAACCGTGCCAAGATCGTGCGCTGAACCTCGACGTCAAAAGGTCGGGTGCGCCAGGTTTTCCGGATCAGTTCATTACCGATAGCTGACTGTCCCGTCGCTCGATCAGCCCCGGCCAGGGCTATAATCCCCTCAACCGTTGCCGGTTCCGTTCCGCCGAACCAGGTGATGATTTGTTGTGGAGTCAGGCCAGATGACTCCAACTTGCGCTCAGCGGCGGCTTGGCGTCTGGAAGGTCTGGCCCAACCGGCGAGATCGCGCCGGGCCTGATCCAATTCAAGAAAGGTCAGGCGATCAGCATTTCCGTCAACCAGAGCCCAAAGGGCGATCTTGCGGCCTATCGGGTCAGATATCTGCGGCAGAATCGCACGCACCGCATCAACATGCCCGGCTTTAGCAGCATCGATGACCTGTTTCAGCCGTGCCGAATCGTCGGCAGACAGTCGGGCCGCATAGCCTGTTGTGGGCATCAGGCCTGGGTCAGCGACAACGACACCAGAGGTGCCCGGCGTCGGCGCTGTTTGCGCCTCAGCCATGCTGGCCATTATGGCGAGGACAGCGCAAACACATACTGTCCGGATCACTTTAAGCGACAATCTTAGAACTCCGGGGGGCGTCAGCACCGCATGCTTTCGAAATAACAGACTCAATCGGTTGCGACATAGGGGCTCGCGCCATATTGTCCGCCCCAATCTTGAGGTCACAACATCAGACCTCGTCTTCACGGCTTTTTGCAGACCATGTCCGATCCGATTTTCAAGGGTGTTATGCCCGCCCTCGTTACGCCCTTCCGCGATGGTCGGGTGGACGAGGAGGCTTTTGTCAGACTGGTTGAACGCCAGGTGACCGGTGGGGTTCATGGCGTCGTCCCGGTGGGCACTACGGGCGAGACCTCGACTCTGAGCCATGATGAGCATCGTCGGGTTGTGGAGCTTTGCGTTCAAACCGTGAGAGGGCGGGTACCGGTCATTGCCGGGGCGGGCTCAAATTCAACCGCCGAAGCCATTGAACTGGCTAGGCACGGCAAGGCCGTTGGTGCCGACGCGGTGCTCGTAGTGACGCCCTACTATAACCGGCCTAGCCAGGAGGGACTCTACGCTCACTATGCGGCCATCAATGAGGCCGTTCAGATTCCGATCCTGGTGTACAATGTGCCTAGCCGCACCAGCATTGATATTGCTGACACCACCCTGGCGCGTTTGTCCAAGCTGCCGAATATCGTCGGGATCAAGGATGCTACCGGCGACATGACCCGTGCCACAATCCAGAGGATCACCTGCGGGGAGGATTGGGTGATGCTGTCTGGCGATGATCCCACCGCCTTGGGGTATATGGCCCATGGCGGTCATGGCTGCATTTCGGTCACGGCCAATGTCGCCCCTGAGTCGTGCGCCGCCTTTTACAACGCCGCAATGGCGGGCGAGGTTCAAGACGCGCTTTACTGGCAGGATCGTTTGATCCGTCTGCATAAGGCGCTGTTCACAGATTCGTCCCCGGCCCCCACCAAGTACGCCTTATGGGAATTGGGCCTGTGCGAAGAGGCGGTCCGGTTGCCGCTTGTGCCAGCCTCCGAGGCGTCCCGGGCCGAGGTGAAGGCCGCAATGCAGGAGGCCGGCGTCCTCTGACGCGGAAACCACCGTGAAACTCATCGCTGAAAACCGCCGGGCGCGGTATGATTACTTCCTGGAAGAGACCTTTGAAGCTGGCGTCATGCTGACGGGTACGGAGGTCAAGTCCCTGCGGGTCGGCCGGGCCAATATCGCTGAGTCCTATGCCTCGGTGGAGGGGCGCGACATTGTCCTGATCAATTCCGACATCCCACCCTACGGCCAAGCCAACCGGTTCAATCACGAACCCCGACGGCACCGAAAGCTGCTGTTGCATCGTAAGCAGATTGAGAAACTGATCGGCGCGGTCCAGCGGGAAGGCCGAACCATCATCCCGACCAAACTCTACTGGAATGACAAGGGCTTGGCCAAACTTGAGCTGGCTTTGGCCAAGGGTAAGCAGAATCACGACAAGCGTCAGGCGACGGCGGATCGCGACTGGCAAAGGGACAAGGCCCGGCTCTTGCGCGATCGAGGTTGATCGCACCCGGCGACATTGAGTCGATCGAGCGAGCAACCCTGGCGGGCTTGGGGTGCGATTCGGTGCAGGTACTTGATGGCTGGTTGCTACCTCGGGTCAAGGCACCCATGGGGCGGGCCAAGAGCGCGGTTCCCATCCGACATGACCTGCTGCTTGACCCTGCTGGACTTGAGACGATCACCTCAGCCTATGCTGTAGACGGGCTTAAGGTCATGTTCCGTGTGCCCGATGCCGCAGGCATGATGTCGGTGCGTCATTTACTGGCGGGTATGGGTTTTGGGCCGGTTCTGAGGCCGACCCATGTTATGATTGCCGATCTGACCGATGTGGCTCAAATTTCTGACAGCACGGCCATTTTCACGTCCGAACCTGACCCTGACTGGTCTGCGGTCTTCACGAGCCCCGGATTTGATCCTGACGATGGCGCGGCGCGGGTCCAGGCTCTGGCCCGCGCCCGGAACACCTGCTTTGGGCGGGTGAACATTGACGGCATGGCCGTTGCCGTCGGTGTGGGCAACTATAACTGGGGTTGGGTATCGCTTCACGGAATGCGGACGGCCTTGGCCTTCCGTGGCCAGGGTCATGCTGCGACCCTGCTTGCCGGTTTGGCCCGAATTGGTCTTGAGCAGGGACTTAGCCGGGCTGTCTTGCAGGTGGAGGAGGGCAACTGGAGCGCCTTCAATCTGTACAGACGGGCGGGCTTTAGGACGGCGTGGCGCTATGACTACTGGATGGCTTAGGCTTCAAGCCATTCCCGGGCTCGTCGAAACACCGCCTCAAACATGTCCGCGGTCAACCGACCCGTATTCGTATTGAGCCGCGAGCAGTGATAACTGTTCAGCACCAGATAGGGGCCAGCCTGGAACTCCGTGCCATGACCCGGCAGTCCTGCAGAGGCCTTAAAGCCGAGGGCCTTGAGGACATTACGTCGCGACACATCCCCCAGGGTGACAATCACCTTCAGATTGGGCATGGACTCTAACCGAGCGGTCAGGAAGGGCCGGCAGGCGTTTTCCTCAATGGTTTCGGGCTTGTTTCCCGGCGGTGCGCAGCGCACGGCGTTGGAAATCATGGCGTCGACCAACTCGATCCCATCGTCAGGTCGCGCGTCATACTTGCCTTTCGCGAACCCGGTCTTGATCAGGGTCTCGTAGAGCATGACCCCGGCATGGTCCCCCGTGAACGGCCGGCCTGTGCGATTGGCCCCCGTCCGTCCTGGGGCTAGACCCATGACCAAAAGACGTCCTTGAGGGTCGCCGAATGACGGGGCAGGGCCGTTCCACCAGGTCGGATTTGCGCGCTGATTTTCAGCGCGATAGGCGACCAGTCTTGGACAAAGCGGGCAATTCCGAGGGGGCTCGACCTCAATCCTCGGCATAGGGGTCTGCGTCACGATCACCACCTGTGCGGCCCTCCTGGATGAACCGCGGCAGATGCGACGAACGCGACGGACGACCGATCATGTCGGCGAGGTCGGACAGATCAATGAAGTTATCAGCCTGCCGTCTTAGATCATCTGAGGCCATAGGCGGTTGGGATTTAACCGTAGAGACCACTGTCACCCGGGCCCCCTTGCGCTGAACCGCCTCGACCAGAACCCGGAAATCACCGTCGCCGGAGAACAGCAGGAGGTGATCGGCGTGCTCGGCCATTTCCAGCATATCCACCGCGATTTCCACATCCATGTCGCCGCGCCAACGCTTGCGGCCCTGGGCATCGGTAAATTCCCGCGCCGACTTCGTCACCAGGCGAAAGCGTTATAATCCAGCCAGTCCACCAAGGGCCGGATCGGGGAATAATCCTGATCTTCCACAAGGGCTGTGTAATAATAGGCTCGGATCAGGACGCCGCGCTTGCGGAATTCCTCCAGCAGTTTGCGATAGTCGATGTCGAGCCCCAGGCCCTTGGCGGCGGAGTATAGATTCGCACCATCAATAAAGAGCGCCAGCTTATCGGTCGGATAGAATGTCATTGAGATCGGAAATCCATAATGGGGGCTGGGGCGCATGAATCTGGATGAGGCGGTGATCGTCGCATTGGGCGGAAATCTGGCCAGCAATTTTGGATCGCCGCAAGATCTTCTGGATGTGGCGCTCTCTCGTTTCGCCCAGGCGGGATTGCCTGTGGTGCATCGGTCGTCCTGGTGGAGGTCTGCCGCCTGGCCCGATCCGACCGCTAACGAGTATCGCAATGGCGTCGTGCTTGTCGAGACACAGCAGGGCCCGGAGGAGACGATTCGAACACTGTTCGGTCTGGAAGCAGCCTTTGGTCGCCGTCGCGGGGCTCCGAACGCCCCCCGCACCCTTGATCTTGACCTGATAGCTCATGGGCGTTCGGTGATAACCACCGCCGATTTGATCCTGCCCCACCCCAGAGCCGCTGAGCGATTCTTTGTCATGGGTCCGCTAGCAGAGATCGCGCCTTTGTGGCGGCACCCGCAAAACGGCCGGACGGCCCGCGATCTTGCCAAGGCAGCGACAATTGGTCGAGATTCAAGCCCGGTTCTTGTCTGAGTTGGGGGAGGGACCGGCTGCTTAGATGGCCAACAATGTCGCTTGCCGATTGACGGGCACCGACGAGGAGGTTAGCCGAAACCCTGGATCTCATCAGAGCACGCGCTTGGCCTATCGGCTTGTCATTTTCGATTTCGACGGAACGCTGGTCGACAGCGCCGACTGGTTCATCTCAATGGTGAACCAAGTGGCCGATAAGTTTCGCTTTCGTAAGATCACCGAGGCCGAGATCGAAATGCTCCGCGGGCGTTCTTCCCGGGAGGTTGTGGCCTATATGAAGGTTCCGGCCTGGAAAATGCCGTTCATCGCCCGCCATACCCGCAGGCTGGTGGCTGAAAACATTTCCGAGATGAGCCTGTTTCCCGGCGCGGATCAAATGCTGATGAGCCTGGCAGATAAGGGCATTATGATTGCCTTGGTCAGCTCAAATGCCGAAGCCAATGTCCGGAAAATCCTCGGGCCGACCTGTGCAGATCTGATTTCTCACTATGCCTGCGGGGCCTCGATTTTCGGTAAATCCCCGAAATTCCGCGAAGTTCTCCGGCGCGCCAAGGTAGATAAGTCAGAGGTTATTTCCATCGGGGATGAAACCCGCGACATTGAAGCGGCAACCGATGTCGGCCTTGCATCCGGGGCTGTGACCTGGGGCTATACCCGCCCCGATATTCTGGCCAGCCATAAGCCCACCTATCTTCTGGACACCATGGAACAGGTCATAGAGACCATTGCCGGATAAGCGATCCTACCGCATCTGGTTTGCGGCGTTGCACAAAGTCACCAAACCCTCTATTTCCACAGGTTCTATCCGTTTCCCGAGGATTACATGGCTCGCGTCACCGTCGAAGATTGCATCGAAAAGGTCCCCAATCGTTTCAGCCTGGTGCTGCTGGCGGCGCATCGTGCCCGGGCGATTTCGGCAGGGTCGCAGATCATGGTGGATCGCGATAATGATAAGAATCCAGTCGTGTCTCTTCGGGAAATCGCCGATGACGTGGTCAATTCTGATGATCTCCGCGAGAACCTGATCACCTCTCTACAGCGGGTCGATGAACGGTCTGAAGCTGAAGAAGAGGCTGAAACCCTGGCCCTGCTGGCAGATCCGACGCACATGCAGATGAGCGAGTTGGAACTGATCCGCGCCCTGCAGAGTGATCGTGACGGTGGCCAGGAGGAGCGGTACTGAGCCCCGAAGGCGCAGGTCCCTTCTCGATCTCGGCGGCGAAAGCTTCACCGCACGCCGATCCTTCGGACGTGCCGACTAAGGCGGGATCGGTTACCGATGCCGTCAAGCGTCCGCGGATGCTGCGTCAGTACGAACTGATTGATAAGGTCCGGTCTTATGACCCAATGGCCGACGAGGCGATCCTCAATCGGGCCTATGTCTATGCCATGCGAATGCACGGGGCGCAGAAACGGGCCTCCGGTGATCCCTATTTTGCCCATCCCATCGAAGTTGCCGGGATTCTGACCGAGTATCGGCTAGATACCGCCACCATCGTCACCGCCTTGCTGCACGATGTGATTGAAGACACTCCGGTAACCCCCGATGACATCGCCCATCTGTTCGGGGCGGAGATTGCCGAGCTGGTGGAAGGTGTCACCAAGCTGACCAAGCTGGAGCTTAACAGCGAGCACACCAAACAGGCTGAGAACCTGCGGAAATTCATCTTGGCGATTTCTAAGGATGTTCGGGTGCTGATGGTCAAACTGGCTGATCGTCTGCACAATATGCGGACTCTTCAGTACATCAAGGCCCCCGCCAAGCGCGAGCGGATCGCCCGAGAAACCCTGGACATTTATGCACCCCTGGCCCGGTCCATAGGATGCCACCGGATCTGTACCGAACTTGAGGAACTAGCCTTCGAGCACCTCAATCCCGTGGCCCGCAATGCCATTTCCCGGCGACTGGCCACCCTGCGGACTGAGCAGGGCGGGGCCGTGGATGTTGTCTCTAGGGAAATCATCGCCAAGCTGGAAGCCACCGGGCTGTCAGCCCGGGTATTTGGTCGAGAGAAGAACGCCTATTCTATCTGGCGAAAATTACAGCGAAAATCGATCGGCTTTTCACAACTGTCCGACATCTACGCCTTTCGGGTGATCGTCAGCACGGAAGAGGAATGCTATCGCGCGCTTGGCGTTGTCCACATGGCCTGGCCGTCCGTGCCCGACCGTTTCAAGGACTATTTATCCACACCAAAACGGAACAATTATCGCTCCCTGCACACCACAGTTGTGGGACCAAAGGGGCTACGGATCGAAATGCAAATCCGTACCGAAGATATGGATCGCGTGGCCGAGGACGGCGTGGCGGCCCACTGGCGGTACAAGAACCAGTCCTACGGATTCGACGCCGACCATCAGGCTGCCGCCGGTGGCCGCGATCCCCTAGTCAATCTGCGACACCTGGTCCAAGTGCTGGAACACGGCGGCGATGTGGACGAACTGGTCGAACACGCCAAGCTTGAAATGTACCTCGACCAGGTCTTCGTCTTTACCCCTAAGGGCAAGTTGGTCAGCCTGCCCAGTGGGGCCATGCCTTTGGACTTTGCCTATGCGGTTCATACCGATGTGGGCGACACCTGTATCGGCGTGAAGATCAATGGCGACTTAAAGCCCCTGCGCACTGCCCTAGTGAACGGTGATGTCATTGAGGTGATTCGGGGTCCCAAGCCCGTGGTGCCGCCAGATTGGCGCTCCCTGACCGTGACCGGGCGGGCCCGTTCGGCTATCCGTCGGCATATCCGTCAGTCGGAAAAGGAAGAACTGATCCGCCTGGGTCGGGCCACAGTTGACCAGACCTTTGCGCGCGCAGACAAGTCCCGCAGCGATGTCTCGTTGATCCCGGCTCTGGAACGCTGGGGCGTCACCACCGAAGATGAGATTTTCGAGCTGATCGGTCGGGGTCGGGTTTCACCCGCCCAGATCCTTGACGTTATTTTCCCGGGCCTGAAACCGGCCGACCGTGACGCGGCCACGGCGGTGCGCAAGATCGAGGACGGCAAGGGGGCTCGGCTGTATGTGCGCGGCAGCGGCGTAACCTCAGGCTTTGCCCTGCACTTTGGCGACTGCTGCACGCCGGTGCCGGGCGACCGGATTGTCGGCATTGTCGGCGAAGACCAGACCAGGCTGACCATCCACACCATCGACTGCGCCAACCTCGCCCAATTTGAGGACCGCGAAGACTTGTGGCGCGATCTGCAATGGACCCCCGAAGCCGAGCGCAACACCGTCACCCAGTCCCGGCTCACCGCCACCATCCGCAATGCGCCGGGGGTCCTGGGACAGGCTTGCACCGTTATCGGCGATGCCGGGGGCAATATCGTCAATCTGCGGATGCACCGGCGCCAGGAAGATTTCTTCGACGTGGATTTCGACGTCGAGGTGAAGGACGCTAAACACATGACGCACATCGCGGCTGCGCTGAGGGCTAATCCCTCGATTGAGACGGTGGACCGGGCCAAGGGGTAGGGGCACCGCGACAAAATTACGAAATTACGCAATTACGGTGACATCGCGTAATTGGTAAAATTACGGCGACACCCCACTTAACTCTCCACTACCCCCGCCCTTGGTCCCTGCTTTCCCGCTCGACCAACCCCGCCCGCACTGGATTGAGCGCCACATAGCGCAGGGCCGCGCCCAGATGGTGCTCATCCATAGCCACACAACCAAAACGCCCCTGCCAGAAGTGACCCGTCCGCTTCAGGCGCGCATGAATGTGCCCGGCATAGCGGCGATGCACAGACGACATTATCCGACTCAAAGCCTCAACGGCGGGTGGTACCAGGATCAGATGCACATGGTTGGGCATGAGCACCCAAGACCACACCTCGACACCGTGAACCTTGGCCTGGGTGCTGAGCAGATCCCGATAGAGGCGGTAGTCGTCATCGCAGAAGAAGGTCTGCGCCCGTCCGTTGCCACGCTGGGTGACGTGGTGAGGAATGCCGGGAAACACTGCGCGGGCCATGCGTGTCATGGTGGCGGAGGTTAGGGCGTGGCGAAGCAGGAACCAATTACGCGATGTCACCGTAATTCTTAAACCGCCAAAGGTATCTAATCCTCGGCCAGGGCGCGCTCCACCGCTTCGGGGTCCTTGGCGATGACGGTCATGAGCACGGCGGCAGCGATGTCGATACGGCGTCCTTGCTCCCACCCCTCTAGGGTGCGGGCGGGAACCCGGAAACGGCGTTCGAAAGCCTTGGTGCTCTTGGCGACGCTCTTGCGGATAGCCTTAACCCGCGCAGCCGTCATTGGCGCGATCTCCCGACCGGGAAGGACGACCTTGCCATCCAGATGGTCCCGAACCTCCTGTAGGCTCTCCAGCATATCCCGGCCAAAGTCAGTATCGTGCTCAACGGTCTTCATGGCAGTCCCTCGATAAAGGCCCTAATAGCCTTACGTTGGTCGTTTGAGATCTCCGCCTGCGACGACTTGGCGTAAGCTAAGAGGAGATAGACGGCGTCCCTAACCCGCACCACGACATAGATGGCGCGTCCGCCACCGCTTTTACCCTTGCCAGCCATGGCGAAGCGTATCTTGCGAGCGCCCCTCAAGCCCCTGATCACATCTCCCGCATCCGGATCAGCGGCTATGGCGGTCTCAAGGGCGTCCAATTCCTCATCGGTCGCGCCCATGCCTCGGACGCTGCGGTCGAATGTCTTGGTGCGAAAGATTTCCACGGCTCATATTACGCTATTAGCGTAGCTATACAATAAAAAATACGCAATTGGCGTAATTTTGAACCCTAGAGCCTGTTTTATCCCTCTAGACGTTTCCG
>NMUI01000220.1 GCA_002221445.1 Phenylobacterium zucineum | reverse complement strand
ACTTATCGGAACGCACTCTAACTGGATCATCATTGCAGCGTATTTTCGCTTCCGGCTTGCGCGGCTTGCTGTGCAAGGAAGGTAGAGCGGTCCTTAGGGGCCATATAAGGTCCGTGCAGATTGAGCAGCTTAGATATGGAACCACGTGCTGCGTGGGCAATTTTCGCGTTTGCAGAGGCCGCTGATTCGGGTGCGTAACCGGCTCGCAGCATCAGTCGAAGACCAAGCGTATCGGCAGCCACTTCCATGGCCAAGCGCCTATCATGAACCTTTAACGCGTCCCGACTGAGCTTGGAGTGCCCAAGAATTATATGAGCAATTTCATGGGCGATTATGAAAGCCAACTCATCATCGTTCGGCAGCAGGTTTTCCAGGCCAGAGTTTACGAAAATATTATTCCCCGACGAGCTCGCATTAATATGACGATCTGCGATCAGCGTGACGCTGGCCTTGCACGCGTCTTGTCCGGTCAAATTCGTTGCCATTTCCCGCCCCTCCCGCCGGATGGTTAGATGGAGCTTTGGTTCAAGAGCCCCCTTTGTCAGCTCAACATTAAAGGCCGCCTGTTCAGCTGGCGATTGCCCCCATCTCACCCCATTTGCCGTGACGATCGTATCCCCTACCCGTAAATCGGAGGACTCTGCGGGACTGTTCGGAAATACGGACACAATTGTCGAACTATCGCCAACCTGAAGGGCGGTTGTCCATGCAGAGCGAACTTCAGCTGATGCCATTAAATTAGGCGACACAGCTATGAAGCCATAATCTATCCGTTTTCAGGACAGGATCTAATGTTCGACGTCAAAATACGCCTTGCAATCTCTTCTACCCGCACCTCCCTGAGATGCCGGTGCCGGATGGCGTCTACTGTTGGGATAGTGGCTGAAATAAGAAATAGGCCAATAACGGGGAGAAATAGTAAGTTCAGTACCCTCTTGCCCATCGTATTCACATCCGAATTTTACCATCATTAGAAAGACTCACTCCACGTGAAGGGTCAATGAATCAACAACGGAGCGCCGTCGTGTCCCCGGACGTGGTGTAGCTTGCCGACCGATACGAAGCGCGTTTTTAAGTGCATAGTGGGTCTTGCCCTTATTGAGCCCCGATCTGGGTCCTGCGCTACATGTCGGCGTCGAGGCTCCAGTCGATGAGAAACTATGTGCGTTCCACACGGCCAACGTCGCGTAACCCCACCGCCAGATCGTTCTTGCGCTGGTAGCTCGCGAATTTGGCGACCAGCCTCGTTCATCAGCAAGCCGTTGAGAATATAAGGTGCCACGCCCACCATGCTCGGGTTATTGGCCGTAAATAAGTCTCGATCGGAGCCCCTGTTGACGTTCGGCCATGCGCCGGCACCGCAAAATTTGTGCATATGTACTCAGGATTAGTAATGCGCGAGCGGCGCAAATGCAGTCTGACTAAAAGATAGAAACGCCGGGGGATGATAAGGCGTTCGATCAAAGGACCAAGGCTGCTCCCGGATTCCATAGCGACGGATCAGAGGGTCAAATCTTGCTTTCCCGGCTCTGCCAGTAGGTGTCGCGCAGGAGACGCTTATAGAGCTTGCCGGTCGGCAGACGCGGCATTTCTGCGATAAAGTCGATGGACCGGGGTGCCATATAATGCGCAAGCCGACCGCGCGCGAAAGTCAGGAGTTCTTGCGCCAGATCCTCTGTCGGTTCGACACCGGGCGCGGGCTCGATCACCGCTTTCACCGCTTCTCCCATCTCAGCATCAGGGACACCGAACACCGCCACATCGCCGACCTTGGGGTGGGTTATCAGGGCATCTTCAATCGCCTGGGGATAGATGTTGACCCCGCCTGATATGATCATGAAGGCCTTGCGATCTGTCAGGTAGAGATAGCCCTCCTGGTCCAGATAGCCCACATCCCCGAGGGCGTTCCAATTGGGGTGTTTCGGGTGTCGTGCGGCTTGGGTTTTTCAGGGTCGTTATGGTATTGGAAGGTCGGAACCTCCCGTTCGAAATAGACAAGGCCGGTCTCGCCTATGGGAAGTTCAGTTCCGTCTTCGTCGCAGATGTGCAGGACACCCAGGGCGGCCTTACCCACGGAGCCCGGATGTTTCAGCCAGTCTTCGCTGGTGATGAAGGTCGAGCCAGAGGCTTCGGTTCCCGCATAGTATTCATAAAGGATCGGCCCCCACCAGCCGATCATTTCGCGCTTTACCTCAACGGGGCAGGGGGCTGCCGCATGAACGGCGACCCGATGACAGCTGAGATCATAGGCCTGTCGAACATCGCGCGGTAGTTTGAGCAGGCGCACAAACATGGTGGGCACCCATTGGCTATGGGTGACCTTGTGCTCCGCGATCATTTTCAAGGCCTGCTCGGCATCGAATTTTTCCATCATCACCACAGTGCCGCCGAAGGACTGCACGGTCAGGACGAAGGACAGGGGGGCTGCATGATAGAGGGGGGCTGGGGAGAGATAGACTGACCCTGCACTCAGGCCGTAGCGATTGACGGACTGACGTAGGGCCATACCCTCAGCGGTAGAAAGATCGGGCAGTGGCCGGAGAATGCCCTTTGGACGTCCGGTGGTGCCAGAGCTGTAAAGCATAGACTCCCCCATCCACTCCTCATCTGGCAGGGCATTGGAGCTTTCGGCCAGGGCGGCTTCGTAGGATCGCCATCCCGGGATGACCCCGTCCATCATTAGCCGCAGGGGACAGTCAGGGATCATATCCAATAGCGGTCCGGCGGAATCGCGCTTGGCGAAGGATGTCACCAGGGCCTTGGCCCCGCAGTCCCGGACAATGTAGGCCACTTCGTCGGGGGGTAAATATCGATTGATGGAGGTGATATAGAGCCCCGCCCGATAGGCTGCCCAGACGAGGTCCATGAAGGACAGGTGATTTTCCATCAGTATGGCAACATGGTCGCCGCGGGTGAGACCATGAGCTTGCAGGAACCGGATCAGCCGCGTGGAGGTGTCTAAAAGCTGTTCGAAGGTGACAACTTGGCCAGTATCTGCCGAAATCATGGCGGGCTTTTCAGGTGTCAGCCGCGCGTGATCCCTAAGGTCCATGATCCTGCCTCCCAGGTGATTTAAGGTCACGATACAGGAAGATCAAAGCCTGCCTAGTACTACAGTTGCAGATT
>NMUI01000219.1 GCA_002221445.1 Phenylobacterium zucineum | reverse complement strand
GTCGCGCGACCGAGGGCAGTCGCACTCAACTGTCCCAGACCCTGTTCCGGGAAATCGGTACTGACGTCCAAAAGTCCGCGCGCAACACCATGAAGCCAAAAATTTATCCCAATGTGGCCAGGGCGGCTCTTGGTCTTGAGCCTCTGGATCCCAAGACGGGCAAGGTGGCGGAGACGCCCAAGTGATTGTCGAGCCCGGATTTGAACCCTTCAATTCGGGTTATGAAAACGGCGCATCCCAGGTGGTCTGGACAAGGCTGATTGATGACCTGGAAACCCCGGTCTCGGCCTATCTGAAGCTGGCACACGGCCGACCCTATGGGTTTCTTTTTGAAAGCGTTGAAGGCGGTGCCTGGAGAGGTCGCTATTCCGTCATTGCCATGAAGCCCGACCTAGTATGGCGATGTCGGGGTGACAGCGCTGAAATCGCAGAGGGACCTGCTATTGTAGCCGGGACGTTCACACCTCAGGCTGGTGGTGCTCTGGATAGCCTGAGGGATCTGGTCGCGAAGTCGCGACTCGACCTCCCGCCCGGCCTGCCACCGATGTCTGCCGGGATTTTTGGCGCTATCGGCTATGACATGATCCGATTGGTGGAGCGGTTACCCAATGTGAATCCGGACCCGCTCAATCTTCCAGACGGGCTAATGATCCGCCCCTCAATCATTGCGATTTTTGATGCCATTGCCCAGGAAATCATTCTGGTAACCACCGTTCGCCCGGACGGAAGGCCTGCCCACCTAGCCTATGATGAGGCTCTGGCCAGACTTAAGGCTGTCCATAGCGATCTACGAAAGCCGGCCCCTGCACTGACCGGAACCGGCGTGGCTGAACCGGACCGGTTCACAACACCTGTGTCGCGTGGTGATTATCGCGCGATTGTTGAGAAGGCCAAGGGCTATATTCAGGCTGGCGACATATTTCAGGTTGTTCCGAGCCATCGCTTCCGAGCCCCCTTCTCCAAAGACCCCTTTGCGCTCTATCGGTCGCTGAGGCGAATGAACCCCTCGCCCTTCCTATTCTACCTGAATTTCGGAGACTTCCAGCTGGCCGGGTCCAGCCCGGAAATTCTGGTCCGGTTACGGGACGGCAAGATCACGATCCGACCAATTGCCGGAACCCGACCCCGGGGCGCGACTCCAGAGGAAGATCGTGCCCTTGAAGCCGATTTGATCGCCGACCCCAAGGAGCGAGCCGAGCATCTGATGCTGCTGGATCTTGGCCGAAACGATGTGGGTCGCGTTGCCATGTTAAATAAAGCCGGCGCGAATTCGCCACCAACACCTTCAAAAGGGGCCCATGTGCGGGTGACCGCCAGCTTTTTTGTGGAACGCTACAGTCACGTTATGCACCTGGTCTCTAACGTCGAGGGCGATGCCCCCGTCGGGTTAGATCCCGTCGATGTCCTGATGGCAGCCCTGCCGGCGGGCACCCTGTCGGGGCCCCGAAGGTGCGGGCTATGGCAATTATTGATGAATTGGAGCTCGAAAAGCGCGGTATCGCCTATGCCGGTGCCGTAGGCTATTTCGGGGCAGACGGCTCCGTCGATACCTGTATTGTCCTGCGAACGGCCTGTTTCAAAGACGGCATGATGTATGTTCAGGCGGGCGGCGGCGTGGTTGCCGACAGTGATCCTGACGCAGAATATGACGAAACCCTGCACAAGGCCCGGGCCTTGAGGCGCGCCGCCGAGGAAAGCTGGCGCTTCATTTAACGCGCTCTAACGGGAGAGCTGCACAACGTGCCGCCCTTCCGAAGGGGGCACAAGCAGGCTGGCCGTCGCGAGCGCCAAGGCCGATGCCGCAGCCACAGCCGCTGCTGCGAGAGGGGCCCAGGTGCGGACCGGCGGCGTGGGGCGCTGCAGCAGAACCTTTGCCAAAGCCAATTGATCTGGATCCAGGGTCGAATCAATATGCATCATTTGCAAGCATCCTTTGCTGCGGTCGTTCTGCCAATCGCCTGTAATCCTCCGCCAATCGCCAAGTTCGGGTTTCCTCGCCGGCAGCGGTGATTTAGAGACGAAGCCCATGATCTTGGTTATCGATAACTATGACAGCTTCACCTACAACCTCGTTCATTATCTGAACGAATTGGGGGCGGAGACACTTGTCTACCGTAATGATGCTCTGTCTGTGCCGCAGGCCCTTGGGCTGCAACCGCAGGGCGTGCTGCTTTCCCCGGGGCCATGTACCCCAAATGAAGCTGGAATCTGCCTGGACCTCATCGGTCATGCGCCGCCGGATCTGCCGATCCTGGGGGTCTGCCTCGGACACCAGGCCATTGGTCAGGCCTTTGGCGGTGAGGTCATTCGTGCCCAGGCGCTTATGCACGGCAAGACCAGCCCGATGCACCATACCAATACCGGTGTATTCCAGGATATGCCCCAACCCTTTATCGCGACCCGCTATCATAGCCTATCGGTAGCAGGTGACACGCTCCCGGCGGTCCTTTCCGTCACCGCCTGGACCGATGATGGTGAAATTATGGGATTTCAGCACAACTCGCGGCCTGTTCACGGTGTTCAATTTCACCCTGAATCCATTGCCACGGAGGGGGGCATCACCTCCTGGCCAATTTTCTGCGCCTGACCGGCATCAGCCCTCAGGCGATAGATTAGCCATGTCGACCGCCTTCAAGCCCCTGCTGGCACGCCTTGCCGACGGCGGGACCTTGAGCGAGACAGAGGCTGGCGACTTTTTCGAAGCCTGCCTGAAGGGTGAACCTACCCCGGCTCAGGTGGCTGCGGCTCTGACGGCCATGCGGCTGCGCGGCGAAACCGTGGGCGAAATCACCGCGTCAGCCCGCGCCATGCGTCAGGCGGCCCTGCCGCTTCACGCGCCCTACCCCACCTTCGACGTCTGCGGCACCGGCGGCGACGGCCTTCACACCCTCAACATATCCACAGCTGTCAGTTTCGTGGCCGCTGCTGGGGGGTTGAAGGTCGCCAAACACGGCAATCGCGCCATGTCGTCCAAATCCGGGACGGCGGACGTGCTGACGGCCCTGGGCGTAGATATTTCCGCCCCACCCGAGGTTCAACTTCGTGCCTTGGATGAAGCCGGGCTTTGTTTCATGTTCGCTCCGGCTCATCATGGTGCCATGGGGCATGTTTCACCGATCCGAGCTGAATTGGGATTTCGGACGATCTTTAACCTGCTGGGCCCCTTAACCAATCCCGCGGGTGCTAAACGACAGGTTCTAGGGGTGTTTTCTGAGCGTTGGGTTGAACCCCTGGCCCGGGTTCTTGGTGCTCTTGGGTCAGAACGCGCCTGGGTAGTACATGGCGCGGGCATGGATGAAATGACCATCACCGGCGAGACCTCAGTGGCCGAATGGCGCGATGGACAGGTCCGGCTGTTCACCATTACCCCCGAAGCGGTGGACCTGCCTCGGGCAAGCTTGGTGGATCTGGTTGGCGGAGAGCCCGAAGAAAATGCGGCGGCCCTCAGGCAATTGCTGGCCGGGCAGAAGGGGCCTTATCGGGATATTGTGTCCCTAAACGCCGCGGCAGCGTTTCTGGTTGGCGACAAGGTGGAAACCCTCCGGGACGGGGTGGGCCTGGCATCTGAACTGCTGGACTCCGGGGCGGCCCAGGGGGTCCTCAACCGTTTGATCGAAATTGCACCCTGCCCATGACCGACATTCTCGAAACCATCGCCGCGTACAAGCGCGTTGAGGTGGCCCGGCGCAAGCAGGTTAGAAGCCTTACCGATCTGGAAGACGCAGCTAGATCTGTTTCGCCGCCGCGCGGATTCCGTCACAGGTTGAATACCGTCCATGCCCCCGGGGGTTTGGCCCTCATTGCCGAGATAAAAAGGCATCTCCGTCAAAGGGGTTGATACGAGCTGATTTTGATCCCCCTGCCCTAGCGGCGGCCTATGCGGCGGGCGGCGCGGCCTGTCTTTCCGTCCTCACCGACGGCCCGAGTTTCCAGGGTGATGACCATTATGTCGCCCTGGCGCGTGATGCCTGCGATTTGCCGGTCATCCGTAAAGAATTTCTGGTGGATCCCTGGCAGGTCGCCGAATCGCGAGCCCTGGGAGCCGACGCCATCCTGGTGATTCTGGCCCTGGCAGATGATTCCCTGGCGGCAGACCTAATGTCGGAGGCGGCAAAATTTGACATGGACGTGCTGGTCGAGGTCCATGATCAAGGCGAAATGCGGCGGGCTGAAGCCCTCGGTGCCCATCTCATTGGGGTTAATAATCGCAATCTTCGCACCTTTGAAATCAATCTTGCGACGACTGAAACCTTGGCCAAAATCGCCCCAAAACAGGCGCTTTTAGTGACCGAAAGCGGCATTTATACCCCGGAGGACGTGCGCCGCCTGGAGCATGTCGGTGCCCGTGCCATGCTGGTCGGAGAGAGCCTGATGCGACAGCCAGATGTGGCGGAGGCGACCCGTACCCTGCTGGGCATCGCGACGGCTTAAGCCCTCAACTTGACATTAACGAAGAACGCTTAGAGAACACCGACGAAAGTTTTTGCTTTGTTCTTTGGGACGTCCGACATGCTCACCCGCAAACAGCACGAACTGCTCATGTTCATCCATGAGCGGATCAAAGAGGCCGGTGTCTCCCCCTCGTTTGACGAAATGAAGGATGCTTTAGATCTGGCGTCAAAGTCAGGTATTCATCGTCTGATTACAGCGCTGGAAGAGCGCGGTTTCCTTCGTCGATTGGCGCACAGGGCGCGGGCCTTGGAAGTGGTGAAACTACCCGAACAGGCAACCACCTCGGCACCCCCGAAAGGCCGCGGTGCGTTTAGACCTCAGTTGGTGGGGGTGGGTGATAGTGCTCCCTCCCTGGTCGCTGCAAATGATGCGCGGGAGCTATCTATCCTGGGTAAGATCGCAGCCGGTACGCCCATTGAGGCCATCCAACAAGAGCGTGACCGGCTTATGGTCCCAGAGGCCCTGCTGGGGGCCGGCGAGCACTTTGTCCTCGAAGTCCAGGGCGACTCCATGCTGAATGCGGGTATTCTGGACGGTGATTATGTGGTCATACGCAAGACCGACTCCGCCACCTCCGGCGACATTGTGGTGGCGCTTGTTATGGGCCAAGAAGCCACTCTGAAGCGCCTGCGCAAGAAGGGGGCCTCAATTGCGTTAGAGGCCGCCAACCCGGCCTATGAAACCCGAATTTTCGGACCTGATCAGGTTCAGGTTCAGGGACGGCTCGTGGGGCTTATTCGGCGCTATCATTAAAAGTGGCTTGGACAAGGGGCCGGTCATCGGAACCTGACCCTGGCTTTCAGTCCGTCGCTGTAATGGCGTGCGTCCACGGACGGTCACCTCGAAGGGGCTGCGCCCAGACAATCCGCCAACCGCCCGCGCGATCTTGGTAGAGCTCGGCTGATCCTCCCGAGCTGAAATTCTCTGCGTCCAGCACCCGTGAATGAGCACATCTCTGAGTGGTCGCATAACCCCGAAGGATCACAATGTCCGCAGCACAAAGGCGTTGGGCCATTCGCTCCCAGGCACCCAATCTGCGGGTCCAAAGGGCAGCCACGCCCGGCACAGAGGTCGTCGAGGGGATGCAGGACCATCTGTCACATTGAAAAAGCGCGTCCCGCGCCGCCTGCTGATGCGCGGGTTCTACAAGCCCTCGCCGCCGGGCCCAAACCTGGGCGGAAAACAATTTCACATCCGGCCGGAAGAAGACGGCCTGTCCCCCAACCCTTACTGCCATGGCTGAAGCATCAGCAGAAATCCAGGCATCCGGCTGAGGTGGCCTTGGGGCCAGATTGACCGCCAGGGCGGCGGGAAGTCCCAGCCAACGCCAACGCCCCTTCCACAGGCATATGAACACAATCCCGAGGAAGGAAGCCGCCAGCGTCCAGGAAGGCGCGCTGGCCACGATCAGCTGTGAAAAAGGGGCCTTGGCCGCGAGCTCAGCGATCCTGTTCATGGTGCCGATAGCCGCACCAGCGACCTGCAAGGGGCCAGCGCCGAGGCCGAAGGGAGAAAGAACGGCACCGACGGCCAAGGCAGGCAGCATGACAAAGGTTGAAATGGGTTCGACCAACAAATTCGTCACCAGGCCATAGGTCGAAATCCGATTGAAATGCTGGAGGGCAAAGGGACCCGTGGCCAAACCGGCAACCAAACTCGCGATAAAGCTGGCAGACAGAAGTGTGCTGAGGGTTTGAAGTCCTCGGATAATCCAGGGGGTCTGAATCTCACGGATGGGGCGCGGCCAGCCTTCTGCCAGGGCAACCAGGGCTGAGGTTGCGGCAAACGACATTTGAAAGCCCGGCTCGGTGACGGCCTCCGGCTGAAAAGCCAGGATGATAAGTGCTGACAGGCCCAGGGTATGCAGACTGACGGCTCGTCGATCAAGGATCATGGCCCAAAACGCGCAAGACGCCGTGACGGCCGCGCGGATGGCCGGATTGGGCCACCCGGAAAACAGAGATAGCCGAGCACCATGATAAACCCGCCAACGGCGGCGATCTTTTTGCCGGAAATTCTCAAGGCCAGCCAAGGCCATGCGGCAATAGCCAAACGCAGGGCCACAAAGGTGAAGCCTCCGACAATCGCCATATGCAGACCGGAGATGGAAATAATGTGAGCCAGCCCCGCCGCTCTGAGATTGTCCACCTCGACTTTTGGAATGAAGGCTTCATGGCCCGTCACCATGGCCGCCGCCAAACCCCCCTCTTGAGGTCCCAGCACCTGCAAAATCTGTCGTGTCAGGTGCCATCGCATCGCATTAATGTGCATCTGCAGAGTCAGGCGGAGGGGAAGCACCTGTGTCGGTGCAATTTGGACAGGCGCACCCAGGGCAAAACCGACGCCGCCGACTCCGTCAAAAAAGGCATCGCGGGCAAAATCATAGGCCCCGGGGCTGGCGGGTGGCGGTGGCGGATTGAGCATGGCCTTCAACCGGATGGCCTGACCCGGAGGTGGAAGTTCGGCCAGGGGTTTCAGGGTGACCCGGACCCGGATCGGCGTTGCTTCAGCGGTAAGACCACTGATCCTGATGGGGGCTAGCAAAAGCCGCTGACCACCCTGCCCCGGACTTGGAATGTCGACCACGAGGGCGTCAATTGTAACCATACCGAGGTCCGGAGGTGCCACCGGCGCACGAACACGCTCGGTCCTGAGTTTTGCCGCCGAAAATCCCGCCACACCCAGAGCGATCAGCACAATCAGGCTGACTGCCCACGCCCGGCAGAAAGCCGATGGCGAAAGGCGACCATCGCGATGGTCGCACCGAGACATAACCAGGCCAGCCAGGCTGTCGGCTCCCGGGGTAAGGCGAAATAGATCGAGGCTCCGCAACCAAACGCCACCGGCAGCCAAAGCGGCCAATGATCCGTCTGGGCCAAGACCTCTGCCTTGAACTCGGTCCACATCGTTGCGGGACTAGGAGGCTTTAGAGAACCCATGATATGACGCCGGTCCTTGCCGGAAGCATTTGCCGAGGCGTCGTCAATCACTGTCATAACGTCCATGTCCGAACGCCCCGTCGTCACGCGTATCGCCCCTTCTCCCACCGGCTCCATGCACATCGGCACGGCGCGGACCGCCCTGTTTAACTGGCTCTATGCCAAGCATACCGGCGGAACATTTCTGCTCCGCATAGAAGACACGGATCGGGAGCGTTCAACAGAGGCTGCCGTGCAGGTGATTTTTGACGGCTTGGCTTGGTTGGGCCTCACCCCCGACACAAGGCCGGTTTTCAGGCTGCCCGGGCCGACCTGCATCGCGCTGCCGTTGATGACCTTCTGGCGCGGGGTATGGCCTATCGTGATTATACAAGCCAAGAGGACCTCGCTCTGGAACGTGACCTTGCTCGGGCTGAGGGCCGAGTGGTCCGATCCGTGTGGCGGGATCATGTTGGGAATTATGATGAAGCTCAACCCTTTGTCGTCAGGCTTCGCAGCCCGCAGGATGGCGAGACCGTGGTCGACGATCAGGTCAAGGGCCGTATCAGCTTCCAAAACAAAGACTTAGATGACCTCATCCTCTTAAGAACCGACGGAACGCCGACCTATAATCTGGCGGTGGTGGTCGATGATCACGATATGGGGGTCACCCACGTGATCCGTGGCGATGATCATCTGAACAATGCGGCACGGCAGACCCTTATCTATCAGGCGCTGGGATGGGATGTGCCGGTCTGGGCGCACCTGCCCTTAATCCACGGTCCCGACGGCGCAAAACTTTCAAAACGCCACGGCGCGCAGGCTGTGGGAGAATTCGCTGACCTGGGGTACCTGCCCGAGGCCATGCGAAATTATCTGGCCCGCCTGGGTTGGGGTCATGGGGATGACGAAATCTTCTCCGACGCCCAGGCTGCGGCATGGTTTGACGTTAAGGATGTGGTCAGTGCGCCAGCCCGCCTAGACTGGGCTAAGCTTAATCATATCAATAATCACTATATCCGTTTGGCGGCGGTGGAGCGCTTGTCCGAGGAGGTTACAAAAATCCTCGCCGGGCGCGGAACCTTCCTAAGACCCAACGATGCAGAAATTCTGCACCGCACCATTCCCCTGGTCCGGGATGGGGCAAAAACCCTGCTCGATCTGGCAGATAATGTGACCTTTGCCCTGAAAACCCGCCCCTTGTATCTTCCCGAAAAGATTCAAAGCCTGCTCACCGACGAGACGCGCGGCAGGCTCAAGCGTCTCAGCGCCGTCCTCAACGATCTCGTTCCCTGGGAAGGGCCGGCACTTGAAGCCGGTCTGCGGGCCTTTGCGGTGTCTGAAGGCATCGGCCTTGGCAAGATCGGCCCGGCTTTGCGTGGGGTCCTGTCAGGAGGATCACCGGCGCCAGACCTTGCGGGGGCTATGGTCAGCTTAGGACAATTTGAAAGTTTACGACGTATTGAGGATGCTCTTTCGCCGTCCGCATAAGGCGGTATAAGGCTGTTGGAAGACCGGTTTTGAAATCCGCATTCGAGGGGATGTTATGGGCAATACGGCCAAGATCACAGTCGGCGGTACGACCGTCGAAATGCCCATTTTGAAGGGCACGGACGGCCCTGCCGTGGTTGATATCCGCAAGCTTTATGCGGAAGCCGACGTCTTTACCTATGATCCGGGCTTTACCTCCACAGCCTCCTGCGAAAGCAAGATCACCTTTATCGACGGCGATAAGGGCATATTGCTGCATCGCGGCTATCCGATTGATCAACTGGCCGAGAAATCAAGCTTTCTGGAGGTCTGCTACCTGCTGCTGCACGGCGAGTTGCCAAGCGCCAAAGCTTTTGAAGAGTTTGAGCACACCATCACCTATCACACCATGCTCCATGAGCAGTTTGATCGGTTCTTTATGGGCTTCCGCCGCGATGCTCACCCCATGGCGATCATGGTCGGTGCTGTCGGTGCCCTGTCGGCCTTCTATCATGACAGCACCAATGTGGATGATCCCCAACAGCGGATGATCTCGTCGCATCGTCTGATCGCGAAAATGCCCACCATCGCCGCCAGGGCCTTTAAGTACTTCCGCGGCCAGCCCTTCGTGCATCCTCGCAATGACCTGTCTTATGCGGAAAATTTCCTACGGATGTGCTTCTCCGTGCCCGCAGAAGATTGGAAGCCCAATCCAGTTCTTACCCGGGCCATGGACCGTATTTTCATTCTCCATGCGGACCACGAACAAAATGCCTCCACATCGACCGTCCGGCTGGCCGGATCATCGGGAGCCAACCCGTTTGCCTGTATCGCGGCAGGTATCGCCTGTCTTTGGGGTCCGAGCCACGGGGGGGCCAATGAAGAAGCCCTCAACATGCTGAAGGAGATCGGCAGCGTCGAACGCATTCCGGAATATGTTCAGGGCGTGAAGGATCGTCGCTATCGCCTGATGGGCTTCGGCCACCGGGTCTACAAAAACTATGACCCTCGCGCCACGGTGATGCAGAGGACCTGTCACGAGGTGCTGGCTGAAGTCGGACTTCAAGATGACCCGCTTCTGAAAGTGGCCATGGAGCTGGAAAAGGTCGCGCTCAGCGATCCCTACTTCGTCGAGCGTAAGCTTTATCCGAATGTCGATTTCTATTCCGGCATCACCCTGCGGGCGCTGGGCTTCCCACCGGAAATGTTCACCGTGCTGTTTGCCCTGGCTCGCACGGTCGGTTGGATTTCTCAGTGGCGCGAAATGATCGAGGATCCCTTGCAGAAAATCGGTCGTCCGCGGCAGATCTATACCGGCGCACCGCACCGGGACTATGTGGACATCAATGCCCGCGACTAGAGTGCGTTCCGATAAGTGGGAACCGGTTATCGGAACGCACTCTAACATCTTGAATTAGAGCCTGTTTTATCCCTCTAGACGTTTCCGTCTAAAGGGAACAGGCTCTAGGG
>NMUI01000218.1 GCA_002221445.1 Phenylobacterium zucineum | reverse complement strand
GGCCTATCCCAGGCTGCGCCCAACCCTCTATACTCCTATTATCACGGCGGCACCCCAAAGAGCCTAATTGACCATATTCTTCTCTCCCAAGGAGCCTCCGGCCACATAACCAAGGCAGGGGTGAGCACGGGGTCCTTCTTCGGCTCGATATCAGACCACCGCCCTCTTCTCCTCGGACTCTCACTCCGGGGAGCCCTCCCGGGCCGCAGCACTATCCATGCCCTCCAGCGCCCCCCCCTCTCCTCCCCGGACATTAATCTGGCAGATAAATCACTGGTCGCCCACTACCAAACGCATATGGCCAGCATTACTCCCACCACAAACCCTCTGAACTCCCAGCAGGCCTCCGCCACTCTCCACTCCCTCAGCCTAGCCCCCTCAGCATGGCTCGCTTCAGACCAGCACCGCAACAAACCTCACGCCCCTAAAAGGAAACACTTCGACGGATGGTCCCCCACCGCGATGGCGTATAAATACAACCTCATGGCCATATACGACATCCACAGTCACCTCAGGGGCTATCATGGTGCACGGCGCTGGTCCACCCAGAATCATATGAACTCGGGAATCTATCCCATCATTGACCTATGGGTATCGCGAGTCAAGCAGCACGCTTGGCCGCATCCCTCAATCCCTCAAACTCTCATGGACGTAACGGGCTACGGTCCCTCATTCTGGCGGACATGCACCCTTGAGGACATCTCCCACCCCTCCTTCTGCCCCTCCATAGCCCAGTCCCTACTGAAGCGCCTCCATGGGCGGAATCGTGCCGACCTTCGCAGCAAAATCAGCGAGGCAACAGCTGCTCGTGAACGTTCTCGCATCCTCGGCCGCACGGGTCGTGTCATCCGGTCCATCATGAGGGAGGAAGTGGACATGTACAACCTCGACTACCTGCATCTTGATGATGGCGGCTCGCTCACCGACCATCGCGCCCTTCACAACCTTATAACTACCCACTTCACACAATGGTACCGTGGCCCGACCACACCCCACACCAACTGGCAAACTGTTATGCAATCAAAAGCCGCCTTCGTCACGGAATGTATCAACAAATTCATCCCGATGGAACTCACGGACCTGCTCTGGGAGGCTCTGACCGATGTCCCGAATGCCCAAGCGGTGAAAGAGGAATTAGCCTCCATTCTTCATCACCCCCCGCCTCTTCACGAATTCCTCGCGGCAGTCCGAGGGCACAAAGGCAGCACAGCTCCAGGAGCCACCGGCCTAACATACAATATGCTCAAGGCCTGGCCGGAGGCCACACTTACTTTCGCCTACCAGTGCCTAGAACTTCTATGGCGGGAACAATGCACGCCGGACTGGATGAAATGGTGCTGGCTATGCCCCAAGCCCAAAGACCCAGAGGCCGAAGTCACCTTGGA
>NMUI01000217.1 GCA_002221445.1 Phenylobacterium zucineum | reverse complement strand
GACGCGCCACTGGACGATGCCAATGTCGAACGCTTCTGTAACCTCCTAGATGAAATGCGGCGGCGCACCGAAACCCGCTTCGTGGCCATTACCCATAACCCCGTCACCATGGCGCGAATGGACCGCCTGTTCGGGGTGACCATGGGCGAACGGGGCGTTTCGCAACTTGTCTCCGTCGATTTGCGTCAGGCCGAAGCCTTGGTGGCCTAATCGCCCCTTGGACCTCGCAAACAACGGGCTGGTTTTAGACTGTGTCTCTGCTGCGCTCCGGTGATGAAACCCGACTCGGGTTGTCGATGTGGATCGAGTTCTGAAATATCTGTTTCTAATCAGTATGTTAAATACCACACCAGCCAGCCTTGACGCACCGCACCCACGGCTATAGGTTCCGCGCGACTTGAGGCCCGGGGCTGTGGCGGAGACGTCATGGTCGAGAGACCGTGTGACGTATGGCACTTCCCGAACCTTCGCGTGACGAGGCAATAAAAAGCCTTGATGCGCGAGCTGAAGCGCTGGCAGCGCGGACAACTCAGCCGACGCCGGACTATGGGTCCAAGGCGCAAGGCGAGGGTTTGCGCCTGATCGGGGTTTTGTTTGGGGGCGTTTTTGTGGGGATCGGATTCGGCGCTGTCGTCGATGCTTTGATCCTCACAGCACCCTGGGGCATGATCATTGGAGTCCTTTTGGGCTTTGGTGTTTCGATTTTGATGGCCGTTCGCATGGCCGCACGTATGAGCGCCGCGTTGGCGAGTGAGTGGGGGCCTCCTGAAGACCTCCCCCTCGACGACGAGGACGATTGAAGGAGTTCGAGGCGGCATGGCCAGCCCGATGCATCAGTTCGAGATCCACCCGGTTCTCCCCCTGCCGACCGTCAATGTCCCTGGCCTTGGTGCCATTGACCTGTCGATCAACAACTCCATTCTGTCGATGATGATTGCTGCGACCCTTATCGTGGCCTTCTTTGCCCTGGTGACCGCCAGGGCCGCTGTGGTTCCGGGCCGCCTGCAAGTGATCGGCGAAGGCATTTTCAGCTATATCGACGATTTGGCGACCGGGATTATCGGCCATGAAGGCCGGACCTTCTTCCCCTTCGTCTTCGCGCTGTTTCTGTTTGTCTTGGTGATGAATTTCCTGGGCCTGTTTCTGGTCTTCACGGCGACATCCCAGTTGGCGGTGACCGCGAGCTTGGCTGTTATGACCATCCTATTGGTGCTGATCGTCGGGTTTGTCCGCAACGGAGCCAATATGTACAAGCTCTTTGTTCCGGCGGGTGTGCCCTGGTATATGCTGATCTTGGTGACACCGATTGAGTTCATCTCCTTCCTCCTTCGCCCAGTAACCTTGGCCTTGCGCTTGTTCGGCAATATGCTGGGCGGCCACGTGGCCCTGAAGGTGTTTGCGGGCTTCGTGGTATCCCTATGTGCCCTTGGGGCCACGGGGGGTATTGCGACCCTTGGTTATGCCGGTGCCCTGCTGTCCCTCGGCGGTGTTGTCGCGCTGACATCCTTAGAATTCCTGGTGGCCTTCCTCCAGGCCTTCGTTTTGCAGTTTTGGCCTGCGTCTATCTCAATGACGTGGTCAACCTCGGCCATCACCACTGACGGTCGGGTTTCGCCCCTCTCTTCTCAACTTCCAAACGGGACTAAAAACATGGATCCGGCTGCAGCTAAATACATCGGTGCGGGCCTAGCCACCCTCGGCATGATCGGCGCGGGCATCGGCGTGGGCACCATCTTCTCGGGCTTCCTGCAGGGTGCGACGCGCAATCCGTCCGCCGCCGCCGGTCAGTTCACCAATCTGATCCTGGGCGCGGCTCTGACCGAAGCGCTGGGCATTCTCGCCTTCGTGCTCGGCCTGCTCATCCTGTTCAGCTAAGCCACAGCAAAGGGGGGCCGTCAGGGCACCCCTCTGCCTTTAGGACGCCTAAGCCTTATGGCCGTCGACTCTACATCCCAACCCGCTCGCACTGCGGTCGCTCACACGGGCGAGTCCACGGAAGCCGCCCAAGGCGGCGGTGGTCTGCCGCAATTCAAGTTTGAGTTCTGGGGCGGTCAGATTGTCTGGCTGCTGCTGATCTTTGCTGTCCTCTATACCCTGCTGGCCAAGGTCTTCGTACCGCGCCTGCGCCGGGTGCTGGATGTGCGGGCCCAAACCATTGCGTCGGCCGTGGAACAGGCCAAGGCGGTTCAGGTCGAGGCCGATGCTCAAGCAGCGGCGGCTAAGGCGGAAATCGAACAGGCCCGGGCCGCGTCCCGCGCCCTGGCAGCCGAAGCCAATGCCAGGGCCACGGCAGACCTCAATAAACGTCAGGCGGCCGAAGATGAGCGTCTGGCCGGTGAGCTTGCTCAGGCCGAGGATCGCATTCGCGGACTTCGCGATGCTGCCATGTCTAATGTCAGTGGCATAGCTGTGGAAACCGCCCAGGCCATTGTTGAACGCCTGACCGGTGCAAAGACGACGGCGGCCGAAATCCAGGCCGCCGGCCAAGGAGCCGCCTGATGCCTGAATTCCTTAATCCGAATGAAGCGGAGTTTTGGGTCGGCGTTGGACTCTTAATCTTCTTGGGGATCGTAATTTTCGTGGCCAAGGCCCCTAAGGCCATTGCCGCCGCCCTGGATGCCCGCGCCGCGTTAATTCAGGCAGACCTGGACGAAGCGGCCCGTATCCGGGCTGAAGCTGAACGACTGCTGGCGTCACTTCAGGCTGAGCGGGCCGAGGCTGAGCGTCAGGCCAAGGACATGCTGGATGCGGCCCGGGAACAGGTTCGGGCCTTCGAGGCAGAAGCTAAGGCTAAGCTTGAGGAAAGCCTTGCCCGACGCCAGTTGCTGGCCGAGCGCAAGATTGCCAATGCCGAAGCCCAGGCTCAGTCCGAAGTTAAAGCGGCGGCGGCAGACTTGGCGGCGCAACTGGCAGAGCAGGTCCTGGTGGCCCGTTTGGCCGGGACCAAGAGCGATCCACTGATCGATGTCGCCATCAGCCAAATGGCTGGAAAGCTGCAATAGAGCATCCCGTCCGACGGACCTTCAAGGGCCCTTTCGTTATTTGGCCCGGCGCGATTTAAAGCGGCGTCGCCACCGACTTGCCCGGTGCCAGGGTCTCGGCAGGATCAGACGTTCCAGCCTTAACAGCTGCTCCCAAAAAATACGATGACCGCAGGGTCCCGCCGCAACAGGCGGCGCAAAGGGCGGACGATTTTGGGATGAGCCAGTTGGAAGCGAACAAACTGCCGCCGCGCCTTGAAGGAGTTCCTGAGGACCAGCATCAGGCCTAACACGATCACAGGTAGACCAAGGGGGCCGGGCAGGGGCGCAATCACAACCCCCAGCATCGCAACGACGACACCCAGCACCACCAGGGTGATCCTGATCACCCGCCCAAACTGAGCCAGGGTGAAGGCGTCTGCCGCCCGGAGAACGCGCTTGTTCACCAATGGACCTTCGAAAAATGAGACGGGACTCTGGGAAATCCCTGCGGAGAAATGGTCTTAACGGGGCTGTCAGGCTCAACCGAAAATATCGGCCAGTCAGAAATCTATTCCGCCGGGAGAATTTGCGCGGTGAAATTCGCGGCGGCGGGCTTGACGGGCTTACGACCATTACGGCGCAGTGAGCGACGGCACTTCACCAGCACTCGAAATTTCCGACTGGGGATCAAACGCTCGACGCGCAGGATTTGTTGCCAGACCACCAAGACCACTTCCGGCTCTCGACGCATCAGACGGCGGAGGGGGAAGATCATCTTGGGGTGTGCCCGCTGCATACGAACAAACCGGCGGCGAGCCTTAAAGGAGTTGCGGAGCACAACGATAAGCCCGATCACCAGGATCGGCAGACCCAGATGCCCGGGAAGCGGTGCCGTCACCAAACCGACCGCCATGACCATCAGCCCCAGTGCAACCAGCGCAAAGCGACCAACCCGACCGGCAAGGTCACGGGCGGCTTCATCGGAGGCGCGCATAAGGCGCAAGGTCGGCGTCGCTAAAGACACGGTCATAATCCTGGGGTCCGTGGTCCGCAGCAGATCGGGGAGGTCAGCCGGTGATCACGTTGGTTGGATATGAGCTTGTATCAGTGAATCGTAAAGGCAGAGTTCCCGTTAAATTTCGGCAAGGTGCGCTATTCCGCAGCAAGCGGCGTTTGGGACACAGGCTTCCAGGTCAGCTTGGGCCTGCGGGCTGCCTGGGTCTCATCAAGTCGCCGGAGTGGGGCTAGGTAAGGCGCACCCGTGAACCTTTCAACATCCCCCGCCTTGGCGGCACCCGCCAGGGCGATAAGGGCATCGCAGAAACGATCAAGCTCTTGTTTGGACTCTGTCTCCGTGGGTTCAATCAGCATGGCACCATGAACCACCAGGGGGAAGTACATGGTCATGGGGTGGAATCCTTCGTCGATCATCGCCTTGGCAAAGTCGAGGGTGGTGATCCCTGTGCCCTCAAGCCATCTATCATCGAACAGGGCCTCGTGCATACAGGGTCCTTCCGGAAAGGCCGGGGTCATCACCCCTGACAACCGGGCCTTGATATAGTTAGCATTAAGGACCGCATCCTCCGCCACCTGACGCAGACCGTCCGCGCCATGGCTGAGCATGTAGGCATAAGCCCGGACAAACATGCCCATCTGACCCTGGAAGGCCACCATGCGGCCAAAACCCTGGGCTGCATCTCCTTTGGGGCTTTCGATGAGCTCAAAGCCGTTAGGGCCGGAAACCACCCAAGGGGCCGGGGCGAAGGGAGCCAGGGCTTGCGACAACACCACCGGGCCTGCGCCGGGACCGCCACCGCCGTGGGGGTGGAGAAGGTCTTGTGCAGATTGATGTGCATGGCATCAACGCCGAGATCGCCAGGACGGACCCGCCCGACAATGGCGTTGAAATTGGCCCCGTCGCAGTAGAAATAGGCTCCGGCCGCATGGGTCAGCCGGGCGATTTCGACAATATCCCGCTCGAACAGGCCACAGGTATTCGGATTGGTGACCATGATGGCGGCCACATCATCCGACAGCTTGGCTTCCAGATCGGTCAGGTCAACCCGGCCATCCGGTGTCTGGGCAATCTCAGTGACGGAATAACCCACAAAAGCGGCCGTTGCCGGATTGGTACCATGGGCTGAGGTCGGAACCAGGACGGTGCGCCGGTGCCCTTGGCCCTTAGCCTCATGGGCCGCCCTTATGCACAAAAGGCCGCAAAGTTCGCCATGGGCACCCGCCTTGGGCGACATGGCCACGGCGGGCATGGCCGTAAGAGTCTTCAGCCAGTGGGCCAGCCGATCCATCAGGGCCAGTGCCCCCTGAGAGGCGGAAATCGGGGTCAGGGGGTGAAGATCGCCAAAGCCCGCCAGCCGGGCCATTTTCTCGTTGAGCCGGGGATTATGCTTCATAGTGCATGACCCCAAGGGATAGAGGGCCAGATCAATAGCGTGGTTCTTCTGACTGAGACGCACATAGTGCCGCATGGTTTCCGGCTCGGAGAGACCAGGTAGGCCGATGGGTGCTGTCCGCACCAGATTACCCAGATCCGAAGCATCGAAGTCTGGGGTTTCCAGATCGACGCCGGTCTTGTCCCAGCCTCCGAGTTCAAAAATCAGGGCCTCGTCCTGCAACAATCCTCGTGCACCGGTCAGGGAGCCCCCGAGGCCTGGAGCCTGGCTATCCGGTCGTGTTGGGCGACCTACGCTGTTCATGCTCATGACCCAAACCTCTCGTTCAGCGCCGCAACCAAGGCGGCGATGTCGGCCTCTGTAGTGACCTCGGTGGCCGCCACCAGCAGCACGTCATCAAGGCCCGCCTCGGGTGCAAGGCGGGAATAGGGCACGCCAGCCATGATCCCTTGCTCTGCCAAGGCCTCCACCACTACGCTGGCCGCCTGCGGCAGCCGCACAGAAAATTCATTGAAAAAGCGCGGTGTGAGGATTTCCAGGCCTGGGATTGAGGCCAGGGCCGCGCGCAATTGCCGCGCCCGGCTGTGATTGAGGCCAGCGAGCTGCCGTAAACCCCGCTCACCCAACAGGGACAGGTGTATGGAGAAGGCCAGGGCGCACAGTCCCGAATTGGTGCAAATGTTCGAGGTCGCCTTATCCCGGCGGATGTGCTGCTCCCGAGTTGACAAGGTCAAGACAAAACCCCGCCGCCCCTCGGCGTCCAGGGTCTCGCCACAGAGCCGCCCGGGCATCTGGCGGACGTATTTCTCCTTGCAGGCGAAGAGACCGACATATGGCCCGCCATAGCTCAAGCCGACGCCAATGGACTGACCTTCAGCCACGGCAATATCAGCCCCCATCTCGCCCGGTGACTTCAGCAGGCCAAAGGAAACCGCCTCGGTGGTCACCAGGATCAACAAGGCCCCCGCAGCATGAGCGGCCTTAGCAATCGCGCTCACATCGGTCACAGTTCCGAAGGCGTTGGGGGTCTGGACCACGACGCAGGCCGTGTCACTGTCAATGGCCGCGACCACAGCAGCCTCTGCGTCAATCGCTGCAGACAGACTGTTGATCTCCATGCCCTCGGCATGGGCAATGGTCCGGGTCACAGCCGAATAGTGCGGATGCAGGCCGCCCGATAGCACCGCCTTATTCCGCCGGGTAACGCGCTGGGCCATCATGACGGCCTCAGCGCAGGCCGTTGAGCCGTCATACATGGAGGCGTTGGCGACCTCCAGGCCGCTGAGGGCCGCCACCTGAGTCTGAAACTCAAACAGGACCTGCAGGGTTCCCTGAGCAATTTCCGGCTGATAGGGGGTATAGCTGGTCAGGAATTCTGATCTCTGGATCACATGGTCCACGGTGGCCGGGATGTGATGCTTATAGGCACCGGCCCCGCAGAAGAACGGGCCAGCCCCTGCTGGTCGGTTGAGGGCGGCGAGCCTGGAGAGTTCGCGCTCGACCTCCATCTCACCAGACCGGCGCGGCAGGTCGAACAGGTCGCGCTTTCGGGCAACCTCCGGTACATCGACAAACAGATCATCAATGGTTTTCACACCGATCACCGACAGCATTTCGGCACGATCGGCGGGGGTCAGGGGCAGGTAACGCATGAGGCTTAGAGGGTTCCCAAAAAGGCTTCATAGGCGGCGCGGTCCATCAGAGCCGCGAACTCTGCTTTGTCGGCGATCCTGATCTTGGCAAACCATCCCAGGCTCTCGGGCTGGTCATTGACGGTTTCAGGCGCATCACTGAGGGCCCCATTGCCCTCCACCACCTCGCCCGACAGCGGGGCGTAGACGTCAGAGGCGGCCTTGACGCTTTCGACCACCGCCATGGCGTCACCGGTTTTCAAAGTCTTGCCGACATCGGGAGTTTCAACAAAAACGACGTCGCCCAGTTGATCGGCCGCATAGGCGGTAATGCCGACGGTGGCAATCTCGCCGTCCAGTTCGACCCATTCGTGATCTTTGGTGAAGCGCATGGTTCGGGTCCTTCTTAAAGCTTGCGGACATAACGGTGGGGAACAAAGGGCATGGTTGTGACCTCTGCGTGTTGAGGCTTGCCTCGCACCATGGCCCTGAGTCGGGTTCCGGGCAGGGCAAAAGCTTGGGGCACAAAGCCCATGGCGATGGGAATTGACAGGCTGGGGGAGAAGCCGCCGGAGGTCACGATACCGATGATCCGACCATCGTCGTCGGCAATTTCGGCCCCCTCTCGGGCCGGTGCCCCCTCCAGGACTTTGAGACCGACCCGCTTGCGCGCAGTCCCCCCTGTCAGTTCCGCCAGAATGCGGGCGGAACCTGGAAAGTCACCCGCCTCCCGACGCTTGACTGAGACCGCAAAGCTGAGATCGGCCTCGACCGGGCTGACGGTTTCATCGACGTCATGGCCGTAGAGCGGCAGCCCTGCTTCCAGGCGCAGGCTATCCCGGGCTCCAAGGCCGATGGGGCGGACACGCTCATCGGTCAGAATCAGGGTCCAGACCCGCTCGGCTTCAGACGCCGGAACGGAAATTTCATAGCCGTCTTCGCCGGTATAGCCCGACCGCGACAGGAGAAGATCGGTTCCGAATCCCTCTACAGCGATGCTGTCCATGAACACCATCCGGGCGGCCTGGGGGATGTAGGCGGCCAATACCGCACAGGCCTTCGGACCCTGCAAGGCCATCAGCGCCCGGTCTTCCAACCGTTCAATCTCCACCAGCCCAGCCAGGGCCTGCTCCATCACCGCGAAGTCATTATCCTTGCAGGCCCCGTTGACCACGACGAACAGACCATTGTCATCAGGTCGGGCGGCCATCAGGTCGTCAATAATCCCGCCCGCCGAGTTCAAGAGGACAGAATAGCGTTGTTTGCCGGCCTTGAGGCCCTTGAAATCCCCCGGCGTCACCTGCTCAAAGGCCGCCAGAGGGGCCTGCCCCTTAAGCCTAGCCTGTCCCATATGACTGACATCGAACAGGCCTGCATGGGTGCGGGTCCACAGGTGTTCCTTGAGAACGCCGTCCCGATACTGCACCGGCATGGCGTATCCGGCGAAGGGCACCATACGCGCGCCCGCCGCAATGTGGGCCGCATATAAGGGTGTGGTCTTGAGTGTCTCTTCAGACAAGGATCGACTCCGCTGACGTGACGCGTGCGGAACCGATCTCCGACGACGCCCTGCCCCCGCTGTCCTTGGAACCTGAGAGATTTCAGAGCCCCGAAAGGGGATCTTTGCTCCTTCGGCGAGTCCCACAAGGGGGCTGCTTTCCAGCGTTCATCAGCCTTTCGCGGTCCGTTTGCCTGAGCGTTTCCGGGGCGGTTGCGCCTTCGGCTCCGGGGCCCGAAAGCCCCGATCTCTCCCGCGAGAGTCGAGGGGGACACTTATGGAATGGCGTTTCGGAGTCAAGGATAGAGGACTAGGGCCGATGGATTGAGAGGGCATGCCTGATTTCCAGGCACCTTATCGGATGAGATCAAGACCCTGCCAGACGGCCAACCCCGTTACCAACAGACCCACAAGCCAAGTCAGGGGACGCAAGGGGATGTGTCGGGTTGCCACCCTGCAATCGGTGCGGCCAACACCCCTCCGAGAATAAGTCCACCAACCGACCAAATATGGTCCATGAGCCCGGTGGTCTGCCAATGTCCGGTGACCAGTGCGGTCAGAAAGGCCGCAGACACGGCCACAGCCATGAAAAACTCAGCGGCATTGGTGGTTCCGATGGCCTGTCTGGGATCAGCTCCGCCCCCCATCAGGGTTGAGGTCACAATAGGTCCCCAGCCCCCGCCGCCTATGGCGTCAAAAAAGCCCCCTATGACTCCGAGGGGAAAAGGCAAGCGCCAGGAGAACAACTGAGGCCGGGTTTGCCGCCAAGCGCGATAGAGAATAACCACCCCCATCAACCCCAGCCAGCCGACCACATAAGGCTTGACCGCATCGCCCTTAATGGAGGTCAGAACATAGGCCCCTAACACACCGCCCAGGACGCCCCCCAAGGACAGCAGGACCAGCAGACGCCGCCCGACATTGCGGTGATAAAGATGGCTGACTGCGGAGGCGGCACCAGCAAACACCTTGGCGGCGTGTACGCTGGCGGAGGTATTCGAGGGCGAGACCCCCATCATCAACAGGGTCGAGGAACAGATAACCCCGTAGGCCATGCCCAGAGCCCCATCCACCAACTGAGCCCCAAAGCCGACGGCGGTGAACAACCAAAAATCTGCGGGCATTGGCGGCACCTCCTGAAGACTGCAAAGGCCTTAAAGCCGCCTTCGAAGCAAAGCCGATTACCTCCCCGAGGTGAGAGGTTTTCTATCAGGTCGTTTCCAACATCGGAGGATCGACTACATCTGGTCCGGGGCTTCGATACCCAGAAGGTTGAGGCTCAGTTCAAGCTGGCGCAGGGCGGTCCGGGCCAGGGTGAGGCGCGATGCCCTGACGGCCGATTCGGCCGGCAGAATAGGACAGGCCGCATAGAATTTAGAAAAGCCTTGGGCCAGTTTATAGGCGTGCTCGGCGATCAAGTTTGGGGCCTTCTTATCGTAAGCGTCCGACACAGCCTGATCGAAGGCATCCAATAAGAGCACGAGATCCCGCTCTGCGGGGTCTGAGACGGTAACAGGCCCCGGCTCATGGCCCGCCTCGGCCGCCCGCCGCAGGACCGACTTCACCCGCACGGCCTGATAAAGCAGGTAGGGGCCGGTCTTACCTTCAAAGCTCGAAAACCGGTCAAGGTCGAAGATATAAGATGTGCCGCGAAAATTCTGCAGGTCGGCGAATTTCAATGCGGCGACGGCTACGGCGTGGGCCGTTGCCTCGAAGGTTTCCAGATCGAGTTCAGCCCCAAGCTCGGCGTCCTTGAGCCGCTCGCGAGCCTTGTCCCGGGTCATTTCGATCAGGTCGTTCAATTTCAGGACACCGCCCTCCCGGGTCTTGAACGGCTTACCATCGACGCCGTTCATGGTACCGAAACCCAGATGCTCCAACCCGCCTTCCTCGGCATAACCCGCCATCAGGGCGGCGCGGAAGACGATTTCAAAATGATCGGCCTGCCTCTGGTCCACCACATAGAGGATCTGATGGGGATCAAAGCTCCGCCGACGGTCTAGAATCGTCGCTAGGTCGGTGGTGCCGTACATGGCCGTGCCCTCCGACGAGACCACCAGTAAGGGGGGCAGCTTGCGCCTGTCGTCTACCTTGTCAGCGCGGATGATCCGAGCACCCTGGTCGTCCTCGATCAGGCCCTTGGCCTCCAAATCGGCAACCATAGGATCGATCAGGTCTTCCACATCGCTTTCGCCCTTCCAGAGGTCGAATTCAACGCCCAGGGCATGGAAGTCCCGCTCAAGGGCCACCCGGGTCACCTTGGCGAAGTACTTCCACAAAAGGTAATAGCCCGGCGTCTTGTCCTGCAGACCCGCTGTGATCTTCCGGGCTCGATCACGATAATCGGGGTCCGTCTTGCCCCTGCGCGCGCGGCGATAGAGGCGATCAAGATCGTTTAAGGTAATACGACTTTCGAAAAGCGCGAAGGCCTCTGTGACCCGGGCATCTGATACTGTCGTGTCCTCGCCATTGAGTGTGGTGATAAGGGTCGCGATGTCGGGGACTTCATCCATGACTGCGCCGATCAGCAGACCCATCTGATAGCCCCAGTCGCCAAAGTGGGCGTCGCCGAGCACAGTGTCGCCCCGGAACCGGTAGATCCGTTTCAGAGACTCCCCGATGATCGAAGCGCGCAGGTGGCCCACATGCATGGGCTTGGCCACATTGGGTCCGCCATAGTCCACCAATATGCGGCGGACGGTCTCGACCTGGCTCGCCCCAGCCCGGTCGTCAAACGACAGGGCGTTAGCCCGCGCCGATAGGGCCTGATCAGAAACCTTGAAGTTGATAAAACCCGCGCCGGCGATTTCGGCGGTGGCGAGCCCAGTGTCCTTCGACAGCACTTCGAGAACCGCCTGGGCGATCTCTCGGGGATTGCGACGGGCCGTCTTGGCCGCCGACAGGGCCCCGTTGCACTGGAAGTCTGCCAAATCCGGTCGATCAGACGGCGTTACTCGCCCATAATCCGCAGAGAGGCCCAAGGCCGTAAAGGCCGCCGAAACAGCCTGGGTCAAGCCTTGCCTGAGATCAGTCATTTTTGATTCGTCTGGGCCCCAGTCACCCCGGCGGTGAGGCGGAAACGCTTGCCAAGCCGATTGAACTCGGCCATTTGCGGCGTGACATCAAACCCCACCAGGACCTCGAAATTTGAGCCGGAGGTGGTCAGTTTGGCCCGCGGTATCACCACCTGATGGATGTCTTCCGTCACATAAATTCGATCCTGGCCCGGCTGAAACCTCACAGGCAGATTGAAGTATTCCTTGGCGATTACCGCCTCATTGCGTTGGGTGACGGCGACCCAATAGCGGTAGGTTTTGGTGTCACTCACCGCCTGCGGACCCCTGCCCAACTCAAACAGGACTTGAATTTGCAGGGCTATGGGTTGAGTGTCTTTATAGGCACAACCTGCTGAAATGCTTTGAATTTCACCCGAATAAGCCACATTGGCCGAGGCCTCTTTGCCGTCCTTGAACTCCAAATAGCGACCGGCGTCATACAGCACTTTCACATAGGGGCAGGGACCGGCATTCCGCAACTGAGGCAAGGGTGCCTGAATGTCACCAAATTCGGCATCGCGTTTCTTTTTCTTGGCCTGATCCTGTTCTTGCCGGTCGTCATCACTCGGGCGGCCCTGGGCAAACGCCGTTTGGGCCGGAAGGGCGGCGGCGGCGCACAGAAGGGCGGCGACGAAGAATAGGGACCGGCTCATGAGGTCGTCCAGACAAGGGGCTGCAGCGGGAGACCCGCCATGGGGTCTCTACTAATGTCTAAAGATTGCGGCTGCAACGCGGCTGGCGTCGAAGCTTTTGAAGCTTTAGCTTGATCGGATGCCGATCCCCCCTCACCGCCCCGTCCCCTGACCGTACTTTTGGCCACCCCTCGGGGGTTTTGTGCCGGTGTTGACCGGGCAATCCAGATCGTCGAACAGGCGATAGATAGGTATGGCGCTCCAGTTTACGTCCGACACGAAATCGTCCACAACCGCCATGTGGTCGAGAGGCTGAAGGCTCTGGGTGCGATTTTTGTAGAAGACCTGGAGGCATGTCCTGCGGATCGGCCCGTGGTCTTCTCGGCCCACGGTGTCCCCAAGTCCGTGCCACAAGAAGCCCGATCCAGGAATATGTTTTATCTCGACGCCACCTGTCCCTTGGTCTCCAAGGTTCACGTAGAGGCAGGTAGACACTTTGAGGCCGGACGGGAAATTGTTCTGATCGGTCACGCCGGTCACCCGGAAGTGGTAGGAACCATGGGCCAGCTCCCGCAGGGCGCGGTCACCCTGGTGGAAACCATCGACGATGCCCGCAGGTTCACCCCAAAGAATCCAGGCAATGTCGCCTTTGTTACCCAGACCACCCTGTCGGTGGATGATACAGCTGAAATCGTCAGCGCCCTTCGGGAGCGCTTTCCGGCAATCATCGCCCCACTCAAGGAAGACATTTGCTATGCCACCACCAACCGTCAGGAGGCCGTCAAAGCCTTAGCAAGGACCAGTGACCTAGTTGTGGTCATAGGATCGGCAAACTCGTCGAATTCCGTGCGTTTGGTGGAGGTGGCCCAACGAGCTGGGGTCAAGGCGGCCTATCTGATCGACGATGCCTCTCACCTGGACCTGGCATGGATGGACGGCGCGACCACGGTCGGCGTCACAGCCGGGGCCTCTGCACCGGAAGTGCTGGTGCGGGGTGTGATCGACAAGTTGAACTCAAACTTCGAGGTCACCGTCCGCGAGGTGGAAACCGCTCGTGAAACCGTCAGCTTCAAGCTGCCGCGTATGCCTTAATCCATACCCTGAGATTCTGACTCGTGGAGGATTTCCGAGGCTGCGGAGTGTCGATTCGATACATTGCATCGGACGACGGAGTCCTTGGTTGGCTAGGGGACTGGGTGCATCGCTACAATCGTGAGGGGGTGCATGAGAACACCATCGGTCGGTGGCTGCATGAGCCGGGCCTGACCCGCTTTCAGCCCAGGCCGGTGCATCCGCAAAAAGATCCGGAGGCTGAAGAGACTTTTAAAAAATTTCACCGACCGGATCAGAGCCGCATACCAAAGCGCCTAGCAGGCTATTGAAGTAGTTGCCCGAGGCGCGGCTTTGAACCCTGTTTCGTCGCCGTGGTGCCAGGAAATTTCGCCCTCGATGTAGGCCGGCTCGGCCAGGTCGGGATAATCGTCATCGAACGCAATTCATTGATG
>NMUI01000216.1 GCA_002221445.1 Phenylobacterium zucineum | reverse complement strand
ACCCGCTCGGATCCCGCTCTAGGTTCTTTTAGCGGGTGAATCGCACTCGCGGTCTGGGCGTACGCAGTTTCAACCTCTGTGTAATGGCCTTAAACTTGCTAAATGCCATCCATACTTGATCCCCAGAACCGACGCCCACGCCGACATCTGCCATATGTGGACCCGTTGGTTGCGGAAATTTGTGATGCCTTACTGCAACTCGGCGGGAGTGCCCTCCGGGAAGACGTTATGAGTGCTTTAGGCGAAAATCGCGCCGCGCCTGTGGATAATGCCCTGCGGGCACGGGCCGTGGCGGTTTTTGATGCCCATTCCAGTCCCAAGGCCCTGTCTACCGGTGTTTCGCCTCTGTTCCGGCGGCCCTATGGCCCCGGTCATCATCGCTGGGCCTTGACTGGGGAGGCGGAGGCCTTTCTTCGGGCCGGCACCGCTCAGCGTTTTCGGCTCCGGGGCGTTACCGTCGATTTCTGACGGCAAAAGAAAGCGGCAGCCCGATCCCTGCGGATCGACCTGCCGCTCATCTCAGGACGGGTAGGCTTGCTTAAATACGCACGCCTGAAAGCGGCGCATTGCCAAAGGCCCCCAACTTCACATTACCGCTCAGGGTATCTCCGCTGACGGTCGCAACAAATTCCAGCGTCATGGGCATGGGCGAGGTGATCGCCGCCGACCAGGTCAGGGTATCGCCGTCGACCTTGCCTTCGACGGATTGCTCACCCATCGGCCCCTTGGTCGAGCCTGTGAAGGTATCGCCATTGGTGGTCAGGGTAGCTTCAATGGTTTGTGCGCCCATGGGCGAATTGATGGTAATCTTCCAGTTGCCGTCTGCGGACATGGTGTGCTCCTTGATTGAGGGGGGCACCTAAGCAATCTCGGGCCTCTTCCGCAAGGGGTGACGCCCCCGTCATTTTTGCATCCGGGCCCTATGATGTGGCGGCGAGTTCCCTGGCCCTGGCTTCCACCAATTCGACGATATGGTCGACCATGTGATTGTTGTCCATCTTGTGATCTGGCTTTCCGGCGAGATAGATCATGCCCGAGCCCTTGCCACCGCCGGTGAACCCTACATCGGTCATCAGGGCTTCTCCGGGTCCGTTCACCACACACCCCATGATGGATAGACTCATCGGGGTCGCGATGTGCGCCAGTCTTTGTTCAAGAATTTCGACGGTTTCGACAACATTGAAACCCTGACGGGCGCAGGAGGGACAGGCAATAATGTTCACACCACGGTGGCGAAGACCTAGGGATTTCAGCAGATCAAAGCCGACCTTGATTTCCTCCACAGGGTCGGCGGCCAGACTGACCCGGATGGTGTCCCCGATTCCCGCCCAGAGCAGACTACCCATCCCAATCGCAGATTTCACAGTCCCGACCCGGGTTCCCCCCGCTTCGGTCACGCCGACGTGCAGGGGGCAATCAATGGCCTCGGCCAGCATTTGATAAGCCGCCGCCGTCATGAAAATGTCGGAGGCTTTGACGCTGATCTTGAATTCGTGAAAGTCATGATCCTGCAGGATTCGCGCATGGTCCAGGGCGCTCTCAACCATGGCCTGTGGGCAGGGTTCGCCGTATTTTTCCAAAAGATGCGGCTCTAAGGAGCCAGCATTGACCCCGATCCGCATGGAACACCCGTGATCCCGGGCCGCCTGGATAACGTCTCGCACCCGATCCGGTCGCCCGATGTTTCCAGGATTTATACGCAAGCACGCGGCCCCAGCCTTCGCCGCTTCGATCCCGCGCTTATAGTGAAAATGAATGTCGGCGACGATGGGTACCTTTGACGCCTTGACGATGGACGACAGGGCCGCTGTGGAGGCTTCGTCCGGGCAGGAAACCCGCACAATATCAGCCCCGGCCTCTTCAAGGCGACGGATCTGATCAAGGGTTGCGCCGACATCCGAAGTCAGGGTGCTGGTCATAGACTGGACGGTGATGGGTGCATCGCCACCAACTTCAACCGAGCCGACGCGAATCTTGCGGGACACGCGCCGTTCTATGGCGCGCCAGGGGCGGAGCCGAGTGTGATCGTTTTCGCTCATGATCCCTGCAACCTAAGGACTCGGCACCAATTGCGCCACTGTACTCTTTCCGACGGGAACGACACCGCGACTTTCACCCCCCACAAACAGTTGCAAGGCACCAGCATCGAAGACTTCAAAGGTCAGTCCGGTGATGGCGGGGGGGCGATAGCCCTGACCGGTTGCCAGCTGGCGGGCGAAATAAGTCGCCCCATCCGGACCTCTTACGATCAGCGAGGCCGACTTCCTAGCCTGTAATATCATTTGGGACTCCGTCGCCGCAGCCCCAAATATCGTGCCCTTGGCGACAAATTTCGCGGCCAGCGGGGGCAAGGTGGGATCGGCAATCGGCGTGTCTTCCGCCGAAGCATCGTCTCCGCTCATGGCCTTGGCTAGACCGGGCGTTTCATAGGGGGCCGGCGCGCTTGATTCCACCGGCGGTGGCAGGGGCGAGCCCAGCTCTATATAGCCCTGCGTCACAATCGGTGTCGCCTTGGCAATCGCCACGGCCGGTGCAGATGGCGGCGGCGGGGCATCGGTCATGGTTGTGCGTTGGGCGATATTCCAGGCTACGATGCCCGCCACCAGAATGACAGCCGCCATCACAATCGCCCCGATGCGGCGGTCGGAATTGTCCACGCCAATGGGCGCAGCGAGGCCGTCATTCAGCAAGGGATCATCGGCCCGAAAGCGTTCCACAGCGGCTTCACCGTCCAGCCCCAGGGCCTGGGCGTAGGCTCGTACATAACCAACCGTGAAGGGGCGGGATGGTAGCTGATCGAGCCGGAAGTGTTCGATGGCTGTTAGATAAACCAACCGCACCCGCGTCATCTCAGCCACCTGGTCCAAGGTGAGACCCTTGGAAAGGCGAACGGCCTTAAGCGCCGCCCCCACATTTGCGCCGCTCTTCAAACTGGGCCCGGAAAACGCATCTGATCCCACCTGACTCGACACTTTGGTCCTAGTTGGCAAGATAGAGTTTGCGGGCAAGGGTCTCGACTTCATTGCGGATGGATCCGGCGGTGCTGCGCAATAAGGCCGTCACCCCGCGATGGGCGGCTTCCCGGTCACAGGACAAGACCATTTGTTTGACCGGGCCGATACCCGCCGGCGGCATGGACAGGGCCTCAAATCCCAAGGCCACCAGGACAAAGGCTTCCAGAGGGCGACCGGCCATTTCACCACAAACCGAGACGGGGGTTCCGGTTTCTGCGCAGGCCTTCTGAATGGTTTCAAGAGCTCGCAGGGCTGGTGGAGACAGGAAGTCATAACGGTCTGATACGCGCGGATTGCCCCGGTCGGCGGCAAACAGATATTGCATCAGGTCATTCGTGCCGACGCTGACGAAATCGGTCATGGGCAAGAGGGCATCCAAATGCCAGACCAGGGATGGCGCTTCGATCATGGCCCCCACATCTAGCCGAGCCGGGGCCGGGCGCCCCCGTTTTTGCGCCCAAGCGACCTCATGATCCACCAGAGCCCTGGCGGACCGGAACTCATCAACGCTGGCTACCAAAGGGAACATGATTTTCAGCGCCCGTCCCTTTGAGGCCGCAATAAGGGCTCGTAATTGCAGTCGCAGCAGGGCAGGCCGGTCCAATCCCATCCGGATGGCCCGCCAGCCCAAGGCCGGATTATCTTCCCGCTCGGCCTCCAGATAGGGAAGGACCTTATCTCCGCCGAGATCAAGGGTGCGGAACGTGACCGGGCGATCCCTCGCCGCATCCATGACCCGCTCATAAAGCGCCGCCTGGGCATTGAACCGGGGCATCTCCTCAGCCACCATGAACTGAAATTCCGTCCGGAACAGGCCGATCCCCTCGGCACCCGTTTCGTCAAGAATATCGAGATCAACATCAAGGCCCGCATTCATTAACAGGCTGACCTTGGCTCCATCGCGGGTAAAGGCCGGCGTATCGCGTAGTTTGGCGAATTCCGCCCGACGTTGCAGACGCACTTCGATACGTGCCTGCAGCGCCTTGATGACGTCCGGTCGCGGCCGCAGATAGGCCTCACCGGTTTCCGCATCGACAATCACCGGATCGTTCTCTGACACCCGATCCCGAAGGCCCGCCAGTCGTCCGACACAGGGAATGTCCAAGGCCCTGGCGACTATGGCAGCGTGGCTGGCCGCAGAGCCTTCTTCGAGCAGCAATCCTTTCAGCTTGGTGCGGTCATATTCAAGCAGGTCAGCTGGCCCAAGATTTCGGGCGATCAGGATGGCATTATCTGGAAGTTCGCGCTTCTTTCCGCCTTCTCCTGACAGGTGGCGCAATAACCGGTCCGCCAAGTCTTCAAAATCGTGCAGCCGTTCCCGCAAGTAGGGGTCGCGTGCCTGACCCAGCCTGGCCCGGTGTTCCGACCGGACCCGTTCAACCGCCGCCTCCGCCGTCAGACCGTTGCGCACTGCATCCTCAAGGCTACGGTTCCAGCCGCGATCATGGGCAAACATGCGATAGGTTTCGAGCACTTCATAACTGGCTTCGACCAAGCCATGCTGCCCCTCCAGCATGAAGTCAATTTGAGCCTGAAGTTCCGAAATCGCTGTCTTAAGGCGGGCATCTTCCGCCCCGACATCTTCCGCCAAGAGTTGAGACGGTGCCACGGGCGGCTCATGTAGAACCGCAACGCCAAGGGCCAACCCTTCCGCAAATCTGGCTCCCTTTAAGCGTTCAGGTTTTTGCGGAACCAGATCAATGCCGCTGAGCGGTCCGGCATGGGCGATCTCGCCACCGACCACCATTTCGGCCAGGACCATGGCGACGATTTGAAGGTCTTCGACATCGTCATCGGAATAGACCCGCTCGGTGCGGTTCTGAACCACCAGCACGCCAATCGCACGACCCCCCCGCAGCAGTGGCACCCCCATAAATGCGTGAAACGGATCTTCGCCGGTTTCCGGTCGGTATGAAAAGGCCGGATGGTTCGGCGCGTCAGACAGATTCAGAGGTCGACCCAGCCGCATGATCTCGCCCACCAGACCTTCGCCGGGCTTCATGCGGGTAACATGGACGGCATTGGGGTCGAGACCCTGGGTGGCGAACAGTTCCATGTCGCCGATCGCCCGCCGCATATAGAGCGAACACACCTCCGCCACCATCGACTGGGCGATGATCCGCACCACCATATCCAGACGCGCCTGGGCCGGGCCGCCTGAGGCCAAGGCCTCGCGGATCTGCCTTAGCAGACTTCGCTGACCGCGAATTCCAGCGGTGGGTGACGGTACCAAGATCCTGGTCTCCTCTCCAGGCCACAAGGTTAGCAGGTTTGACGACCGACGCAGAGGTCGAAAAACATCGCATACCGCCCGTTTTCAGGAATTGCCCGGCGAGGGTTCAATCGCGTCAAAATCTGCCCGTTGGTTGTCCTTAGAGCTGGTCCAGTCCATAGGCCGCGTGAAGCGCCCGCACCGCCAATTCGGTATAAGCGGCGTCAATCAGCACGCTGATCTTGATTTCAGATGTTGAAATCACCTGGATATTGACGCCCTTTTCGGCCAGGGCGCTGAACATGGTCTTCGCAACCCCTGTATGGCTCCGCATTCCCACCCCGATCACAGACACCTTGGAAACGTCTTCGTTCACTTGGACATCGTCAAAACCGATTTTAGGTTGGGCGGCTCGGATGATGTCCACAGTTCGGGCGGCATCGCGCTTGCCCACGGTGAACTCCATATTGGCGGTGTCGGCGGTGCGTGCGTGGCTCTGGACAATCATGTCCACATTGACATTAGCGTCGGCCAGGGCCCCGAAGATTTCCGATGAAATGCCGGGATGATCAGGTAGGCCGAAAAGGCTGATCTTGGCTTCATCGCGGCTGTAGGCGACGCCGCTGACAATCCGCTTTTCCATAATTTCTTCCTCGTCGCACACAACGGTGCCTTGGCCGGGCGCTTCGCCGGGCTCGACAAAACTGGACAATACCCGAACCGGCACATTCTTCGCCATGGCCAGTTCCACAGAGCGGGTCTGCAAGACCTTGGCCCCCAGGGAGGCCATTTCCAACATCTCTTCATAAGAGATTTTGTTCAGCTTCCGGGCCTTGGACTCAATGCGGGGGTCGGTGGTGTAGACACCATCGACATCGGTATAAATGTCGCAACGGATCGCCTTAACCGCCGCGGCGATGGCTACGGCGCTGGTATCGGATCCCCCCGCCCGAGCGTCGCGATGCGACCATCCCGGGTGACGCCCTGAAAGCCGGCGATCACCGCAATTTCGCCAGTATCCATGGCGGCGGTCAGCTTGTCGGCCTCGACATCGTCAATGCGCGAGCGGCCGTGGGCGTCGTCGGCGATGATCGGAATCTGCCAACCCATCCAGGACCGGGCCGGCAGGCCCATATTGCGAAGGGTCATGGCCAGCAGACCGGCCGTCACCTGCTCGCCGGACGCCACGACCACGTCGTATTCGTCATCGGAGGCGGCCAGCCCCTGGGCCGCCGGACCGGCACCGTCGGTCCAGGCTACCAGTTCATTGGTCTTACCGGCCATGGCTGAGACAACCACAGCTACCTTGTGGCCAGCGGCGACCTCGGCGGCAACCAGGCGTCCGACCCTTCGGATGCGTTCCAGATCGGCCACCGAAGTGCCGCCGAATTTCATGACGAGCCGAGACATGGCTTTTGGCGACAGCTCCTTGGTCGCGGGGGAGGGGGCGTCATAAACGGCATGGCGGCGGTCGGCAACGCTTCCCCTTCGCGTTCTGCCCACAAAGCGCTAAAAGGTGCCCATGACACCTATTGTTTCCAGCATTGATCCTGCCGAAGTTGAGCGATTTTCCAAAATTGCCGCCGAATGGTGGGACCCTAAGGGCAAGTTTGCCCCTTTGCATAAGTTTAATCCGGTCCGGCTGGGCTTTATCCGCGATCAGGCCCTGGTTCGGTTTGGGCGGGACGGGGCAAGTCGTCGACCGTTTGAAGGCCTGAGGCTTCTTGATATCGGATGCGGTGGTGGTCTGCTGTCCGAGCCCATGAGCCGGCTTGGTTTCGATGTCACCGGGGTCGATGCGTCGGCGCGCAATATCGGCACCGCCTCTGCTCATGCAACCCAGGTTGGCGTTCGGGTCAATTATCTGTGCTCTACGGCCGAACAGGTGGAAGCTGATGGGCTTGGTCCCTACGACGTCATTCTGAATATGGAGGTGATCGAGCATGTGGCCGATCCTGCCGCCTATCTGCGAACCTGTGGTCGCCTGTTGGCCCCTGGCGGTCTGATGATTATTGCAACGCTTAACAGGACGCTAAAGGCCCTCGCCCTGGCCAAGATTGGTGCGGAATATGTCCTGCGCTGGCTACCTGTCGGAACCCATGACTGGTCTAAGTTTCTTAAACCCGAGGAATTGCGTGGCTTCATGACTGGGGAAGCCCTGGCGGTGCAGGGTCCGTTTGGCGTCAGCTTTGATCCCCTTTCAGGCCGTTGGGCCCAATCGCGCGATTGTGCCATCAACTACATGATGACGATGACGCGGGACGCAGCGTAAAGAACCCCCGAAAAAGGATTTCACCATGCCGTCCCTTCGGGTGATCAGCCACGCCTTCCGCGCCTGGCGCCGTAATATGAAATGGGCCAAGCACGAGCCGGAAACCCCGTATCTGGCCGACCTGCTGTCCGGCTCGCCAGTCTGTCTGCACGTGGGGGCCAGCGACGGGCGCCATTCTTATGTAATGACTCAGGTCGCTCCCTCAGCCCAAATCCATGCCTTTGAACCCTCGGGCTTTACCTTTCAGGTCCTGAAGCTCTGCCTCGCCTGGCATGGGATTTCCCGTCAGGTTCGTCCGATCCACGCGGCGGTTTCTGATGCACCTGGGGAAATGTTGCTGGTAACGCCGAAAAAGACCTCCGGCCGAATGGGCCGCGCCTATGCCTTTGTCGCCGACGCCGCCCCGGAAGGGAAGGTCCGTCCGGACCTGGAAGACACCGGTGTTGAGGTTCAGCCGACTCCGGTCGTCACCCTGGATGACTACTGCAAGGACCAGGGTATAAACCGGGTCGACTTTATCCGTATGGACATTGAAGGTGCCGAACAGAAGGCGCTCAAGGGGGCTGAACGCATTCTGGATCGCGACCAGCCCCATGTGCTGATCGAAATACATCCGGCTATGCTGTCTGAACGCTTCGGCGGCTCTGCTGAGGCGGTGGTCGATATTTTTCGGTCTCGGGGTTATCGCATGTTCGCTTTGAACGGCGACCGGTTGGAAGAGCGGACCACAGTGCTGCCTGGTGCCGACTGGAAGGACTATTTCTTCGTCCACCCCACGCGGGCCCCCCGGCTTCCCGATGGCGTCTTCAAGGCCCGCATGGCGGCCTAAACGCCTTTCCTTCCGACAGGATCGTCTGACGAGACAAAAGGGTCTCATTCAAAAATTGGGGTGCGTTTCGATCTGATGGCCGGTTCCCGATTGTCGGAGCAGGCTCACATCTAGCTTCCGTTGATCCTTCGCTCTAAATCTCTGACTAAAGAGACGATGGGAGTTGAAACGCCATGCAGGCCCTGATGATGGAGCGGGCGCTCAGCCTGCCGTCGATCCTAGAATATGCCGCTCGCTATCACGGGGACCGCGAGATTGTGGTCAGAACGGTCGAAGGGCCGATCTTCCGCTATGACTATGCCCATGCCCTCGAACGCGCAAAACGCATGGCTAATGCCCTGACCGCCCTTGGAATCAAACCCGGCGACCGGGTGGCAACCCTGGCTTGGTCTACCCATAGACATTTTGAACTCTACTATGCCGTCACGGGCATGGGCGCGATCCTGCACACCATCAACCCGCGGCTGCACCCGGATCAGGTGGCCTGGGTCGCAAATCATGCCGAAGACACCCTGCTGCTGTTTGACCTCACCTTCGGGCACCTCGTGCGAGATATCGCGCCACAGTTGGCGACCGTCAAAACCCTTGTGGCCATGACCGACCGGGCCCATTTGCCGCCAGAGGCCCCGGCTGGGACCCTAGTCTATGAGGAGATGATCGCGGCGCAGTCTGCGGACTATACTTGGCCCGACATAGATGAGCGGCAGGCATCTGGGCTGTGCTATACATCCGGAACCACCGGCAATCCGAAGGGTGTGCTATACTCCCATCGCTCCACCGTCCTGCACGCCATGGCCCTGGTTCAGCCCGATTGTTTTGATCTGGGGGCGACATCAGCGGTTCTGCCCTGCGCCCAGATGTATCACGCCAACGCGTGGTGTACGCCCTATGCCGCCCCCCTGGTCGGGGCAAAGCTGATTCTGCCGGGGCGGAATCTGGATGGTCCGTCTATCTGCGAACTTGCCGTGGCTGAGAAGCCGACCTTTTTGCTGGGCGTGCCGACGATCTGGGTGGGTGTGCTCGATCATCTGGATCAGATCGGCGAAAAATTGACCTCGGTGAAGACCCTGGCGGTCGGCGGATCCGCCCCGACGGCGTCCCTGATTAGCCGGGTGCAGGATATGCTGGGGGCCGATGTCCGTCAGATTTGGGGCATGACGGAAACCAGTCCCATGGGGGTGATCAATACACCTCTGGCCAAGCATGACGGCGAAGATGCCGCTGCCGCCCTGACCCGCAAACAGAAGCAGGGACGCGGCGGATGGGGGGTTGAGCTGCGGATCATGGGGGATGACGGGGTGATCCAGCCCCGCGACGGCAAGAGTTCGGGTGCGTTGCAGGTGCGCGGCCCCTGGGTATCATCGGCCTATTTCAAGAATGAGGGGTCCGATGTCTTCTTGCCTGATGGTTGGTTTGACACCGGCGACATCGCCACCTTGGACGAAGAAGGCTATTTGCGCCTCACCGACCGGGCCAAGGACGTCATCAAGTCCGGTGGAGAGTGGATTTCGACTCTCGATCTTGAAGACGCGGTGTCATCCCACCCCGCCGTTGCCATGGCCGCCGCCATCGGTATTCCGCACCCCAAGTGGGACGAACGCCCTCTGCTGCTGGTCGTCTTACGGCCGAATCACACCGCAGATCCCGAAGAACTGAAGACCCACGTCTCCAGCAGGGTCGCCAAATGGTGGACCCCCGACGAGGTGCGGATCGTCGATTCCCTGCCCATCGGTCCCACAGGCAAGGTGCTGAAACGCGAACTGCGAAATCAGGTGACGTCTTAGCCTGTGGGAATCGAAAGCCTCTAGCGCGCGTCACCTGAACGACGATAAGCTATCGATCTGAGACGTGCGGGGTTGAACCTGCGCTTTTGAAACCCGTCCGAAATCGGGCGACATGGGGAGACGACACATGAAGGCCGCCGTATTGCGCGAAGTGGGTAAGCCGCTTCAGATCGAAGATGTCCAGATCCATAAGCCTGGCCCGCATGAGGTCCTGATCCGTACCGCCGCTGCGGGTCTTTGCCACTCTGACCTGCACTTCATGGAAGGCTCATATCCCCATCCGCTTCCGGCGGTTCTGGGCCACGAGAGCGCTGGCGTGGTCGAAGCCGTGGGCTCCGAAGTCCGCACGGTGAAGGTCGGCGATCATGTTATCACCTGTCTGTCGGCCTATTGCGGCCATTGCGATCAGTGCCTGACCGGTCACCTGTCGCTCTGCGTCTCGCCGGAAACCAAGCGCGGCCAGGATGAAGAGCCCCGGTTGAGCCAGGGCGGTCGGCCCTTACCGCAATTCCTGAACCTGTCTTCATTTGCTGAATACATGCTGATCCACGAGCACGCCTGCGTCTCGATCCGCAAGGATATGCCCCTCGATCGTGCCGCCCTGATCGGCTGCTCGGTCATGACCGGTGTTGGTGCGGCCATTCACACCTCCAGCGTCCGTCCGGGCGAAACGGTTGCTGTTATCGGCTGCGGTGGCGTCGGCCTCTCGGCGATCAACGGAGCTGCCATTGCCGGCGCTGGTCGGATCATTGCCATCGACATGGTCTCGTCGAAGAGCAATCTCGCCCGTGAGTTCGGTGCCACAGACTTTGTCGACGCCTCACAGACCGATGCGGTCAAGGAAGTGCTCGAAATGACCAAGGGCGGCGTTCACCACGCCTTCGAGGCCATCGGCCTATCAAAGACAGCCGAGCAGGCCTTCAACATGCTGCGTCGCGGTGGCACGGCCAACATCATCGGCATGATCCCGATCGGTCAGTCCATCACATTACCTGGGGCCGCCTTCCTGGGTGAAAAGAAGCTTCAGGGCTCGATGATGGGCTCCAACCGCTTCCCGGTGGACATGCCCCGACTGGTGGATTTCTATATGAACGGCAAGCTCAAGCTTGACCAGATGATCTCTCAGCGCATCAAGCTAGAGCAGGTCAATGAAGGTTTTGCCGATATGAAACGCGGTGAACTGGCCCGGTCGGTGATCATTTTCGACTGATAGCCGCTATCTTTCTGCAATTTGGGCTCCGCCGAAGGGCGGGGCCTTTTTTGTCACTTGGGATTATGGCGTCTAAAGGGATAAAATAGGCTCTCATTCAAGATGTTAGAGTGCGTTTCGATCCGATAACCGGTTCCCACTTATCGG
>NMUI01000020.1 GCA_002221445.1 Phenylobacterium zucineum | reverse complement strand
GCGGAATAGCCGAGCTTGTCGATCCAGCTATCCCGGTGGCCGGGGCTAGTGATCAGGCGGCAGGTCTTCAGCCAGTCCATGCACAGGGCGACCTGTACGAGGGTGACTTCGTGGCCGAGGATTTCCGACCAGCCGTGCGCGATGCGCGAGAAGTTCTCGCTGGCCGTGCCGTAGTCTTCGTGGCGCTGGCCGTTGATCAGCTTCTCGGCTTCATCCAGCAGGACAGCGCGGTCGTTGGGCGACGGCTCCGGTTCAGCGCGCTCGGTGCGCGAAAACAATTCGTCGAGGGTTTCGATCAGCCTGCCGCCAACCTTCATCGCGACAGACACCGGGCAGTCGGGGAGGTGGAACTCACCGAACTTGGTCAGGATTTCAGACGTTTCAGCCCCACAGTGGGCGCACTTGACGTTCATGTTCGTTACTCCGCAGATCGTTTTCTTGTTCTGGATGATGCGGGGGCAGTCGGGCGCGCACGGCGTCCCGATCCAGCTATCGCAGGCCCCGCAGTAGCCGCCGACCGCCATCAGAACGGGATGTCGTCGTCGAGGTCATCGCTGGCCCCGCCGCCGCCCTGCTGCTGACCACCCCAGCCGCTGCCGCCGCTCGAACGCTGACCGCCCGACTGCTGGCCGTTGCCGTTGCCGCTCGGCGGATCGAGAAGCTCGATGGTGCCGTCGAAGGGGCGCAGGATGATTTCGGTGGTGTAGCGGTCGTTGCCGTTCTGGTCCTGCCACTTCCGGGTCTGAAGCGACCCCTCAATGTAGACCTTGCTGCCCTTCTTCAGGTAACGCTCGGCGACAGTCCCGATGCCTTCGTTGAAGATGGAGACCGAGTGCCACTCGGTCTTTTCCTTCTTCTCCCCGGTGTTCTTGTCCTTCCACGTTTCCGACGTCGCGACCCGCAGGTTCACGACCTTCCCACCGTTCTGGAACGACTTGGTCTCGGGGTCTGCCCCGAGCCTGCCGATCAACTGCACTTTGTTGAGGTTCTTCATGTCAGTCCTTTCTGGTGCCGGGGGTTACGCGCCCCGGCTCGCGGCCTGCTCGTCGGGTCGGAGAGGACGAGAACCCGAAGCAGACTGCCCACTGTTGTTTCGCATGGTCACGACCTGTGGGCTGCGCGACCAAGCAGCGGATGCGCTACGCTGCCCGATGACGACGAAAACCATAGATTTTCTTCGCCCATGCTTCCGGGAACTTGTATCCCCTAGACCTACCAAGCTCGATCAAGTCCTCAAGGGACTTTGCATCGCGCTGTTCCTTTTTCCTCATCTGAGCGAGCTTCTCCTTGTCGAGTTCTACGAGGGTGCCTTCGACCTGCTGGACAGTCCGCGTCTGGACCTCCTTCTCGTGGCCGCAGGCAGGGCAGATGGAAAACGGTTCGCCGCTGTAGAAGCACTCGTCGCACTGCTGCACGGGCGGCGCGGCCTCGCGCCCCTTCTTCGTCTTCGGCTTGGCGTTGAGGTCCCATTCGCGGACCTCGTCCGGCAGGCCGTGGCGGAACACGTTTCCGGCGTGATCGAGGATGACGGCGTGATCCTTGCCGTCCGACGTCCGCAGGCCGCGCCCGACCATTTGCAGGTAGAGGCCGGTGGACTGCGTCGGGCGCAGCAGGATCACCGCCTCGATGGCGGGCAGATCGAAGCCCTCGCCGAACAGGTCCACGTTGGACACGACCTTGATCCGGCCTGCCTCGAAGTCGCGCAGGGTCTGGTCGCGGACGCGCCGGTCGGTCGAGCCATCGAGGTGCGCGGCGGCGTATCCGTTCTCTTGGAACTGGGCCACGACGTTCTTCGAGTGTTCGATGCTGGTCGCGAAGACGATGGCGCGCTTGTGGTCGCAGAGCTTCCGGTAGTGCTGGATCGCGTCACCCGTGATCGCCCTGCGGTTCATCAGCGCGGCAGTTTCCTTGCTGACGTAGTCGCCGCCGCGAGTGTGAACCCCGGTCATGTCGGGGATCGAGGGCGCGAACAGCTTGTAGGGCGACAGGAACCCGTTCTCGATGAGCCACTTCGTCGTCGGCCCTTCGACCATGACGTTGAACCAGTCGCCCAGCCCGCGCCCGTCGAGGCGGCAGGGGGTGGCCGTCAGGCCGACATGGATGACGTCGGGGTAGGCCGAGAAGATCGCCGCCCATGAGGCCGACGCGATGTGGTGACACTCGTCCCAGACGATCATGTCTGGCGGCGGGATGCCCTCCATGCGCCGCGTGAGCGTCTGGACGCTCGCGATCTGGACGCCAGCGCGCCGGTCAGGCGTGAACCCAGCCGACACGATGCCGTGGCTGATGCCGACCTTGTCGAAGGTGCGGCTCGACTGCGTGATGAGTTCGCGGCGGTGGACCATGAACCAGCAGCGGTTGCCCCGGCTGGACGCGGTCCCGAGCATGTAGGCGGCGAGGGCGGTCTTTCCTGCGCCAGTGGGCGCGACCATCAGCACGGACTGCTCGCCCGCACGGATTTGCGCCCGCGCTTTGCCGATCAGATCGGACTGATATTCCCGCAACTGGAATGACATAACCCGGCTGTTCCCCCGTTTTCCCGGTAATGACCTGTCGCCGCCGTAGCAAAGATGATTTTATGTGTAAAGTGGGTTGCCACACAAAGGCATTGCCGTTAAATCGCGGGAAGTGCCGGGGCAAAAACGGGAACGGCACGAAGGGAGTTAACCATGCAAAATGGTGTTTTTCCGGGATTTCCAACGACGATTATCATGCGGGTCCGGGGGTGTCTAAGTCAGGTCTTGACTTGATCTACGAGCAAAGCCCGCTTCACTATTGGTCGAAATATCTCGACCCCGAGCGCGAGCCGCGCAAGGAGACGCCCGCGCTGAAGCTCGGGCAGGCGCTGCACACCGCGATCCTCGAACCGGACGAGTTCGACAACCGCTATATCGTGGTGCCCGAGGATGCGCCGCGCCGCCCGTCCATCACGCAGGTCAACGCGAAGAAGCCATCCGATGACACTCTGTACGCAATCGGCTGGTGGTCGGATTTCGATCAGGAACACGAAGGCAAGGTCATCCTCTCGCAGGAAGACAGCAGCATGGTCCTGAAGGTTTCGACAAATGCCCGTAACCATCCGCTCGCACGGAACATCCTGTCGGTCGGCGAGGCCGAGCAATCGGTGTTCTGGACCGACGAGGAGACGGGCGTCCTGTGCAAGTGTCGCCCTGACTGGCTGATCGACCCGAACCCGAACTACGCGGTCCTCGACCTGAAGTCGGCTCTCGACGCCAGCCCTCGCGGGTTCGAGCGGTCGGCGTACAACTACGGCTACCACCGCGCTGCGGCTTGGTATCTGGACGGCGTTGAGGCGGCGACCGGCAACCGGCCCGACGCCTTCATGTTCCTCGCGGTGGAGAAGGAGCCGCCCTACGCGGTGGCCTACTACTACGCCGACGACGCCATGATCGAACTGGGTCGCCGGGAGTGCCGCGAGGCGCTGCGGACCTATGCCGAGTGCCTGTCGTCTGGGAAGTGGCCGGGTTACGCCGACCGCCTCCTGCCGCTCGGGCTTCCGCGCTGGGCACAAGGGGCGCTCGATGGCTTCGGTCAGTGACATCGTCGCGGCGGCGGGGTGGATTTTCTGCCTCACCCCCGCGCAGATCATGTCGCCCAGCCGCCACAAGCGGGTCGTGCGCGCGAGGAACGCGGTGTTCGCCGCCCTCTCGCGGCGCGGGTCCTCCTCGGGGCAGATCGGGCGGTGGATGCACCGCGACCACTCCACGGTGCTGCACGGCATCCGCCGTGCCGATGAGTGGGCAGCAGAAGACCCAGTCTACGCCGAGAGGATCAGGCGGCTGGCAAACTACAGGCCCCATCTGGGCCGCAACGAAGGGAAGAATGAAGATGGCAAGCAAGAGGTTGAACGCGGGGCACCGGGATGCCCTGAAGGCGCTGGCGGACAAGCTGATCGCGCAGACGGCTGACAGGGCCGAACTGGACACGACCTACGCCAAGGCGGCGAAGGCGGTCAGCGACCACATGAAGCGCCGCTACCCGCCCGCCGACATGGCGGTTCTGGAAAAGTACGGGCAGGCGCATGTGGACAGGTGTGTCTACGTCTCGACGGGTGGCAGCAACTACCAGCGGTTCGAGTTCCGCGCGGATGATGCGCTGGCTGCGCTTCGTCCCGGAAGCCGCAACTCGTGCAACCACCGGACGCCGCTCCTGCTGACGGACGACGAGGATACCGCCCTGACGGCGTACAACAAGGCAAGCAGGGCGCGCGAGGCTGAAATCAAGCAGCGCCGCGACGACTTCTACACCCTGATCAACAGCGCGCTGACCTACGAGGAACTGGTCGCCGTCTGGCCCGCCGCTGATGCCCTGCGCGAGCAAATCCTCGGCACCAGCCGCGCGATTGCCGTGATGAGCGCCGAGGTCGTGGCCCGCATCCGTGCGGACGCCGCTGCGGTGGTGGAGGTGGTTGCGTGACGCGCCGCTCGACCCAGCAGCTTGGAGAACTGCTGGGCATCTACAGTGGGCGCGGATACGCGCTCGCTGACCTCCCCCCGCTGCTGGGACGGACGCGCGAGACGCTTCGTCGCCATGCAAAAGCAGCAGGGCTGAATTTCTCTGACTATAAGCCGAGGACCAAAAAATGAGTGATCTGCCTGATACTTCCGCCATGATGCCCGTCGCCTTCGGCCTGTCCGGCCTGAACGACCTCGCTCATTTCATCCATCGGCAGAACGTCTTGGCCGGGTGGTGGACCAATCCGAAGACCGGCGAGAGCATCATCGACACCCGCAACGTCGGGGAAATCCTGATGCTCATCGTGTCCGAAATCGCCGAAGCGATGGAGGGGCACCGCAAGGGCTTGATGGATGACAAGCTGCCGCACCGCCCTATGATCGAGGTGGAGCTTGCCGACGCGATGATCCGCATCTTCGACCTCGCCGGGGCCAAGGGGTACGACCTCACGGGCGCGGTGCATGAGAAGATGCTCTACAACGCCACGCGGGAGGATCACAAAATGGAGAACCGGGTCAAGCCCGGTGGGAAGGCTTACTGATGTCCGTCATCCAAATCCGCAAGGCGCAGCGCGAAGGCGCGCGCATGGTGATCGGCCTTGCCGGTCAGAGCGGGTCGGGCAAGACCTTCAGCGCCATCCAGCTTGCCTATGGGCTGGCTGGGGGCGTTGGTGAGAAGGTCGGCTTCCTCGACACCGAGAACCGGCGCGGCTCGCTCTACGCTGACACCGTGAGCGATCCGTTCCTGATCGGCGACCTCTACGCGCCCTTCAGCCCGCAGCGGTACATCGACGCGATCTTGGAGTTCCAGAAGGCTGGGGTCGAGGTCCTCGTGATCGACAGCGTCTCCCACGAATGGGAAGGCACTGGCGGCTGCGAAGAAATCGCCTCGGCCTCCACCAACAAGGTCATCGGCTGGGCGAACGCGAAGGCGCAGCACAAGCGGTTTATGAACACGCTGCTTCAGTGCGACATGCACATCATCGCCTGCATCCGTGCGCGCGAGAAGGTGGACTTCTCGGACCCGAAGAACCCTCGTCCGCTCGGCGTCCAGCCGATCTGCGAGAAGAACTTCATGTTTGAAATGACCGCCTCGCTGATGATGTGGGACAACGGTCGCGGGCAGGATGTGATGAAGTGCCCCGCCGACTTGGTGCCTATCTTGGGGCGCGGCAAGGGCTACATCACGCAGGACGATGGTAAGGCTCTGCGCGAGTGGATCGCGGGCGCTCGCGCCCTTGACGAAGGTGTGGAGCGGAGCCGCAACGCTTTGCAGAGCATCACGCAGCAGGGTCTGTCCGCGCTCGAAGCGGCATGGAAGCAGACCCCCAAGGACATTCGCGCCGCACTTGGTCGCGAGTTCCTTGAGCAACTGAAGGCGGCTGCTACCGCCTTCGATGAGACCACCAAGGGGCAAGCCGCTCCCGCCTCGGTGGAACGCTTCAACTCCGCTGGTGATGAGCCTGCGGGCGGCACTGAAGACGACCCCTTGTGAGGCAATGATGACTGACGCAACGATCCTGACGCCTACCGAACTGTCGCAGCGTTACAACAGTCTGGTTTCCCTGAAGACGCTCGCGAACTGGCGCTCGACCGGCGAAGGCCCTGCCTTCACCAAGGTCGGGAGCCGGGTGTTCTATCGGCTGACCGATGTCCTCGAATGGGAGGAGCGCAGGACGATGCGGGTGGGATGAAATCCCGCTACCTTTGTGTTACCTGTTGCCGGTCGGTTCACTCCCACCGGCAACAGACTAGCCCCGTAGATCATTGATTTGCGGGGCTTTTTTTCTGGCACCTCACGCCGCCACTGCATACTGGCCGCTTATGTGGTGGAGTGCCCGACGTATCCCGTCCCGTTCCCGGCGTTTCCCGAAGTGTCTGATTTCTAGGGATTTTTCTTGCGGGCCTCCCGCGAAGCCCGGTAGATTTCCCGCGTTATCCCGTGAACCTGTTACCTGTGAGCTACCTCCATGAAGATCACGAAGAACAGCCTGAAGGCCCTAGAACCGCGCGCGAAGGACTACGTGGTGTGGGACGACGCGCTACCGGGGTTCGGTGTCCGCATCTGGCCGACCGGCAAGCAGACCTACGTCCTGATGTACCGCACGGCGGGCGGGACGCAGCGGAAGATGACCGTGGGGCAGGCGGCGGTGATGACGCCGGACGAGGCGCGCGACCGGGCGCGGAAGGCGCTGGTCGATGTCCGCGACGGGCAGGACCCGCACCGCGACAAGATCGACCGCAGGACCGCCGAGACGGTCGCCGATCTGCACCGGGCGTTCATGGAGGTCTACAGCCAGCCGCGCGTGAAGAAGAACACCGAGGAGGTCTACGGGCGGCTCTGGCGGCAGTACCTGCTGCCACGGTTCGGGCGCGAGAAGCTCGCCGAGGTGACGCGCGAGGCGCTGACGAAGTTCCACGGCGAACTGGTCGATCACCCGCGCACCGCGAACATGGCGCTGGGCGTCATGCGGGTCGCCCTGAACATCGCCGTCGAGCGCGGCTGGATCGCGAAGAACCCGGCGCTGAAGATGAAGCAGTACCCGGAGCGGCGGCGGCAGATGGTGCTGACCCCGGAACAGATGCGGGCGCTGCTGGCCGCGATGGATCGCCAGCCGCCGCGCCGCTGGGCATCAGTGTTCCTCTACAGGCTGCTGCTGTTCACCGGGCTGCGCCTGCGCGAGTGGGCCAAGGCCGAGTGGTCATGGATCAACCTCGATGCCGGGATGATGTCGCTGCCCGACACGAAGACCGGCGCGCGGGTCGTTCACTTCGGCGATGAGGTGCGCGTGATCCTGCTGCAAATCAAAAGCCACCCCCTTTCGAGTAAGGTCTGGGTGTTCCCGAATGAGGGCCACACCGGGCCGCTGACGCACCCGTACAACTGCTGGGACGACATCGTCGCTGACACGGGGCTGAAGGGCCTGCGGATGCACGACCTGCGCCACACCTTCGCCAGCTACAGCCTGCTGTCGGGCGCGAATATCAAGGAGGTGCAGCAGATGCTGGGCCACAAGACCCTGCGGACGACCGAGCGTTACGTCGGCGTGTTCGATGAGACAATCCGGTCGGCCCAGAGCCGCACCGCGTCTACGTTGATGGACGCTGCGATGTCTGGGAAGCTGCCGGGGCGTGTCACCGCCCCAGCGCCTCGCAGGGGTATCAGAACTGCGGGATAGAATGCCGCACAGTCATGCCGAGAACGGCGGGCACAACGAGTTGCGCGGCATCGACGACGCTGATGTCGCCGACGAGGTAGGAGGCAATCGCGCCGATGATCGACACGCCGCCGAGGATGTAGGTCTTCTTGCCCTTAAACATGATCAGTCTCCACTTGTTTCAACCACTGCCGGACGTCGAACGAGGGGCAGGCTTTCTTCACCCCCGGCCAGTCGCGGTGCCCGCGAATGACGATGCCCGGATACCGCTCCTGATAGGTCCGAATAAGGGTCAGGAGCGATGCCTTCTGCGCGTCGGTGCGCGTATCCTTGGGCGTCTTGTTGTCCTTCGACACGCCGCCGACGTAGCAAATTCCGATGTTGCCGGTGTTCGCGCCGCCGACATGCGCGCCCTTCTGGTCGTCCCGAAGGGTCCGATGGGTCGAGCCGTCAAGCTCGATGACCCAGTGGTAGCTGGTCTGCCCGAAGCGGGCTTGGTCCCACTGGCTGATCTGGTCCGCGCTGACATGCCGCCCCTCGGGGGTTGCCGCGCAGTGGATGGTCAGGAACTTGACCGGGCCGAGGGCTGTCACCTGTCTGCCTTCCTGTCGAGGGATTTGCGGAGTTCCGAGAACTGGTCGTTCAGCCAGTCACGGAGGGCTTGGACGTCGCTGCGCTGGTCGCCGTGCAGCCGCTCAAGAATTTCGATCTTGGTCTCCGCGCGCACAAGGCGCTCACGCAATGAAACCCAGACGCTAAGAACGCCCCCGGCAAGACCGAGAAAGGCAATCAGTTCCCCTACAATTGCAGCATCCATCATCCGACCTTCAAATCTGGTATCCGACAATCACGATGTCGGGGGCGATTACTTCGATGGACTGGCCTGCCGCAACATTCCAGTCAGTCTCCGCTTCCCGAACACCAGTGCAGTGATGAACGAACAGGGCGTCCGCGTCCAGCACTTTGGTCTCGGTCAAGACCTCGAAGCGATATTCGGCCTGCTTGTGGTGGAACAGCTTCTGCGTGACGCAGCAGAGGGTGAAGTCGTCGGCGAACTGGCGGGTGAACACCTGCTGCGGCAGGTAGCCAAGGCCCCCATCGACGTTGTGCATCCCGTGGGTCCACGTTTGGACGAAGTCGCCCGTGGCCGTCTGGAAGGTGTAGAGCGCACTGCCGTTGGTCACGACGGACACATGCTCGCAGCAGCCCCAATCAACGCCTGCGGCATACGCCTCGATGATGGTCGGGTTCGCCTGCGGCTCGGCGAACGGCTGCATCTGCCACATGCGGTAGGCCCCCGAAGGGCGCAGGTAGGTCTCGCCGTTGACGAAGGTCGAATAGTGGACTTCGAGGTCGTCGTTCAGCGGGATCACGACTTCGGACTGGACGGGGTAGATGGACTGCATGGGATCACCTAATGTCGATCTGGACGGCCTGATAGATCGTGTGAGTGCCGGACTGGGTGCCGCTCGTCGCGATGGCTGCACCGCCTGCGGTGGTCGCAAGCTGGAAGGTGTTCGCCGTGGCGTTCACCACGTAGTAGACGGTGTTAGCCGACAGCCCGGTCGGCAGCGCCCCGGTCGTCCGCAACACGACGCGCTGACCGTTGGCCTGACCGTGTGAGGTCCAAGTGACGACGCAGGGGTTCGCGATGGTCATCGTGACGGTGTACGGGCCAGCCGCGCCGGGGTTGGTGCTGCCGATGAAGTCGCCGGTCGTCGTGCAGTCGAACTTGGTGTAGGGCGTGTTGAGGAAGGTGTGCGTCCCTGACTGGGTGCCGCTGGTGGCAATCGAGGTCGAGGCGTTCGGGGTGGTTCCAAGCTCGAACGTGTTGGTCGTCACGTTCCGCATGTAATAGACCGTGCCCACGGTCAGCCCGGTCGGCAGCGCCCCGGTCGTCGTGAAGCTGACCGGAAGCCCAGCATAGCCGCCGTGGCCCACCGAGGCGACGACGCACGGCGTTGCGATGGAAATGGTGCAGTTGGCCGATCCGCTGTTGCCCGTGTACCCCGTACCGAGCGCGCGGTCGGTGCCGTTGATCGTCAGGAACGACAGCAGGCTGGTCGAGAGGGTGCCGAGGAGCATGACCCCGGTGTAGGTCGAGGTGCTGTCGTAATAGATGCCAGACAACGGAGCCTGCGCGACCGTGCTGATGCCGCTGGCGTCGGGCGGCGCGATGATGCCGTAGTTGTTCGGTGCATAGCGATAGCCGGTCTGGTAGATGCCCTTGATCGAGAACTGCCCCTTGCCGATGACAAGGGAGTACCGCGAGGAGCCGCCGCCCAGCAGGGCCGAGAGAATGCCCGCCATTACGAGACGCCCGCACCAGAGACGACCCAGACCGTCGCCGCGACCTTGACCAGCGTGGCGAGGCCGTAAGCCGCCACGGTGCGGGTGCCGGTGCTGGTCGTGCCCGCGAGGCGCAGGGTGTCGGTCGTGATCGCGATGTTCTGCGAGGACGCGCTGTTGTTGAAGATGACGACGGTCGAGCCGATGGGGAAGGCCACCGAGGCGTTCGCCGGGACCGTGATGCCGCCCGTCGTGATGCTGATGTGCTTACCCATGTCGGTCAGGGCGAGCGTGTAGGCGGCGGTCTGCGCGTTCTGCGGGATGCCCTTGTAGCCGACCGCGTCGGCGAGCGCCGACGAAGTGATCGCGCCCGTCGCGGTGATGCGGAACCGCTCCGCAGCGGTCGCGCCGGTCAGGACGACGAGGTCGTTGGTGTCCGCGTAGATTTGCGTGTCGCCAGCGACCGTGGTGGTGCCGTTGCCCGACTGAAGGCGCAGGACGCCAGTGTTCTGGATGCGGGTGCTGCCGTTGACGACAAGGCGGTAGGCGGGGTCAGCGCCGCCGCCGATGTTGAGGCCCGCCGTCGTGGCGCGCATCATTTCCGCGTTGCTCGCGGTCGGGTCGCGCCAGATGTGCTTCGGGAGGTCCCAGTAGCCGATAGAGACGGCGGTGGTGCTGCCCCCAAAGAAGCGGAAGTAGGGCGAACCGGCATTGTTATCGACGGCCATGTAGACCGCCGTGCTGGCGAGGCCAGTGACCAAGCCGAACTGGGCGACCGCGTTCGACGTCGTGTTGCCGTTGTAGACGCGAACGGCATTCACGCCGTCCCAGTCCCGGCGAAGCAGCGTGGTGGCCGAAAGGAAGACGTTGCCCCCGGTCAGGGTGATGTCCGTGTCGAACGTCACCGAGCCAGAGAAGTCAATCGTACCGGCAATGGTCGTCGGGTTGGCGAACGTGAAGGTCGCCGCGTTCACGGTCACGGTGTCGGCGCTGGCATCGCCCAGCGTCGTGTTGCCCGTGTTCGAGAACGAGGTGCAGGTGACGCCAGTGAAGGCATAGGTCGAGGTGAGTTCGCCCCATGCAGTGCCCGACCACACCTGCCAGCGCCCGATGCCCGAGTTCCACCGGATCGCACCCGTGGGCATGTTCGTGGGGGTGCCCACCGAGAACTGCGTGGCAGCATCGACGTCGCGATCCGTCAGGTTCTGACGGAAGTTCGCGTAGGTCGAGGTCAGGGTGGGAAGGGACCAATCAGCCATCGTTAATACCCTCGTGCGGTCCAAGAGACGGTGCCGGAAAGACGGGTTCCCGAGCTATCGTAGAGAAGGACCTTGAAAGAAGTCGGGTTTGCACCGCCCGCAAAATCGTAAATCGCGTACCTCGCACTGGTGCCCAAAGGAGTAACCGTGATCGAGGACACAGAATTGAACGTCGAATTGAAGTTGACCGTCGTGCCGCCGACGTCCGCAGAGCTACAGACGGCAGAGCCGAAGTCATCCTTTTGCTTTGCATCGAGCTTGATGACAAGGCTCGAAACTTGGAAAAGGTCGTCAGCGCCCGCACCAGTGACGTCGATCCTGATCTTCACCCAGCGGAAGCTGGACGCATAGACCTCGGTGACGCCCGCATAGTTGGTCCACGGCCCAGTGGCCGAGGTGTTCGACACGCTGATCGTGTACGTGGCCGTGGGGGTGCCGAGGCCCGCGACGGTGGTCGCGATGAAGCTGACCTTCGACGCCGGGATCGTCGAGCCATAGTCAACGACCTCCTCGTAATAGGAGGAGTTCGCGGTCGGCTCGATCCAGTAGGGATAGCCCGCGTTGATCTGGTCCTGCGGCGTGGACCATGCGTTGCCGGTGAAGTGCGCCTGATAGGTCGTGGTCGTATCGACCCCGAGGAACAGGATGCCGTCGTTGACCAGCGCGTTCGACTTCGTGCCGCTGAAGGTGGACTGGACCGACAGCAGCAGCTTGTAGTCGGGCGGCTGGTTCACGACAGCCGTGACGCTCGACGGGGTGCCGACGTTGCCGCCGATGTCCACACCCGCGATCCAGTAGGTGTAGGTGCCCGAGGCAGTCTCGAACAAAGTCGTGAACGTGGCGTTCGAGACGCGACCGACGACCGTGCCGCCCGCCCAACTGGAACCCTTGCGGATTTCGTAATAGTCGATGGCGAGGGTCGAGGTAGCAGCGCCCCACTTCAGCAGCACGTTGTTGTCGATGACCTGCTGCGTCATCGTCACGCTGCTCGGCGCAGAGAATGCGATGGGGTAGGAGGCTGCGTTCGCGCTGTAGATGCCCGAGGTGTCGATGGCCTTGATCAGGTACGTCTGCGAGGCACCGTTGATCGCGCCGAGCTTGTAGGTGTTCGCCTTTACCCGCGTGACGATGGTCGCGGTGTTCCACGAGGTCCCGAGACGGATTTCGTACTGCGCGAGGTCGAGGTCCGGGACATTGTCCCACTTCAGCGAAACGCCGATGAGGGGGTCGATGCTCGCGGTGAAGCCGCTGACATCGCTCGGCTTTGCGGTCTTGCCCAGCGCGGCCTTGCTGCCCGTCGCATAGGTCTTCGAGCGCGTCCCGAATGCACCGATCGAGTAGATGCGGACCTCGTAGGTGGTCGGCACCGTGTTCAGGATGTCGTAGTCGCAGGACGAGGTCTCGTCCCTGACCCAGTTGCCACCGTTCGAGCGCCACTCGATCTGGTAACGCACGGCGTTCTTCGCTTGCGGCCAGTAGACCGACAGCTTCGAGCGGACGTCGTTCTGGTAGTAGTAGAGGCTCTCGGTGAAGCTGATGGTCGAGACCGTGTCGGGCGCGGGCGACAGCGAGGTGTAGTTCCTCGTGGCGAGCGTCAGGCCGTTCTCGACGTAGCCGTACTTCGACGGCTCGTGCATCAGTCCGGTGATTTCATGCTCACCCGTCTCGTTCTCGTTGACCGTCAGGACGCGGAACGTCTGGGCATAGAGCGCATCGGACGACAGCACCCAGCCGAACTGGGCAAGGGGCACGACATCGAACGGCTGCGACACGGTCAGGGTGGTGCCGCTGATGCCGGTCACGGTGCGCGTCTGGACGCTGCCATCGGCGCACATCACGTAGAGCGTCAGGGTTCCGCTCGGGATCGTGTCGAGCTTGTCCACGGTCACGGTGTAGTCGGTGGCTCCGACGACACGCCCGCCAAGGCGCTGCCCAGCGCGGAACTGATCGGCGACCTTGATGATGTCGCCGGGGCGCACGGCAGCACCCTCGTAGCCGGTCTTGAAGCCGATGACCTCGGTCTCATACCGCTCCGAATACAGCAGCCAGAGGCCGAGGCGGTGCGCCTGCCCGCGCGAGGTGCAGCCGAAGGCCACGACCTCGGTCTCGATCACGCCGTAGCGCGAAATGCCGTCCGTGTCCTCGACGTACTCGATCTTCTGCCGGTAGAGGTCGGCAGGATCATTCCACTGGACCAGCGCGACGGTGTGCCGACCCTTGGCGCTCGACCCCTGATAGCTGAACTGCCCGCCGATGACGTTGGAGTTCGTGAACAGGTAGCTCGGGTCCTTCGGCGCGTCCTGCACCGCCGTCACGGCCCCAGTGCCCCAATAGGCCATGCCCCGGAAGACCGAGGTGAAGTCGTTCAGGACCTTGTAGGCTTCCTGCCGCGTGTTGACCCAGACGTTGCAGGTGAAGCGCGGCTCGGTGCCGCCGAAGCCATCCGCGACAAGCTCGTTGCAGTATTTGCTGATCGTGTAGAGCGACCACTTGTCCATCTGCGAGGCATCGACATAGGAGCCAAGCCCGTAGCGGTCGGTCGTGACGAGGTCGTAGTAGGCCCATGCGGGGCAGGCGCACCAGCCGACTTGGAAGGTGCCATCCCAAGTGCCCGAGTACGCCAGAGAGCCATCCGAGCGCACCGTGGCGTTTGTCGGGAACTTGATCTTCAACAGCTTGACGTCGTAGCCCCGCTTCGGGATCGCGCGGAACTGCGAGGCGTCGATCTTCAGCGCCACAATCGCGCTGTTCGGGTAGCGCAGCTTGGCGTCGATGACCTCGGTGTAGCTCAAGAACACGGTCTTGTTGTTCAGCGTTGAGGTCGAGGTGCTGTCGGCAGTGATGCGGCGCAGGCGGATTTGCCACGGCCCGCCCGAGGGCAGGTTGATGCGGTACTGCCGCTGGTAGGCCGATGACGACTTGCCGCTGACCGTGTCGTTGATCTTCTCGACCCAGCCGCCGCCATTGTTGTTGATGTCGATGGCGTAGTTGACGCTGGTGCCGCCAAGGTTTCCGGCGCTGTCCAAGAAAGACAGGGACGGCATCTGGACCGTGACGATGACCGAGGTGACGTTGGTGTTCGTGATCGAGCGCACCACCGGGCCGGTCGAAATTTTGACCTCGGTCCCCACCGAAGTCTCGTTCGCGACCTGATTGAAGGCCGCAATCGTGGACTGCGTCTGGGTCCCGTTCACCGAGGTGTAGCTGACGCCCGAAAAGTTCGTGGAGCCATCAGGGTTCTGGATGGGCGTGTCGTCGAGATAGATCGACTTCAGGCCGTCAACCAGACCGCCGATTTCGCCCTCACAAATGAGGTCGAGGACCTGCGCGAAGCTGGTGGACTTGAGGGTGTCGGACTGCTCGGACAGGCCACCGCCCGAGCCGCCAGCCTTGCCGCTGCCTGCGCCCGTGATGATCATTTGTTCGGTCACGGGATCGCGAAGCCCCCAATGGGAAGGTCGTAGGAGTAGGTCGGGTCGGGCTTCTGCTCGACGGTGATCGCCGCGCTGATCACGGCGCTGCCGACAACAGCGCGGCCATAGCCGATGGGGACAGCAGCGCCCTGCGCGATGCTGTTGACCGGGCCGTTGAAGTAGCTGTTCTCGTTCGTCTGGCCCTGCTGGGGGGCCTTCGGTGTCGGCGCGAGAAGCTGCGCGATGCCGCCCAGCAGGAGCGCCGCGCCCAGCCATGCGACGTTGGCGTAGGTGAGACCAAGGAAGCCGATGCCCTGCGTCATCAGGAGCGAGCCGCCGCCCGTCACCGGGGCGAGGGCGACCGCCGCGACGATCAGGACCGCGCCGAGGATCGCGCCAAGCACCTTGCCGCCGCCGTGGACGACGGGCGTGATGGAGAAGTTCCGCGACATCGGGTGGGTCAGTTGCCCCTCGTTGATCTGATCGCGGTCCACGACGCAGCGGTAGGCGACGTTGCGCTCGTGCGAGGTGGCGAGGAACTTCTCGAAGCCATCGAGGTTGGCGCAAAGCGCGCGGATCGCTTCGGCGGGGGTGCGAACGTCAAGCCTATGGACGCGGCCAAACCGCTTCCCAAGCTCACCGTTCAGCCTGATCACCCTCATAACGAACAACCTTCACAGTATGCTTTTTGTACCAGCCACCGTAGACGTCGCGGCTCGAAAGCCTGCCTTCAGCGTGGTGCAAGATTTGATCGTCACCAATATACAGGGCAACATGATTAGGAACCATGCTGTCCCCAGTCTGCATAAGGATTACGTCGCCGACTTCAAGCTCCTCGTCTTCACCAACGGAGCGAAATCCTGCCGCCCGCCAGTTTTTTCCGAGCGGGTCTTCACCGCGCCGCCAGAAGTCCTTTGCGCGCGGGACGTTCATCAGTGTGACGCCGCGCTCGCGGCGATACCAGTCGTAGACGATGGTCCAGCAGTCGAGGGTGCCCCAGCAGTGCTTGCGCCCGACCAGAGGGGCCTCGTAGCCGCTCGGCTCGAACTCGTGCCACGTTTCGGTCGGCAGGGACGCGATGACCCACTTCAGGCCCGTCGCCTCGCATGACACGAGGTCGGCCTGCGAGGGCGTCGGCGGGATGTTGATGTGGCTGTGGAAAAGCTCGACGATTTCGCCCGCCTGCTCGGCTGCGGCGTAGTCGGTCGGGTCCATCGCGAACACATCGTCCTCGGAGTTAGGGGCGATGTTCCGGCAGGGCCAGTAGCGTTCCCGGCCCTTGACGATGACGACCAGACCACAGGCTTCGCGCGGAAGCTCCGATTTGGCGTGTTCGAGCGCCAGAGCGCGATTTTCCTCGTTCATACCTTGAGCAATCCAGCAGCGGGGAAGCCGCCATAGGGAAGCTCGGCGTACTGCCCGAACCGGACGCGGCAGGAGGACAGGCGCTTGCCGCAGACATCCTGCGCGAGCGTTCCAACGGGGCTGTCGTTGGTGTCGTAATAGTTGGTGCCGGTGTAGCCGCACTCGCTGCCGCGATACCTCCACGGGCAGTAGTTCTGGACGATCTGGCGGCGCGGCAGGGCAACGCCCGCGAGGTCGAGGGACGCCGCAAGCTCGAACTCGACCGCCTCGTTCGTCTCGCTCGACTTCCGGTCGATGTAGTAGACGTCGCGCGGGAACTCTGCGGTCGGGTCCGCATCGGGGTTCCCGGCGATGAAGTTGGCTGCGTCGAGGTATTTCGCCAGCGTCCTGATCCGGGTGAACTTGCACCCGATCAGGTCCTGATACGCCAGCACGAGCGCGGTGATGGTGCCCAGCACGTTCGAGACCGTGACCTTCGGGCGAGGCATCTGGCCTTTTCCGTTCCACTCGAAGCCCGTGGCGTCGATGGGAAACGCGCTGTAGGTCACGCCCTGCCATTTGATGTCAGCGACGTACTCGTTCTTGCCCGAGTGAAAGCGGTAGACCCCGCCGCCGACTACGCTGGCGTCGATTTCAAAAAGCTCGATGATCGCGGAAGGCGCAAGTTTCTGGACCTCGGCCTCGATGGTCGGGGTCGTTTGGATCAACGCGCCTGCGATGAAGAGAAGCATGGGCGGCGCTCGGCCTTATGCAGCCGTGAAGGACGAAGAAAGCTGGAACGCGGCCTGCAAGGTCGCGCCGTTGACGTAGCGGACGCGGTACAGGGTGGCTGTGCCAGCGAGGCCAGTCATGGGCACCGACAGGACCTGCGCCACGTTTGCGGCCACGGCAACGCTGGCGATCTGGCGGTAGGTCGTGCCGCTATCGACCGAAAGGTCAATGGCGAGCGTCCCTGCCTGATCGGCGAAGGCGACAGCGTTGAACTTGACGTAGTTCGCGCCAGTGGTCGCGCGGCCAGTGCCCGTGAAGGTGGCGCTGGCTGCGAGGACGGTGCTGCTGTCCGTAAAGCCGGACTGGCGGGTGAGGGTGCTGATGGTGGCGACAAAAGGTGCGCTCTCCATCGAGTGCGGCGACGGCGCGATGGCTACGTTGACAGTGCCCGAGGTGAACGCGGTGCAGCGGACGCGGACCTGCGTGACGCCATTCAGGTCAAGCTTGTATCCGAACGCCTGCGCGGTGAAGGCCAGCGCGAGGCCAGCAGTGGTGACGGATGAGTTGACGTCAGCGCGAGCGGCCTGAATGGGGAACCAGTTGGTCCCGTCAACGGTGCCCTCGAAGATCATCGTGGCCGAGAACGTGCCAGACAGCACGACAAGGGCGCTGCAAGCATCGTTCAGGTTGGTGACGGTGACACTGCCGGTGGCCGTGAGAGCGCCAGTGGTGACGGCGAACGGGTTTCCCGGCACCATGACCTGCATATCGACGGTGGCCGTGCCGCCGATGTCGGTGCGCTGATAGGTATCGACCTTGGCCGACCCCATGTTGGAAGGAAGAGGAATGGAACTCATGGCTCATACACCTGCTTAAATTTGCACGAAATCGTGTTGAGGTTGTAGCGGTCCCGCGACCTTTGCCAAGACATGCAGACGAACTTTCCTGCATCGCCATTGATGTCGGTCCAGTCGAAACTCTGCACAGCGGCCTGCGCGACGAAGAATGCCTCAATGGCGTCTGCCTCGGCGTTCGAGCGCACCGAGAACTTCAAGTCCCAAGTCCGGCGCTGGGTGTTGATGCCGTTCGCCTGCCGCTGCTCGTAGCCGTCGCCGAAGCTCGACACGCGCACGGTCGGCTGCACCTCGTAGGATGCGCCGTAGTCGGGGGTGTAGGTGAAGGTTGCCATGTCTTATGCCGCCAGAAGCCCACCGGGGCGCTTTTGCTGAACGAGTTCGACGCGCACGGCGTTCGCGACCAGCCTGCCAAGCTCGGCAGCACGACCGGGGTCGCCCTGCATCTTGTCGCCGCCAGCGCCGCCCTCGACGCTGACGTTGACCGTGACGTTCTGGGTCACGCTGTCGCCGCCGCCGCCACTGGCCTCGATGCCCAGCCGCCCGTTGCCCATCCGCCTCAAGGGCATGATGGCCTCGGGACCGGCTTCACCCATCTGACCGATGCCGCCGCTATGCCGGAAGAACGTAGGGCTGCTTACGACGCCGCCGCGCGCGAACTTGCGGACGCCGCCGAAGTCGAAGGCCGCGCCATTTGCTGCTGCCATGCCAGCGACCGCACCAAGGCCGTTCGCCGTGCCCTGCGCCGCCGACATCGCGCCGCCGCCGAGGATGGAGCCGCCGCCGAAGATTGAGCCAAGGCCCTTCGTGATCGCGCTGACGATGGACTGGCGGATTGCGATGCGAATGAGGTCCGCGATGATCGCGTTCGCCATGTCGTGAAACGACAGCTTGCCGGTCATGCAGAAGTTCACCAGCGCGTCCTCGGTGCCCTTCATGGCATCAGTCCACGCATTCATCGCGTCCTTGCCGAGGTTGCCGATTTCATCCGCGTAGTCGTGCAGGGCCTTCTGGGTGCCGCCGAGGAACGACGTTTCGCGCGCATGGTTCGCGGCCTCAATAGCCTCCTTGTCGGCCAGCGCGGCGAGCGCGTGATCGCGGTATGCCTTCGCGCCGTCCTCGGTCATGCCGATGACCTGCTCCTCGATGTCAGCGAGGGCCTTCTTGTGTTCGATCATCTGCTGGTAGGCGAAGTCGGTCATCGTGACGGCGAGGGCCTGATCGCGCAGCGCATCGTTCTCACGCCCCCACTTCACATCCTGCTTGGCAAGGGACTTCTGCTCGTCGTCGGCCTTCTTCCGCTCCCGAACAGCCTTCGCGACCTCGTCGGTGGCAATGGCCTCCTTGCGAAGCTGCGCGATGACCTCTTCGGACACGCCATTGTAGACGCCCTGCGAGATATTGAACTCGATCTGGGCCTCGCGAGCGCGGTTCAGGTTGACGCCGAACTTCTCCCAGTGATCAAGCTCGAACTGGGCCTGCGCCTTCTGCTTGCCCATGTCCATGAACGACGAGTTCGCGGCGTTGAGGCCCGAAATCTGCTGCTGAAGGGTGTCGAGCGCAGCCGCCTCGGCGATGTAGGCGTTCTTCTGGTCGCTAGACCACTTGGCGTACTTGCCCTTGGTCGTCTCGAACCGAGCCAGCGCCTCGTTGGCGTTCTTCACCTTCTCGCCGTACTGATCCATCGCGGCAAGCTCGGCCTGCGCCTGCGCGATGTTGCCGCCGACCGTATCCATCGCGGACTGGTAGGGCGTTTGGCCCTTGGGGGTCTTCGGGGTGCCGGTGGTGCTGGTGGGCTTCGGGGCCGTGTCACCGGAGGAAAGGAGGCCGTTGCCCTGAAGCTGCCTGCGATCTGCGTCGGAGTGCGGGCGACCAGCCTTTTCATCGGCGATCCACCGCTGCGCTACCTCTGCGGTCGTAGCCTCATTCTGCGACATCGTGAACGCAGCATAGGTGCTGGCGTTCATGTGGATGCCGCCACGCTTGCCGGGGATGGGCAGCAGGTTGCTAAGGCCCTTGATGTCGCCGCGCTCGGCAGCAGCCGCCGCAGCCTTGGCTTCCGGGGTCAGGTCGCCTTGGACAAAACGCTCGGTAGTGCCGCCCTCGCCATCGCGGACGGTATACTTCCTGCCGGGGAGGCGATTGCGGTCGTCGCTGCGGATCGCGTCTGCGGCGGCAGTGCGCGCCTCGTTGGCCTTGGCCCTCGTCTGCGCGGAGTTCAGCGCCATCTGCGCCGCGTAAGCCTTCCAAGTCTCGTCCGTCATCTTGGCGATCTTGCCAGTCGAGGTGTCGATCATCCGAGAGAAGAAAGACTGCGAGCGCGCGTAACTGTCGCCCGCCTCCTGCGCGGCGCGGATTGCCTTTTCGTTGTCGTTCAGCCGGGTCGAGAAGTAGTAGACCGCAGCAGCGGCGGCGGCGAAGCCAACACCCCACCATCCGCCGAGCATGGTCAGCAGGCCAGCCGCGCCGCGACCGAGCACGCCAGTCGCGGCTCCGGTCGCAATCATCCCAGCACGGGCGGCGGCAAGGCGCGCTTCCGCAGCCTGCAATGCGGCAGCGCCTTCCGCAGTCGCAAGCGCAGCGGCGCGTTCTGCACCAGCTACGCCCACAACTGCTTCCGCGAGGGCGATCTTGTACGCGATCAGGCGCTGCGTCGTAACCGCGTCTGCCATCTGCGCCTCGGCAAGCTGCATTTCGGCAGCAGCCTCGGCCCGCGCAGCGCCAGCCGCGAGAAGGCTGGCATCGAATGCAGCGAGCGCGCTTGAGGCGTAGCGGCCAAAAGCAACCGCAGCACCAGCCATCAGGACTTGGTTCAGCAGCCCGTAGTTCTGGGTCAGGAACTGCACCGCGCCGGTCATGCTGTCGAGGACGCCCTTGACCGATCCGGCCTCGAACACACCACTCTTGAACTCGAACCATGCGTTCTTCAGGTTCGCGAGCGAGCGCGCGGCGCTGTCGAGGCTGTTCTGGTCAATGCCGTCGCCGATCTTCTGAAGGGCGGTGAAGAAGTCCTCGGCGCTGACCTTGCCGTTCTGCATGTTCTTCAGCAGGTCAGCCGTGGTCTTGCCCATCGCAGCAGCGACCTGCTGCGTGAAGCCCGCGAGCGTGTCGCCAAGCTGGCCGTTGAGTTCCTCGGACATCAGCTTGCCCTTGGAGGCAATCTGCGCCATCGCGTAATAGACGCGCTGGGCACCCTCGGCAGTCAGCTTGTTCGAGAGAATAACCTTCGATGCGGCCTCGAAGTTGCGGTTGGCCTCGGCCATCGTCTGACCGGACAGCTTCAGCGCAGAGGTGAGGCGCACGGCAGAGCCAAGCGCCTCCTCCTGCGAAATGCCGAGGCTGACCATCGTGTCGCGAAGCGTGATGAGTTCGGCCTTGGACGCGCCCTTGCCGAAGCCCACACTCAACTGCTTCTGGAAAGCGTCAAGCTGGATCGTGGCCCGCGCGAACTCAAGGACGAGGTTCGCGACCTGATTTGCGCCGAATGCGCCCGCCAGCATCTTCACCCCGCTCGAAAGCGAGGCCATCTGGCGGTTCACATTGTCCGCAGTCTTCCCGACCGTGTTCAACTTGACGTTGAACTTGTCGATGGCGTCGGTGCCGACGACGCCCGCGTTGATCTGGAACTTGGCCTGATAAACGTCGAGCGCCACTATTCGTCTTCCTCAGACTTCGCAGAGAGAATGGTGTGTTCCATTACCTGCAACGCTTCAAGCATTTCCCTCCGATCTTCCACACTGTAAAGATCAAAAAGCCACCTGACCGCGCTGTAGTCGAGGCCGACCAGCCCGCTGAACGAAGTCCTCCACTGCGTCTGAAGGCGCAGGAACATTTCGACGAAGGGCCAGTTTTCAGGCCAGACCTCGAAATCCTCCACCTTCTGCGCCGCGATCATTTCGTCGAGGACTTCCTGCGGTGCGCCGAAAGCCTTGAGGTCGCTGATCGCGTCTTCGTAGGAGGTGCCGCCCTTCAGCCAGTAAAGGGCGGCGTCTGTTAGTTTTTTTCGCGTCCCCCGGAGAGGCTCTTCATCCACGCCTTGATGATGCTCGCACCCACCAGCGGGATTTCGAGGATCGTGTCGCGATTGTTCTCGGACCAGAGGAGTTCGGTGCCTGCATCGGCGACACCCTTCCATCCGACCATGACTTCGACGACGACGTCGCGGTCGCTCATGGTCGAGCCGACCACGGCCTGCATGATTTCCTCGATGCGGCTCTGCGGCAGGCGCTTGAACTCGGCGTCGAAGGTGTGCTTCTCGAAGCGACCGCCATCGGTCGGGATTTCGACCTGAACCGGCCAGAAATAGCTCGCAGACTGCGAAATCACAAAAGCCATTGAAATGTCTCCACTTTTTATATGGCCGGGTGTTCAAGGCACACCCGGCAAAGCCTCGGCTGGGTTCCCCCGGCCCGATTACTTCACCGAAATGGTGAACTCGTCGTTGCCCGCCGTGGTCGGCGTCAGCACGTAGGGGCACGACAGCATCACGATGCTGTCCATTTCCGTGTAGCTCGGGTTGACGAGGTCAACGGTGCTGGTGGCGGAAATATCGACGATGGAACCCGCGACGGTGCCGTGCGTGATCTGCATGGAGCCGAGCGTCGTGCCGAGTGCCGTGGCCCAGAAGTCCTTGGCGGTCACGGTAGGGGCCTCGAAAACCACGGTGCCCCCGGCCTTGCGGTCGGTCAGGATCACGCTTTCGCTGTTCACGAGGTTGCGATAGACCACATCGTTGTTCAGGTTCATCCCGAACTCGGACATCACGCCCGAGAAGCCGAAGAACGTGAAAACCGGCGTGTTGGCCTTGTTCACGGCAATCGGGGTCTTGAACGCGGTGTAGGTCGCGGTCAGGTTCGCAGCGTCGGCCACGGTGTTGTAGATGCCGGTGAAGGTGAACTTCAGGACCGGCAGCGCCTTCGCGTTCATCGTGACTTCGACGTTGCCACGGCAACCAGTGACCTTGTGCAGCGGCGAGGACGCGGCGGTGTTGTCCTGCGGCTGGAAGTAGATCGTCACCGACGAGAACGAGGACGAGACCGGCTTGTAGTCCACGCGGGTCGAGGCAACCACGGTTTCAGCCATGCCGCAGGCGATCAGCAGCGGGCCGTAGGCCGGTGCCGTGCCAGCCGCGCCAGCGCCCTGAAGTTCGACCTCGAACGAGACCTGCACCTTCTGGGCAGCGATGATCTGGTCGTAGTTACCGAAGTACGGACGCACGAGGTCGCGCGAGACGATTTCGGCGTCCAGCGGCGTCACATCGAGGTTGCGGACAAGAATGGCGTTCGCCGCGCCAGTCGGCGTCGGGTCGGTGCCATACGTGGTTTCGGTCTTGGCGAGGATTACCCTCTTGCGCGAAAGAAGTGCCATTATTCACCTGCCTCAATTTCTTGATCGTCAACTTGGGCAGGAGCGACAGGCTCTGCCGGTTCTTCCGTGCGCTGAACGAGCTTGCGCTTTCCCGTCTTCGGGTCTTCGACGTATTGCCCGCCAATGCCGTGAAATTCATCGTAGTCCATTTGGCACCTATACCACCGTCAGATCGGTCAAGGAAGTCCTGTAGAGGACGGCGAAATCGTAGGAAATCAGGCCGGTCGGGACATCGCTCTCGATGTATTCCCAAGTGGTAGACAGGGGCTGGACGTCATAGGCATAGCCTCCGAGCGTCAGGTCCGAAGTCATCTTGGCGTGAACTTTCTCGATGTACGTGTCAGCGGCTTGATCCGGCGTGTCGCTGCGGACCATTACTGACACTCGAACGATCATCCGCCAGTCGAGCTTCGGGATTACCGGCTGACCAGCTTCATCGGAGACAGGCTCGACGATGACGGCAGGGAACTCCCCGCGCGCGAGCGGCGCGATGCGGCTCCGGTAGACCGTGGCACCGATGGCCGGGGCCGACGAGAGCTTCGTCTTGATGGCCGCAAGGATGATTTCGCGGACGGTACTCACGACAGGAACGTCAGCTTGTAGAGGACGCTGTCGATGGTTGAGACGGCCTCGTCGATCAGGTTCTGGATTTCGCTGCGGTCGAGGCACTCCTCGCCGGTACGATTGGCGTCGATCCAGTCGCGCTGCGCCGTAATGTCGGCGACAATGTCGCCGGTCGGCTGCTCGATCACGAACGGGATGGTGCCGATCATTTCACCGTCACGGCCCATGTAGGCTTCTGCGATGGCGTCAGCGCGGTCGCCGATGGCCCCGTAGAACTCGCCGAGGGCGACATGCTGGGCGTAGCTGCTCGTGCGGAGGTGCGCCCGGTGAGCGAGTTCGCGCAGGAAAAACAGGTGGGCGATCAGGCTCTCGATCATGGGTCAGACTTTCGCCAGAGATACTTCCACGAGCTTCCCATCGTCGATCATGCGGGCCTCGCGGACGGTATAGGCCGTGCCGTCTACAGTGATCGCGTCACCGTAGAGCGGGACGCCGAACACCGAGGTCCGCAGCATGACCGTGTATTCGTTGGACAGGACCATTTCGCCACCCATGATGGTGGTCGGCATGTCCAGAATGCCTTTGTCCGTGACGGCCCCTTTCGTGACCGTCACGGCAAATTCATTGAAGAAGACGGAGAGGTCTTCAGTTAGCGGCATCGGCGCGGGCCTTCGCGGCCTTCGCTTCAGCCGCCAGCGCCGCCTTGATCTTCGCCGGATCGGCGAGTTCGATCTGGGCCGCGAAGAACTCGGCGTCCTCGTCAGTCAGTTCGATTTCGGTGCCGCCTTCGAGCGCCTCACTGCCATCGCGGGGATGCAGAAAGAAGCCGTCGCGGACGCGGTACTTTGTCTTGGTATCGGCCATGATTGGTTCTCCCGAAAACTAAAGGGGGAGCGCGGGCGAACGCTCCCCCAGAAGTTTCCCGGCTGGCGAAGGGGGGGGCCAGCCGGGAAGCTATTACGCGATGATGTCGGTGATCGCCGCGAAGCTCTCGGCGTGACGCACGTTGATGTCGCAGGTCTGCATCGCGCGGATGTCCACCGAGCCAGCGGTGTAGCCCGAGCCATAAGGGTTCGGCAGGATTTCCAGACCGCCCCACATGCCGATCAGAAGCTGCGAGAAGTCACCGAAGATCAGGCCGGACAGGTTGGTGCCGGTGCCCTTGGTGAAGCTCGACGGCATCTGGTTGGAGCGAGCAACACCGTAACCGTTGATCATGCCGGGGGTGCCAGCAGCGCGGTTGTCGAGGTTGTCCGTCCAAAGGTAGTCGGCGTACTGGGTCTTAAGCTGCTTCAGGGCCGCGACCACCTTGGCGTTGGTCAGGTAGGCGAGGCTACCGTTCAGCGCGTTGGCGATGTCCAGCTTGCTTTCAAGCTGGATAAGCTGGTCGATACCGCTGACGCCCGTGGTCGCAGCGTTGGTGAACGCAGCGCCGTTGGTGCCCATCGCAACCGAGCCAATGCCCGACTGGTTCAGGATGCCCCTCGGCTGACCCGAGGCGCCCGAGCCATTGATCGCGGCGAGGTCGATGCCCAGCGCCATCACCTTGGCGAGGTCGTTGCGAACGATGCCCTCAACATCCGGGGTGGACTGCTGAAGCATCAGGCGCGAATACTGCGAACGCGCGCCAAGCTGCTTGGGGGTCATCGTGACCTGATCGAAGGTCGCTTCGGCCTCGGTGATCGCAGCGGCTTCCGTCACCCAGTAGGTCTGGGTTGCGCTGATCTGGCGCGGGATGGCGATGTTGCCGACGAGGCCGGACAGCACCGTGGGGCCAAGCTGCATGATCAGCGCGCGGTTGCGGAGGACCTCGATGAACGAGCCAGCCAGCAGGTTGGTCGCCACAGCGGCACCACCAGTCGCGGTCGCGCCCACCGCGTAGGGAGCGCGGGTCTCCATGCGGATGTTCAGCGGCATGAAGAAGCCATCCGTCTCGCGGTTGCCTTCCTTCGCCAGCGTCCGGCTGACTTCGAGTTCCAGACCGGCCTTCGACCAGTCCTTCGTGATGGCGGCGTTGATCGCGCGCACGAGCGAATACTCGCGCTGCTCGCGCTCGGAGAGGTCAACCTCGCCCGAACGGCCACCGTCCACGGGAACCTGCTTGGAACCCATGCTTTCGAGGAACGCCGCACGGGCTTCCTCAAGGCTCTTGCCGCCGTCAATCAGCGACGACGCCATGTCGGTCTTGCCGAGCTTGTCGCCAAGGGCGCGGATCGAGGTGACGCGCTCGCGCTCGGCACGAACAGCGTCATTGGCTGCTTCGGCACGAACCGCCGAAACATCGACCGGCTGGGCCGGAACAGCTTCACTCATTTTACGTTCCTTCACTTCGGGAGTGATGCCACGAACGAGGACTTCCTGTTCGCGGCTTTCGGGGGTTTCGGACCTACCGAGGCCCACAGTCGGGTCAGCAGGGATCGAGACGCACGAAACTTCGAGGGGCATCCACCGGGTTGCGGTGAACGTCGATTTGCCGTCGCGCTTGGCTTCGGCCATTTCGAGAATGCGGTAGCCGAACGAGACGTTGCGGATGATGCCCGCCTTGACGTCGTTCAGGACTTCCTCGGCGCGGGCCGAGGTGCCGAACCGCACAGTGCAGTAGCCGCGCTTGTCGGCCCCGATCCATGCCTTCTCGACGACGCCAATCTGCTCATCGCGGTTGTGGTTCCACAGGAGCGGCGCGCTGTCATTGAGGCGCGCGAGGTCCGCAGCGCCAGCGTCGTGCGAAAGCACTTCATCACCGAACCAGCGTTCGACAGCCGTCTCGCTCGAAAACGAGAACGTCATCGAGCGATCTTCGGCATTCAGTTCGATGGAAGCTGACTGCCCGCGAGAAAGTGCGGGCAGTTGCATCTTCCGTTCAGAAATGAGGTCCACAGAAATGCCTTCGATGAATAAAACGTCGGGCCAGTTATCGCTGATTAAAGCAGATCAAGCAACTACATCTTGTGCCTTACCCCCACCCTGACCACTAGATGCAGGGTCGGCGGGGTCAGGCTGCGGCTGCTCGCTCGGTTGTTCCTGACCCTTCATGTCAACGAGGGCCGGATCAGTGTCGAAGACAAGGTCGAGTTCCTTGCAGAGTTCGACCTCGCGCTGACGGGTGTGCGCGAGTTCCTCGAAGTCGCCGCCGTTCTGCGCCACGACGTCGGTCACGGTCATAAAGCCCGAGCGGACGGCGGTCTTGTAGGCGGTGATTTCCTTGCTCGGGTCGATCCACTGCCAGCCACGCGGGAGCCAGCGCACATCCTCGTAGAGTTCGGGCTGCGTTTCGTAGCTGGGCAGGTTCAGGACGTTCGAGAGGACGGCCTGCTGAAGCCACTGCTCGAACACGCGCTGGTGGAACGTGCTGATGATCCACTGCTGAAGCTGCCGCCAAGTGTCGCGGTCGTCCAGCAGCGCGAGACGGCTGCTCGAATAGTTCGACTGCGAGTAATCCTTGGAGAGAGTTTCGTAGGACACGCCAGCGCCCGCCGACACGCCGCGAAGCATGTAGCGCATGAACGGGTCCAGCAGGCCGGACGGCTGGGTCGGGTTGAATGCCGTAAACTTCTCGCCGGGGGCGAGGGTCGTGATGCGACCCGGCTCGAACTGCGAGACGCGCTCGCCAGCCATGACGCCGTCGCCCTCGAACTCGGGGTCCGGCGTCTCGATGAAGCCCATCTGGCAGGCCGAGGCGCGGGCCGCGATGACGGTCGCCTCCTCGTAGCCGGTCATGTGGCGCAGGCGGGTCAGTGCCGAGGCGAACCACGGGATGCCGCGCGTCTGGCCGGGGCGGTCGGTCGTAAAGAGGTGGATCACCTCGCTCGCGGGAACGCGGATGCGGCGCTGCGCGACGTTTCCAACACTGCCAAACTGGATGTCGCCGGGGTGCTGCGTGAAGAAGTGGTACGCCACCGGGCGGAACCACTCGTTCACCTCAACGCCCATCCTGATCTGGTTGCCCTCGGCGCTCTCGCCGTTGTAGTTCTCGTCCAGCAGATCGGCTTCGATGATTTCAAGCGCCAGCGGCACAGGCGAGCGCCCGAAGTTGCGGCGGATCATGCGGACGAAAATCTCGCCGCTCTCGGCGACGTTGCGGACCAGCAGGCGCTCAATCTCGGGGAACGACAGGACGCCAGCCGTATGGCAGCTATCCGCGCGCTTCCAACGCTGCCACGCCGTCTCGATGGCCTGATTGACGTCGAGGTCGAGCTTCCCGGAGCCGGGGCCGCGCTTGCGCTTCACCTGCGCCTGAAGCGCCACGCCCTGACCGATGGTGTTGTTCTGGATCGCCCGCAGCGCGTTCACGACATAGTCGTTGTTCCGGCCAAGGTCGCGGACGCGGTTCCGCAGGACGCGGATCGCCATGCGGCTCTCGGCATCCTGCGAGGTGCTGGACGCGACCCAGTCGGACAGCAGGCGACCGAACTGCGCGCCGGTATACGCGCGCTTGCCGACCAGCGTCGGGCCTTCACGCGGGACAAGCTGAAGGGGGTTCATTTCTTACCTTTCTCGCCGAGGGCCTGCATCAGGACGGACCACTTGGCGTCGGAGCTTTCGAGCTTCGCGAACCGGAAGCCGCCGACGACGGCGAGGCCGACCGCAGAGACCAGCCAAGCCACCATGAACACAGGCAGGGTGATGGCCGTTTCGACGGCCAGCAGCAGCCACGCGACGACTGCGCGGATGGATTTCAACCGCTCGTCCATCACGCGAACCTGACGAACACGTTGCGCGGGTCGCCGAGGCCGTTCGCGATGGCCTGTGCCTGCCGCTCCTTCGCGACAATCAGCTTGAGGCGGCTCTGAAGCTCCATCAGGGCCGAAATCGGCTCCTTCCGCAGGCGGCGAGTACCGATCTGGTACTCGGCAGTCGCGCCGCCGCTGATCCGCGCGCGGATTTCCGCCTCGACGGCGGCAAGGTCGATTTCAGACTGGGTCCGGCCATCGTAGTTCGCGCCCGCAGTCGCGAGGTTCTTCCCGATCAGCAGGGTGCCGGTGCCGATGGTGACTTTCAGCGCGCCGTAGCTCGCCGTGGCCTGCCAGTAGTAGTTCGGGTCCTGCGCGGCAGCGGCGGTCAGCGCGGCGGTCTGCGCAGACGACAGCGATGTCTCCCATCCGCCGTTGTAGGCCGTGCTGGCAACGGACAAAGTCGTCGGACCAGAGAAATACCACGTAAGCGCCCAGTTGGGCGACGAAATGGTGTTGCCGAGGTTGTCCGAGGTGGGAATGTCCCGCCAAGTGACACTGTCCCCCTGCACAATGATGGGCGGAATATTCACTTCGACTACCAGTTCGTGACAAATGATGAGGCTGCGACAACCTACCCGAACGCTTGCCCTTTGGCAACATGACCGGCTTTTCCGGCTCTTTCACCTTGGGCGTCATCTTGGCCTCGAACTGCTCCCAGATCGAGCGCCGGTTGAACCGCATATAGAGGCTCTGCATCGCGGCGAGGGCGTAGACGAAGGTATCGAGCGCCTCGTTGCGCGCCCCGGCCTTCTTCGTCCACTCCCGCACCGGGAAGCCCTTGACGTAGCGGGTCACGAGCTTCTCGGCGGTCAACTGGTTGAAGTAATCGGGCGGCAGGTTCGCATGGAAGTGCGTGAACCCGGCACCCGGCTCGGCGAGCTTGAGGCGCGAGTAGATGGTCTGCTTCGCAGTGTCAGTTCCGACCGGCCACAACTCCGCGCCGTTCTTGATGGTCTGGCGCTTGAGGTTGAGGTCCACCTTCGTCGGGCGACCGATGATCGGCTTGTTCTTCTGGCTCTGGCCCTTGATCGCCATGACATGCAGGGCGCGGTGTTCGCGCGCGAAGGCGTAGACCTCGTGCGTGAAGTGACCGCCGCTGTCGATGCAGGTCGCGCTGATCGGGAGCGCCTCGAACAGTTCATGCTCGACCGGGCGCTTCAGCAGGTCGGCCAACTGCGCCCAGACTTCGGGCTTCGCCGGGTCGCCGAAGATTTCCTGATGATCCAGCACCCAGCTTTCCTCGTCGCGGCCCCAGCCGAGGAGCGTGATCGCGAGGCGGTTGTCCTGCGTGTCGATGCCAGCGGTGACGGCCAGCACACCAGCGGGGGCTACGCCAGCCGGGTAGAACTCGACGCGGTCCAGCAGTTCGCCCGCGCCGATCCGCGCCGCGATTTCATCCTCCCATGTCTCGGCGAGGATGGTGTTCACGAAGGTCTTCAGGAGCGGCGGGTCGCCCTTCGCGCGCAGGAACTCGTCCACGATTTCCGACCACGACTTCCAGCCGAGCGGGCTGTAGAGCGAGGACAGGTGGTAGCCCCTTGTGCGCCCGTCGCCGCGCGCGGTCGGACGCCACTCGCCGCCCAGCAGCATTTCGGTCTTCGAGTATTCCTCGATCACGCAGCCGCTATGCTCGCAGACGTAGTGCGCGGTGGTCGGGTCGCCATCCTCCCACTTGATCTGCGCCCACTTGAGCCACTGGTATTCGCCGCAGTGCGGGCAGGGCACGAAGAACCGGCGTTGATCGCTCGCGAGGTACTCCCGCTCGATCCGGCTGGTGTCCTTCACGGTCGGCGTCGAGGACATGAAAATCTTGCGGCGCGCGAAGGTCGTGGTGCGGCGCTCGGCGAGGTTTACCGGGTCGCCTTCGCCGTCGAGGTCCACTGGGAAGCCGTCGATTTCGTCGAGGAACAGGTAGCGCACCGGCATCGAGCGCAGGCCCACCGCCGAGTTCGCGCCCGTGATGAGCATGAACCCACCGGGGAACTCTTTGGCGAACATGGTGTTTCCGCTGTCCCGCGACCGGCTCTCCGCGATGCGCTCGCGCAGCACTGGGCTTTCCTCGATCATCGGGCAAGGCGCTGCTTCGACAGGCGCTTCGCCATATCCACGGTCGGCTGGACCAGCATCATCGGGCCGGGGGCCATGTGGATCACGAACCCGGTCCAGTTGTTGCCGGTCTCGGTCTTACCGACCTGCGCGCCCGCCATGAACACGACGCGCTGCGTCGGGTCGCTCGGCGACAGGCTGTCGTGGATTTCGCGCAGGTAGGGGGTGCGGTCGGTGCGCCAGCGGCCCGGTTCAGCCGACGCCTTCTGCGACAGCATCCGAAACTCGTCGGCCCACTGGCTGACGGTCAGGTCGGGGTCGGGCGTCAGGCCGCTGCGAAACGCCTCACGGTAGATCGCGGCGTCATCCATCAGCATTGAGGTTCTCGATGGCGTTACGGATTTCCGTGATGAGCTTGGTGTGGACCGCGAAGGGGTCGGTCATCCCGGCGATTTCCGCCGAGACGCGGTCAGGGATGCCGAGCATGGCGTCTCGCGTGACGCGCGCGAGGCGGAACGCCTCCTTCTTGACCTTCTCGACCTCGATCAGCTTCTCGACCTTCTCCTCGTACTCAAGCTGGGCGAGCTTGGCCTTGTACGCGGCCTCGATGGTCTTGCTCTCGACGAGGGTCGGGACGTTCTGGGGGTCGATGCCGAGCTTCTTGGCGCTCTCGACGATTTCCTCGGGCGTGTTCTTCTTCCGGCGACCGCCGTGGCCGTTCCATCCCGAGGTCGGATGGGTGTTTGCGGCATAGAGTTGATCGGCCAGAGCGACGTCGATCATGCCCTTTTCGTCCACTGCGGCAGTGATTTTGCCCGCGCGAATGGCAGCGTTGATCGCTTGCGGCGTGACACCGCGCCTACGGGCATACTCGCTCTTGTTGACCTTTTCGGTCACTACCGGCCCCCTTTATTGCTCTTTCGCCGCCTTACGCGCACTTTTTGCCAATTTCCAGTGGAAAAAAGTTCACTATTCTGTCGCTAGAATTGTGATGCGGTCACGCGTTACCCTCGCCGGGGGGTGGCCGAAATGGGACCCGTTTCGCATTTGCAGCATGGGTCAACCCACTGAAAACATTGGATATTTCCGCTCCTGGCTTCGCATTTGCAGCATGGGTTTGCTGCTATGCGGGGAGCGCCCGCCTAGGGCGCAATCGGGACGCGCCGGGGGCGCTCCGGGATCAATCGGGAAGCCGCGCCGGGGGCGG
>NMUI01000215.1 GCA_002221445.1 Phenylobacterium zucineum | reverse complement strand
GCCACGACGTTGTCGTACTTCTCCGCCTCGCTCGGAATCTCGATCAAGTAGACCGCACCCGCCCCCCAATCACCCACGGGTTCCACCCACGCACTGGGACGACGGTTGTATTGGGCTTCAAGATCCTGATAGTGGTCGAACTGGCGATCCCTCGACATCAGACCAAACCCTGAGGGCTTTCGGTCTTGAAACACGCTGATCCGAAGCTGACGCGGATTATTGAGCGGTCGCCACAGCCATTCGCCGGTATTCTTGCCGATCAGAAGACCATCCGAATCATGAATTTCGGGACGATAATCATCGAGGAACCGATCCGTGTTTTCGCCCCGAAGGAACATGCTGGTCAGGGGGGCAATGCCCAGCCGCTCGACCTTCTTCCGGAAATAAAGGTGGCTCTGGACATCCATGGCCAAATCAAGACCCGGTCTTAAGACAAAGCGATAGGCTCCGGCAACGCTCGGGCTATCCAGAAGGGCATAAACCACCAAGGTGCTGGCATCCGCCTCCGGACGCTCGACCCAGAACTCTTTGAAGACGGGAAATTCCTCAGCCTTGCCCAAGCCGGTATCAATGGCAAGCCCCCGGGCTGAGAGACCATAGACCTGACCCAACCCCACGGCACGGAAATAGCTCGCCCCCAGGAAGACGGCGATTTCATCAAAGGTCTCGTCCCGCTTCAGCGGGTAATGGAAGCGAAGACCGGCAAACCCCAGATCCTCAGGGAGCGGCGCTGGAAAACTGTTTTGGCCGTAATCGAACAGGTCCGGTGAGTAACCGACCCGCTTGCTGGAACCGCTCTCGATCAAATTGACGAGCACACGGTCCTTGAACATGAACCCACGGTGGAACGCCTGCATCTGGAACGGGAGATTCTCGGTGCGCCAGATCGCCTTTTCAGGCTTGTAGCGAATGTCCCGGTACTGATCAAAACCGAGTTTTGCCAGAAAATCCGGAAGGCCGCCATCATCCCGGGCAAACGACTGTTTGGAGAGTTCCTGCGCCTTGGCCTCGACCAGACTGAAATCAAAGGGTTTGGCGACCTCAGGACTTGCCGCCGGGGCCTCCTTGGGCGGTTCCGGGGCGGGCGGCGGAGCCACCTTGCCAGGCGAAGCGAAACCCTCGCTCACCGAAAGGACGGAGAGAAGGATGAGGGAACCGATCGGGATCAACTGGATGTGGCGTCGTATCATGAACCTTAGTCGAGGTTGAGTCGGGGACTAGGACGGCATCCCCCGCCGGAAAACCTGCTCCATTCTACACTGGGACTTGGACATCAGCGCAGGCTCCTGCACCTGAGGGGGTGCCTAATTTGTGATGGTGCGCTTGGGATATTCAAAGCGGTTGATCCGCCCAACCCCGGGCATCACTGCGGCCCAATCGTCCACAGCAAAAATCAGTGAGACCATAGCGCCGGTCGGGAGATGGGTGACAGGCTCTCCCCCCAAAAGCCCCACGGCCTCTGAAATGTCCGGATTATGTCCAAAAAGGCAGACCGACTGCTGGGTCTCGGGCAAGGCATGAATTACCGAGAGGATGCCCTGAACGCCCTGCTCGTAGAGGGCAGGGGCGATCCGAATCTGGTCTTCGGGATAGGAAAGGGCGCGCGCCACCCGCACCGCGGTCTGCTGCGCCCTTACCGCAGGGCTTGAGACCAGAAGCTCCGGATGAAGGCCCCATGCCGAGAAATGGGACCCCATCAAGGGAGCATCCCGCTCGCCCCGGGCATTCAGGGGCCGCTCCAAATCCTTAAGGCCGGGGTGATCCCAGCTGGATTTGGCGTGACGCATCAAAATGAGCGTCTTCATCAACGCCCCGATCCCTGGCGGCGCTCCCGAATGGCTTGCCCCAATTCATAGACAGCCATGGCGTAGTACGTGCTGTGGTTGTAGCGGGTGATCACGTAGAAATTGGGGTAGCCAATCCGGTAGTCATTGCCATCAAGGGTACTGAGCTGAAGGAAACTCACTTCGCCGTCCATGGCACTGCGTCCCTCAGGCGAATGCCGTGGGCGGCCAGATCTTCAAAGGTGTAGCGGGTGTCAAACCCGCTCTTGAGCGATTCCGCTTCCACTCCCATCACGCGGGCCCGGGTGACCACAGGCTCCCCCCCTTCCAGCCGAACGAGGCGAAATAGTGCGCGATGCTGCCGATGGCATCCTCGGGATCCCAAAGATCCACGCGACCATTGCCGTCAAAATCAACGGCGTACTTAAGGAAGCTGCTGGGCATGAACTGACCCAACCCCATCGCCCCCGCAAATGAACCCACAGGCTTTGATGGGTCGAGACCCTCCTGGCGCGCCATGATCAGAAGGCTTTCCAATTCGCTTTCAAAATAAGCGGCCCGTCGGGGGTAATCAAAGGCCAGGGTGGTCAGGGCATCAATCACCCGATGGGTCCCCACATTGGCCCCATAGATGGTCTCGACCCCCATGATGCCCAGGATCACTTCCGGGCTCACGCCATAGGTTTCCTCCGCCCGTCTCAAGGCCTCGGCATGCCGGCCCCAGAATTGCGCCCCGGCCGAGATATGGCGATCATCGAGGAATTTGGCCCGGTAACGGGTCCAGCCACCGGGCTTCTGCTTGACCGTCGGTTTTTCCCGATTCATGTACTCAATGGTCCAGGACTTGCGCTTGGCTTGGGAGAGAAGACCGTAAAGATAATCTCGACTGAACCCCTGACTTTCGACCATCCGATCAATGAAGGCCTCGGCCGCGGGATACCCCCTGAAATCGCCCGACAGTCTCTGCGCCTGATAGGTGCCGCCCGCATCGCCGGTGAGCGCGGGTCTCGGGCGGGTGGGCTTGGGCGCCACTTCAGGCGCTTGAGGCTTGGGCGATTCAAAGGGCGCACAGGCCGAGAAAAGCAGGAGGGTGGCCATCAAGGCCAGGAGGGGCGGTCGATGCAGCATCGGAAGGGTCCAGGAGGTGATGAGGAAGGATGGGAGGCGAAGGTGCCAGGTCAGCATGATAATCCTTCGTTGTCGCCTGAGACAAAAGCAGACATCAGGGTCTCCACCCGCTCCAAGGAAGGAAGTCCCGGCCGCGCCCCGAGCGCCTCACAGCAGGCAGCGCCAGCCACCGAAGCCAAGCAAAGGAGTTCTTCCCAGGGACGCTGGGTCGCAAGACCCGCCGCATAGGCGCCATGAAACGCATCGCCCGCACCCGTGGTGTCCACGGCATTCACCCTCGGCGCCGGAAGGCTTCCCTCGCAACCATCCCGCCGCCAGATCAGGCCCCGGGCTCCAAGCGTAATCACCACCACCGGTGCCCATTGAGAGAGCGCCTCAAGGGCGGTCGAAGGGTCATCGCGTCCCAACCATTCGCGCGCAAATTTCTCCGAGGCCACCAGATGGTCGACCGCCCCCATCAGCCGGCGCGTTCCCTCATGGAGGGACCCTGCATCCAGCACCTTGGGCACCGGGCGGGTCACCAGGGATTCTGAAAGGCCGGGCTCATGGCCATCGAAAAGAAGGACCCGGGCCTGGATGTCGCGATAGTCGATTGCATCCTGGGGTAGGGCCTTCGTTTCGCCCTTGAAATTCACCAGACTGCGCGCACCGCCGGGCTTGACGAGAACCGTCGAGAGCGGGGTCGGGGAGTTCCCCCGGATCACGCCGCGAACATCAACGCCGAAAGCGAGAAGCTCCCTGAGATGCGCTTCTCCGAAAACATCGGTTCCAAGGTAACCTGAGAACCCCGTCCGAACCCCCAATCGGGCGCCCTGAACGGCCGCATTGGCGGCCGGCCCTCCGCCACAGAGCACAAGGCCCTCGGCAAAGAGCTTTTCATCGGGCAAGGGGTGATGGGGGACCGAGAAGACTTGGTCAAATGAAGCGTGACCCACGCACAGCACATCCAGCGCGAGAGCGGCCACGTCGGGTGCCTCAGTCTTCTTCGAGACCGATGAATTTCCAAATTTTTTCGGCGGCCGTAGGCTCGTAGTTGACATCCTTCGCCGCCTTTCCGGGGACGCCATTGGCGTAGTTCAGCTGGAAGACCCGATGCGTGTCATCAGCCAAATCTGTCATCCCCAGCGTTCGGTAGGCCTGCTCCATGATTTCCAATGCCACCGGAACGGCCTGCGTCCTTTGGTATTTTCGGACCACTTCAGCCCCCTTCGCGCCGCCGCAAGGTAAGCCCCGCGCCGCATGTAGTAGTCGGCGACATGAATTTCGTGCATGGCCAGACTGTTCCGCAGGGCCACCATCCGCTTTCGTGAGTCTTCGGCATAGCGGCTGTTCGGGAATCGCTTTACCAACTCATCAAAGTCTTTGTAGGAGTCCTGCGTGGAGCCGGCATCGCGTTGCGACGCATCGGTCGGCATGAAACGGTCGAAAAAGCCGATGCCCCGGTTATAATTGACCAAGCCCTTGAGGTAATGCGGGTAATCCACATACGGGTGGGTCGGATTGAGTTTGATGAAACGATCTGCCGCCGCAATCGCCGCATCCGGCTCATCGTTCTTGTAGTAGCAGTAAGCGACGTCAAGCTGGGCCTGGGTCGCGTACTTCCCGAACGGGAACCGCGATTCCAGCTTTTCGTAGGTCTTGGCGGCCTTTTCATAGGCCCCTTCCGTCATCAGCCCACGGGCTTCCTTATAGAACTGTTCGGCGGTCCAGCCTTCATGATCGTCGATCACGACCTCTTCGGAACACCCCCCCAAAAGCAGGGCGAGTCCGGTCAGCAGGGCAAAAAAGCTACGATGAAGGGTGAATTTTGGCATGGAGACGTTAGATTCCGGGCATGGACCCCAGCGTCGAAGTATAACGTGATTGAACGAACGGACTGAAGTGGAACCCCAACCCAAGCTTAGCGCAGTGATTCCGAATGAGCTGGCCGGAAAACGACTGGACCAGGCTTTAAGCCAGCTTTTTCCTGAATATTCCCGAAACCGGATCCAGGACTGGATCAAGGCCGGTGCCGTGGCTCTCGACGGCCACCCCGCAGAAACCAAGCGAAAACTCATCGGCGGCGAGGAAGTCGTCCTGACCCCCGTCTTCGAATCCGTCACCCAGGTGGCCCCGGAGGCCATTCCGCTCCACATCGTTTACGAAGATGAGGCCCTGATCGTGGTCGACAAGCCCCAAGGGCTGGTCGTTCATCCGGCCGCAGGTCACCATGACGGCACCCTCCAGAATGCGCTACTGCATTATGCCCCCGCGCTCGACAAGGTCCCGCGATCCGGGATCGTGCACCGGATCGACAAGGACACGAGCGGTCTTTTGATGGTGGCTCGCACCGTCGAGGCGCATAAGATTCTGGTCGAACAACTCCAAGCGCACACCGTGCACCGCCAGTATCTGGCGCTGGTCCAGGGCACCTTGACCGGCGGCGGTACCATTGACCTTCCGATCGGCCGCCACGGCAGCGACCGAAAGCGCTTTGCGGTCCGTCCTGATGGAAAACCGGCCGTCACCCATTACCGGATTCACGAGCGCTTTGCGGCCCATACCCTGGTCGAAGTCCAACTCGAAACCGGCCGCACCCATCAGATCCGCGTCCACATGGCGCACATCGGTCATCCCTTGGTGGGGGATCCCGTCTATGGCGGTCGCGCCCGACTCCCTCAGGGCGCGAGCCCTGAACTGATTGCCGCACTTCAGGGTTTCAAGCGTCAGGCCCTCCATGCCGGGAGCCTGGGCATCGATCACCCGGAGACCGGGGAATACATGGAATGGGAAAGCCCCTTGCCCGCTGACTTTGAGGCGCTGCTTGACGCGCTGCGAAGGGGCTAAGGCGGTGATCAGTTACCTGACCCCCGAATGGCCAGCCCCTCCCGGAGTCCGCGCCGCCAGTACCCTCAGGGGAGAAACGGGCAGCTTGGGACCCTACCGGGGCCTTAACCTCGGCGCCCATGTCGGGGATGATCCGGATCACGTCCGCAACAATCGGGATCACCTGATGCGGGAGTTCCGTCTTTCCAACCCCCCGGCCTGGCTGGATCAGGTTCACGGCACGACCTGCGTCAAAGCCCACCCCGGCATTCAGGCCACTGCCGATGCCAGCTTTACGGATCAGAACGGCATCGCCTGTATCGTCATGACGGCCGATTGCCTTCCCGTCCTTTTCACAACCCGAGACGGTCAACGCGTTGCCGCCGCCCATGCGGGTTGGAAAGGTCTGGCGGGCGGCGTTTTGGAAGCGACACTGGCATCGCTCGGGACCCTCGACGTCCTGGTCTGGCTCGGCCCTGCCATTGGACCCACGGCCTTTGAAGTCGGCCCTGAGGTTCGCGACGCCTTCCTGCATCGCCACCCGGATGCGGGCAAGGCGTTTTCCAATCCTCACAAAGATCGCTACCATGCCGATCTTTATGGACTGGCGCGCGGTCTTCTGACGCAGGCGGGTGTCCCGGCCGAGTCAATTTACGGCGGCGGGCGCTGCACCTACCTTGAAGCCGATGCGTTTTTCTCCTACCGGCGCGATCGCACAACCGGCCGCATGGCCAGCCTCATCTGGCGCGAATAAGAAATTCCCTGAATGACCACCCTGCTTCTCATTATCGGCTTCACCCTCATCGGCGGCCTCCTCAGCGTCCTGCTCGCCGCGAGTTTCCTTCTGGTCCCGGAAAACCATCATCCGAAGATTCTGCCCCACGGGGTCAGTTTCGCGCTGGGCGCCCTCTTGAGTGTAGCTTTCCTCGATCTCCTCCCGGACGCCATGCACCAGGTGGGTCCCGGGCGGGAGGACCTGATCTTGGGAACCGTCCTTGCCGGCATCCTGGGGTTCTTTCTTCTTGAAAAACTTCTGGTCTGGCGGCATTGCCACGCCACCCACTGCGAGACCCACGGCGAAGCGCATTTTCACCAGCCCGCCGGGACCCTGATCGTGATCGGCGATGCCATTCACAATTTTGTCGATGGCATCCTGATTGCCGCGGCCTTCATGACCGATGTCCAGCTCGGTATCGTCACCAGCCTGGCCGTCGCAGCCCACGAGATTCCGCAGGAAGTCGGCGACTTTGCCATTCTGCTCCAAAGTGGCTACAGCCGGATGCGGGCGCTGGCCTATAACCTGCTCTCCAGCCTCGCGACCCTGGTCGGCGGGGTCCTGGCCTATTTTGGGCTCGGCCTGATCCGCGATGAACTCCCCTTCATCCTCGCCGTTGCCGCCTCCAGCTTCATCTACATTGCGGTCGCTGACCTCATTCCCAGCCTCCATCAAAAGACGACGCTGCGCGCCGCTCTTCAGCAGGTCGCGCTGATCCTCGCCGGCGTGTGGGTCATCTATCTGGTGCATCACCATGCGGAGACCCCTCCGAGCGCTGAAGATCCGATCGCCCAGGAATCGACCCGGATCGGGAGTT
>NMUI01000214.1 GCA_002221445.1 Phenylobacterium zucineum | reverse complement strand
ATGGCGATCCGCGCCCAGCCGGTGAAGTCGGTCTTCCAGCGTATGCCGCGTCTGGCCCGGGAAGTGGCGGACATGACTGGTAAGAAAATCAAACTGGTCATGGAAGGGGAAGGTACTGAGGTCGATAAAACCGTAATCGAACGGCTTACAGACCCCATCACCCACATGCTGCGCAATGCCATCGACCATGGGGTTGAATTACCCGACGAGCGCGTAGCCGCCGGTAAGTCACCGGAGGGTCTGGTGCGCCTGCGGGCCCTGCATCGCGGCGGTCGCATTGTGATTGAATTGCAGGACGACGGTCGCGGTATTAACCGCCCCCGAGTCAAGGGCATAGCGGTGAGCCGTGGCCTGATTGCTGAAGACGCCGTCTTGACCGACGAGGAAATCGACAACCTGATCTTCCTGCCAGGCTTTTCTACGGCCGATGTGGTCTCCGATATTTCGGGTCGCGGGGTCGGCATGGATGTGGTTCGGCGGTCCATTCATGGACTGGGCGGTCGCATTTCGATCAGCTCCGAACCCGGCAAGGGCTCGAAATTCACCATGTCACTGCCCCTGACCCTGGCAGTTCTAGACGGCATGGTGGTGACCTGTGCGGAACAGACCCTAGTGGCACCGCTTTCGGCAATCGTCGAAAGCCTGACCCCAAGGGCTGAGGACATCCATTATATCGGCGGCAAGGATGCGGTGATCCGTATTCGTGAAACCTTTGTGCCCCTGATCGACGTAGCCGTGGCTCTCGGGTTCCGCGATACCCCATTGGAAGCGGGTTCTGGAGTTGCCGTGCTGGTGGAAAGCGAAGGCGGGGGTAAGGCTGCCCTTCTGGTTGATGCCATTCAAGGTCAACGCCAAGTGGTTATCAAAAGCCTGGAAGCCAATTATCAACAGGTGGAAGGGATTGCCGCCGCGACCATCTTAGGTGACGGTCGTGTCGCTCTTATCCTGGATGTCGATTCTCTGCTCTCCACGTCCCGCCGCAAGCCGCCCATCAAGGGCGAAAAACGACTGGCGGGCTGATCATGACAGACCTAGCGACCCATACAGCCAGCGAAAGGCGTGAGCTGATCACCTTTAGAGTGGGCAATCAGGAATTCTGCGTGGACATCATGCAGGTTCGTGAGATTCGCGGCTGGACCACCGCAACCGCCCTGCCGCACGCCCCTGAATTCATGAAGGGTGTTATTAATCTCCGAGGTGCCGTACTCCCGATTGTCGATCTTGGTGCGCGCATCGGCCTGACCACCACTGATCCTACAGCCCGTCATGTGATCATGGTGATCAATCACGGTACCCGGACCTTGGGACTTCTGGTTGATGCTGTGTCCGACATTATCGATGTCACCTCCGATATGGTTCAACCTACACCCGATATTGCCTGCGATCAGGTAAAGTCCTTTGTCAAAGGGCTCTTCTCCATTGATGGCCGAATGATCAGCCTCATTTCCCTCGAACGGATCCTCGCGGAAACCGAGGCGGAGGCGGCATGACCCCCTTCCCCGACAGCCGGAATGCCCAGACCTGGTCCATGGTGGAAGGTGAGTTCCATTTTACCGCCGACGATTTCCAGAAAATCGCGCAAATTCTTCACTCTTATGCGGGTATTGCTCTGGGAGAGGGTAAGGCGGCCCTGGTTTATTCCCGCCTAGCCAAGCGCCTGCGTATATTGGGGCTCCAAAGCTTTCGGGAATACTGTGCTCTGATTTCAGATTCCAGACAGGTGGACGAACGCCTAGCAATGATGGCGGCCCTGACCACCAATGTGACCCGCTTTTTCCGCGAACCCCACCATTTCGACCATCTGCGCGACAAGATCATGCCCGCCCTGGCGCAAAGAGCACGGCGTGGTGGTCGGGTCAGGCTTTGGTCGGCGGCCTGCTCAAATGGGCAAGAGCCTTATTCCATGGCTATTACGGTCCTGACGGCCCTACCGGAAGCAGCAAATCTGGATGTGAAAATTCTCGCCACCGACATTGATCCGAACATGGTCGCAGAAGGTCGGGCTGGAATCTACCGCGAGGAAGCGATAGAGCCTGTTCCGGTCGACTTGCGCCGCCAGTGGTTCAGCAAGGTTCCCGACAGCAAGACCTGTCAGGTCAAGGATGAGCTTCGTGCCCTGGTATCATTTAGGGAATTGAATCTGATCGGCGACTGGCCGATGCGCGGCAAGTTTGACGTTATCTTCTGTCGGAATGTCGTGATCTATTTTGATGAACCCACCCAAGAGCTGATCTGGAACCGGTTTGCGCCCATGATCGAGAACAAGGGTGTTCTCTATATCGGACATTCGGAGCGCGTGTCAGGACCTGCAGCCCGCCTGCTGGAAACGGATGGCCTAACGACCTATACCCTAAAGGATCGCGCATGACGGTTCGTGTTTTGATCGTCGATGACTCCGCCACCATGCGGAACCTGATTGCGGCTGCGCTACGTGCTGACCCGGAAATTGAGGTCGTGGGATTTGCCAATGATCCCCTTGAAGCCCGGGAACAGATCAAGAAGTTCAATCCCGACGTTGTCACCCTAGATATCGAGATGCCGCACATGAGCGGTCTCGAATTTCTGGAAAGACTCATGCGGCTGCGACCAACACCGGTGATTATGGTTTCAACCCTCACCCAGGCTGGGGCTGAGGCAACGATTACAGCCCTGCAACTGGGGGCAGTTGATTGTATCGGCAAGCCGATGGGTGGGGTAAAGCCTAGCGAAGCCTTTGCTTTTCTGACAGAAAAAGTCAAGTCAGCCGCTCGAGCGCGGGTCCGAGCCTATGGTGGACCTACGGCGGCTCCGGTTACCCGCGACGGCAATTATATCCCGAAGCGAGACCTCGTCCTGGGGCTGGGATCATCAACAGGTGGCGTTGAGGCCCTTATGACTGTGTTGTCGGATTTCCCGGCCAACTGCCCACCCACTGTGATCACCCAGCACATGCCCGCAACCTTCACCCGGAGCTTTGCTGAGCGTCTGGATAAGGTTTCAGGGGCCAAGGTGACGGAGGCCACAGATGGCGCGCGGCTTGAACCTGGCCGGATTTATCTCGCTCCTGGGGGCGAAACTCATCTCGAGGTTGTCGGTGATGTGAACCCGATCTGCCGCCTTGTCCATGGGGACCCGGTAAATGGTCATAGACCCTCAGTAGACGTCTTATTCAGTTCGATTGCGCGACTAAAACGCCCGACGGTGGGTGCGATCCTAACCGGGATGGGGCGAGACGGTGCCCAAGGTCTTTTGGCCATTCGACAGGCCGGAGGTCGAACCTTGGGCCAGGACGAGTCCAGTTGCGTGGTTTACGGTATGCCGAAGGCGGCCTTTGATATGGGTGCTGTCGAGAAACAGATCACCCTCAGCAAGATGGGCGCCATGATCCTGAATGTCTGTTCTGCACAAACCCTGACTCAAAGGAGCGCATGATGCCCGCCGCTTCCGCCCTCAAGGTCCTGATCGTCGATGATCAGTTGACCATCCGCAGCCTCGTGAGAAATAGCCTTCAGGATATCGGCGTCAGCGATATTCGCGAAGCGCCAGACGGCGAAGAAGGCCTTCGCGCCATGGTCACACAACCTGCAAACCTGGTCATAACCGATTTCAATATGCCAAAACTGGACGGCCTTGGCCTGTTGCGGGCCATCCGTGGGCATCCGCCGATTGCCAGCACGGCCGTGATCATGCTTACCGGTCGTGCGGATCGGGAACTCGTGCAGCGCGCAGTGCAATTCGGCGTCAACAACTATTTGGCAAAGCCCTTCACCACAGCCATTCTTAAACAGAAAATCGAAGCCGTGTTCGGAGCCCTGACCTAATGGGAGCCTCTGCTTTCCAGATCAGCATGAAAAAAATCCATGTCATTCAGGGCGAACACTATGTCACGGATGACCCAGACCTTGTGCTGACCACGATCCTAGGAAGCTGCGTGGCGGTATGTCTGCGTGATGTCACCAACGGCGTCGGGGGAATGAACCATTTTCTCCTGCCGGAGGGTCCATCCGACGGTTCAGGTGAAAGTCGGCGTTACGGGGCCTTCGCCATGGAACTACTCATCAATGACGTGCTGAAGATGGGCGGACAAAGGCGCAATCTTGAGGCCAAGCTCTTTGGCGGCGCGCGGATGTCGAATGGATTGACCGATATCGGGGCCAAGAACGCCGCTTTTGCCGAACAGTTCATGGCCGATGAAGGCATTGATGTCGTCAACCGTAGCCTCGGCGGTTGCGAAGCACGGCGCATTCAGTACTGGCCGATAACCGGTAAGGCCCAGCAGAGGACCGTCAGTAATGCAAAAGAAGTTGCCCGTCTGGACGAAGCGCCCAAATTGACATCCAAGATCTTCACAAAGGACGAAGGTTCACTGGAACTTTTCTAATGGGTCACGGAAGCCGGATTGATTCACAACAGCTTCTGGCGACCCTGGCACGGGAACTGGAATACGCAGGTGCCATGTGCGAGCGGGTTGAAAGCCTCGTGACGCAGTTGGTGCGTGCGAACCGGGGGGAAGAGGTTGAGGTCAACCTCTTCGAAATTCAGGCCCTGGATATGCTGATCCAACATCTAGCCGCCCTCGCAGACTTTACCCAACGCCTTTCGAATCAGGAGACAGACGGAGGGCTGGACGTGGAAACGGCTGCCGCAGAGGTCAAGCTTGCAGATCTTGCCGGACGCCTCGGAGCACCAATACACCTAAAAGCCCCCCTACCGTCGGTCGCGACATCGGGCGATCTTGACTTGTTCTAGTACTACAGTTGCATATCA
>NMUI01000213.1 GCA_002221445.1 Phenylobacterium zucineum | reverse complement strand
GCGGCCAGCTTGGCGCGCTCTTCGACTGCGAAAAGTTCTGCTTCTTTGGCGGCGAATGCCTGGTTCAGTTGGCCGCGGGCCTGCCCGATGAGCTGGCCAGCCTCGGCCTTGAACTCATTGGCGATGTTCTTGAGCTCGGCGTTTAGCTTGGCAATCGGCGAGTGCTCGCCGATGGAGTTGGCGCGCGAGGCGCGAAGTTCGGCGAGATTAGTGGCCGCTTCGATTGCTTGGTTTGCCTCGGCGACGGCGACAGAAACGGCCTCGCGAGAGATTGGATTTGAGCCAGACATAAGACCTTCAGTCTACCCGAGCGCGGGTAACCAGCGGGCTAGGCGTTCTGGGCGAATGCCGATTCGTACAGGCAAACGCTGGCTGCGGTGGCCACGTTTAGCGACTCGGCCGAACCGTAAATTGGTAGTCCAACCTGGCGGTCGACTCGGGCCAGGGTCGAGTCTTCGAAGCCCCAGGCCTCGTTGCCGAAGACCCACAGGGTTGGCTTTGCCAGTTCGGAGCGGTCGATGGTCGGCAGGTGGTCTCCCCCGCCGTTGGCCGCGAATACCTGCATCCCTGCCGATTTGGCTTCGGCGATGGCTTCGAGGATGTCTGCGTCGACGACGATCGGCAAGTGCAGAATCGAGCCGGTGGTCGAACGCACGACCTTGTTGTTGTATAGATCGACGCTGCCCTTGCTGAAGAACACGGCGTCGGCTCCCGCGGCATCGGCGGCACGCAGAATCGTGCCAGCATTGCCCGGGTCGCGCACGTTGGCTAGCAGCGCGATTAGCTTCGGCTTAGTGGCGAGCACGTCTGCCATGGCGACGTCGATCTGGTTGCAGACCACAACCACACCCTGAGGCGTGGTGGTGTCGGTCATCGCCTTGAGAACTTGCTCGCTTACCAGTTCGACCCGCACGCGCGAAGACTCCGCCCTGGCGAACTGCTCAGGGTGGCGTGCTACTGCGTCTTCGGTGGCGTAAACCTCGACGACGAGGTTCTTGGCTCGCTCAAGCGCCTCTTTTAGGCCCTGAGGGCCCTCAAGCAGAAAGAGCCCGGTCTCGGACCGGGCATCTTTCTTATTGAAGCTTTGCGACCCCGCGAATCCGATTGGCTTTGGGATCGTCTAACAAACTACTTGGCCTTAGGAGCCGAGGTGTTTGCAGGC
>NMUI01000212.1 GCA_002221445.1 Phenylobacterium zucineum | reverse complement strand
GCGGCAGACCGCCGGTGATGTCCCGGGTTTTAGCGCTTTCCGTCGACATCCGAGCCAAGACTTCGCCGGGCTTGATTTCATCGCCATCACCGACCGAGAGAATGGCCCCCACCGGCAGGAGATAACGGGCCTCGCCGCCATTGGAGATCCGGCGATAGGCACCATCCGCATCGATAACCGCCATGGCCGGGCGCAGGTCCGTTCCCTTGGTCGAGGCGCGCCAGTCGATGACCACACGATTCGAAATGCCTGTGGCTTCATCGGCTTCCTCGCGGAAGGAGATGTTTTCCACCAGGTCCTCGAAGCGGACGCGACCGCCGACTTCGGTGATGATCGGGGTTGAATAGGGGTCCCATTCGGCCAGACGCTGGCCGCGCTTGACCTTGTCGCCGTCCTTGGCCTTCAGGCGGGCACCGTAAGGCGGCTTATAGGATTCCCGATCCTTACCATCCACCTGAACCGTGAGGATCAGGTTGCGGCTCATGCAGATCAAAGCCCCATCCGGCGCGACCACAGTATTACCACCGACGATCTTCACGGTGCCATTATTGGCACTTTCGAAGAAGGACTGCTCCGCCACCTGAGCCGTACCACCAATGTGGAAGGTTCGCATGGTCAGCTGGGTTCCAGGCTCACCGATCGACTGGGCGGCGATAACGCCCACAGCTTCACCCATATTCACCGGTGTACCGCGCGCAAGGTCACGACCATAGCAGGTGGCGCAGACCCCAAGCTTGGCCTCACAGGTCAGGACTGAGCGAACCTTAATCGACTGAACACCCAAGGCATCGACCTTGTCGCACATATTTTCGTCGAAATAGGTATCGGCTGGAATGACAACTTCGCCGGTATCGGGGTCCTTCACATCCTCCGCCGAGAAGCGGCCCAGGACACGAAGGCCGAGCGAAACCAGAACGTCACCGCCTTCGACCACGGCCTTCAGGGTGATGCCCCGGGTGGTGCCGCAGTCTTCTTCGTTGATGATGCAGTCCTGCGCCACGTCCACCAGACGGCGGGTCAGATACCCCGAATTGGCGGTCTTTAGCGCCGTATCGGCCAGGCCCTTACGGGCACCGTGGGTGGAGTTGAAGTACTCCAGAACGGTCAGGCCTTCCTTGAAGTTCGAGATGATCGGCGTCTCGAT
>NMUI01000211.1 GCA_002221445.1 Phenylobacterium zucineum | reverse complement strand
ATGTCGGGAATGAAGCCCATGTCCAACATGCGGTCGGCTTCATCGACCACCAGGATCTGGACCCCGGTCATCAGCAGTTTCCCCCGCTCGAAATGGTCGAGCAGTCGGCCGGGTGTGGCGATAAGGACATCAACGCCCCGATCCAGTTTTAGCTCTTGATCACTAAAGGATACCCCTCCGATCAGCAGGGCCCAGGAGAGCTTAATTCTTTGGCCCTTGGCGTATTTTTCGAAGGACAGCGAGACCTGATCGGCCAGCTCGCGGGTCGGTGCAATGACCAGGGCCCGGGGCATACGCGCCTTTGATCGACCCGCAGCAAGGCGGTCAATCATCGGCAAGGTAAAGGCAGCGGTCTTGCCGGTTCCGGTTTGCGCGATTCCAAGAACGTCGCGACCAGCCAGAGCCACTGGAATGGCTTCAGCCTGGATGGGGGTTGCCGTGGTGTAGCCGGTGTCGGCCACGGCTTGCAGGGTGGCGGGCGATAGGCCCAGTTCAGAAAATTCGGTCATCAGTTGCAATTTAGGCGGAGGGAACCCGAATGGTCGGGCCAGCCTGCCGCGGCGGCGCAGACGGCAATCGTCGCGCGTCCTAAGGATAGGGGCTGGGACAGCTAAGTCAACGCGTTGCCTTCAGGGTTGGAAAAAGCCTTACACGTCGAGATCCGCCGTCGCGAATTCGGCATTGTCCTGGATAAACTTAAAACGGAGTTCCGGCTTGCGACCCATCAGGGACTCCACCAATTCCTCCACCGCGTCTTCGGACCGGGGCAGGGTCACCCGGGCCAGGGTTCTTTTGGCGGGATCCATTGTGGTTTCCTTAAGCTGGGCCGGCATCATTTCACCTAGGCCCTTGAATCGGCCGATGTCAGGTTTCTTGCCCTTAAATTCGGTCACAAGTAGCTCATCCTTGTGGGCATCATCCCGGGCATAGATCACCTTGCCGCCATGGCTGATCCTATAGAGGGGGGCAGGGCCAGAAACAGGCGACCTGCCCGGATCAGACCGGGCATGATCCTATAGAAGAAGGTGATAAGCAGACTCGCAATATGGGCTCCATCGACATCAGCGTCGGTCATGATGACCACGCGTTCATATCGCAGGTCTTCTTCCTTGAATTTGGCTCCGGGTTGGACACCCAAGGCCAGCATGAGATCGCTAAGCTCCTTATTCTGCCCCATCTTATCCAGGGTGGCCGACGCGACATTGAGGATCTTGCCGCGCAGGGGAAGTATGGCCTGACTGCGGCGATTGCGTGCTTGTTTGGCGGACCCGCCGGCGCTGTCGCCTTCGACCAGAAAGATTTCGGTACCGTCCATAGCTTGACCTGAACAGTCAGCCAGCTTGCCAGGCAGGCGGAGTTTGCGGGTGGCCGAAGCCTGGATACCTCTTTATCCCGTCTGCGCTTCAGCCGCTCTTCGGCCCGCTCAATGACGAATTCCAGCAGGGCCGTTGCGGCCTTAGGTTGGGCGGTGAGCCAGTGGTCAAATGGATCACGCAGGGCGTTTTCCACCAGCCGCTGAGCCTCGCTTGAGGAGAGGCGTTCTTTAGTCTGTCCCTGAAATTCGGGATTGGCCACGAACACACTGACCAGGGCACCGGCCTGGGCCAGGACATCGTCAGCTGTGATTAAACCACCGCGCTTTTCTCCGCTGAGTTCAGCATAGGCCTTCAGGCCCCGGGTCAAGGCGGCTCTTAATCCGGACTCATGTGTCCCCCCTCCGGGGTCGGAACGGTATTGCAGTAGGACTGCATAAAGCTATCGGCCTCGCCGAACCCGGCCGGCGTCCAGGCGATGGCCCACTCGACCTTGCCGGCCTCGCCCTTGCGCTCATATCGCCCGGTGAAGGGTTCGGGGGTTACGGTCTCCAGCCCCTTGATCCGCTCGCCCAGGAAATCAGCTAGGCCGTTGGGGAATCGGAAGGTTGCTTCAGCCGGGGTCTGATCGTGGATGCGTGACGGATCGCAGGACCAGCGGATTTCAACACCGCCGAACAGATAGGCTTTGGATCGGGCCATCCGATAAAGTCTCGCGGGCTTGAAGACGACCCCTTCACCGAAGATCACGGGATCGGGGGTGAAGCGGATCCAGGTGCCGTGCTTGCGGGTCGGGCCCAGCTTCTCAATGCCCCCGATGGGCTTGCCGCGCATGAAGGCCTGTCGCCACTCAAAGCCATCCTTGAAGGCTGTGACCTCAACCCGTTCCGATAGGGCGTTGACCACTGAGACGCCCACGCCATGTAGGCCGCCCGAAGTTTCATAAGCCTTGCCGGAGAATTTCCCGCCCGAGTGTAGGACCGTCATAATAACTTCCAGGGCCGACTTGCCGGGGTGTTTCGGGTGAGGATCGACTGGAATGCCGCGACCGTCATCCTTGACGCAAAGCGATCCGTCAGCCGCAAGGATGACCTCGATCAGCTTGGCGTGACCGGCAACGGCCTCGTCCATGGCATTGTCGAGCACTTCGGCGAACAGATGGTGCAGGGCGCGCTCGTCCGTCCCGCCGATATACATGCCCGGGCGCTTGCGCACCGGCTCAAGGCCTTCCAGGACTTCGATGTCCTTGGCCGAATAGCCCGCCAGCGTATCAGTGCGGGATAGCAGGGGCGCGCTTGGGGCCACAGGCGGTGCAGCCTTGGACTCTGTATCGAATAGGGATGCTTGGGGAGCGGCCTTAGACATATGGGCACTTTAGCCGAGATTCGGAGTGGGCTCTCAAACATCTTGCGGCAACGAAAAAGGGCCGCAACGCGGGTTGCGGCCCTTCGACGTGATCTGGGAGGCTCAGTTTAGCACTTGTAATACATATCAAATTCGACGGGGTGTGGGTGAAGGGCCAGTCGCATGACCTCTTCCATCTTCAATTCGATGTAGGAGTCGATGAAGTCGTCATCCATGACACCACCCGCCTTGAGGAAGGCGCGGTCCTTATCGAGGCTATCGAGAGCTTCCTTCAAGGAGCCGCAGACCTCCGGCACCTTTTTCTGCTCACGGGCGGGCAGATCGTAGAGGTTCTTGTCCTGCGGGCCGCCCGGATCGATCTGGTTGATGATACCGTCAATGCCAGCCATCAGCAGAGCTGTGAAGGTCAGATAGGGGTTACCCATGGGATCGGGGAAGCGGGCTTCCAGACGCTTGCCCTTCGGGCTGTCGGTATGCGGGATACGGATCGAGGCCGAACGATTGCGCGCCGAATAGGCCAGCTTCACCGGCGCTTCATAGCCCGGGACCAGACGCTTATAGCTGTTGGTGGTGGAGTTCGAGAAAGCATTGATAGCCTTCGCGTGCTTAATGATGCCGCCGATGTACCACAGGCACATTTGCGACAGACCCGCATATTTGTCGCCAGCAAACAGAGGCTTGCCGTCGCCCCAGATCGACTGGTGAACGTGCATTCCCGAGCCGTTGTCGGCAAACATCGGCTTGGCCATGAAGGTCGCGGTCTTGCCGTAGGCCGCCGCCACATTGTGGATGACGTACTTATAGAGCTGAAGGCGGTCGGCCATGACGATCATGGTATCGAATTTAAGACCCAGTTCGTGTTGAGCCGGTGCCACTTCATGGTGATGCTTTTCAGGCTTCATGCCCAGTTCACCCATGACCGCGAGCATTTCGCCGCGCAAGTCCTGGCCGCTATCCACCGGATTTACGGGGAAATAACCGCCCTTTGGGCCGGGTCGGTGACCCATATTGCCCTCCGGATAGTCCTTATTTGTGTTCACCGGGAGTTCGCTGGCGTCGTAGGAATATCCGGTATTGTGCGGGGCGGTGGACCACTTCACATCGTCGAAAATGAAGAACTCGGCTTCCGGGCCGAAGAACACCGTATCGCCGATCCCTGCGGACTTTACGAAATTCAACGCCGACTTGGCGATGGAGCGCGGGTCGCGGTTGTAGGGGGTGCCCGTGTCGGGGTTCACCACATCGCAGAACAGGCAAAGCGTGGTCTGCTGATAGAACGGGTCGATGATGGCCGTGCTCAGGTCCGGGCGCAGCTTCATGTCGCTTTCGTTGATGGCCTTCCAGCCGGCGATCGACGACCCGTCGAACATCGTGCCGTCATTGAGGAAGTCTTCGTCCACCAGGTCGACGTCGAAGGTCACGTGCTGCATCTTGCCGCGAATGTCCGTGAACCGGACATCGACGTACTTGACGTCCTTTTCTTTAATCTCATTCAGAATATCTGCGGCCGTGGCCATGGTTCTATCCCCTTCTCAATAGTCTGACTGTTGGCGGCCTAGACCGCTGTTGCACCTGTCTCGCCCGTGCGGATGCGCAGCACGTCGAGGACTTCCGAAACAAATATCTTACCGTCGCCGATCCGACCGGTCCGGGCTGCCGCGACGATTGCGTCCAGTGCCGGCTGCATTTGATCATCGGCAACCACCACTTCGATTTTAATTTTAGGCAGAAAGTCGATCACATACTCTGCGCCACGATACAGCTCGGTATGGCCCTTTTGCCGACCATAGCCCTTGGCTTCCATCACAGTCATACCCTGAACACCGAGGTCCTGGAGCGCTTCCTTCACCTCATCGAGCTTGAAGGGCTTAATAATGGCTTCGATCTTCTTCATAAACTCAACGTCCGGCGCAAAGGCGTGATCGCCCCGCTGCGATCGGCTAGGAGCACGTCGAGCGCGAGCGGAACAAGAGGGGGGGCGGTCTGATCTCGGTTGAAATAACCCGGAGTAGGGCTTTGTCTAGTTTATAGGCATTGTGCGCACAAGAACTGATCATCGCTCAATTCGCCTTGTTCGGCGCTTTTCAGGCCTTAGGATCATCGGAACTTGGCTGGAAGGGGATGCAGGACATGGCCGACAGAACGCCTGTTCTTATTGGTGCGGGCCAATTCACCTATCGAGGCGACCCTGCCACCTCGCCATCGCCAACCGCGCTGCTGAAGATTGCGGCGGATCGTGCCCGCCATGATGCCGGACTTGCCGACGGGGCTCTGGCCGGTATCGATGGTCTGGCGGTCATGGGTTTCGCCGTTGATGCCGAAGGGGACACTCGGGTCATCCCTCATTCTAAAACCCGCCGGCGACCCTTGCAGGGCGACTGGGTGCCTGTCCGAAGTGGTCTGTTTATGCCGAAATGGGCGGCAATAGTCCGCAACATGCGATCAATCTCTCTGCGACCGTATCGCCCGGGATGAAAATGATTTCGTTCTGGTGGTGGGGGCGGAATTTTTAGGGTCCGGGGTGAAACGCCTAACCCAGGGCTTAGGTTTTGAGGATTGGGACGACGATGAGGACCTACCGAGCCCTGACCGCATCGGAGATCCAAGGGCAGGGGTTAGCGCCCACGAGGCGCGTCACGGCCTGGGGCGGCCGATTAACACCTATCCGATGTTTGAAAATGCTCTGAGGGCGAGGGCAGGGCGGTCTGTGTCCGATCACCAGGCTTATCTTGGTCGACTTTTTGCGCCGTTCACAGAGGTGGCTGCCAGCAATCCTGAAGCCTGGTTTCCGATTAAGCGAACCCCTGAGGCGCTCGTCACCCTAACCGACCGGAACAGGATGATCGGCTTTCCCTATCCCAAATACCTCAACGCCATCATGGAGGTCGATCAGTCCGCCGGGGTTATCATTACGACCCTGGATAAGGCCCACGACCTCGGGGTGGCAGAGGACCGGTTGATCTATCTGCACGGTTGCTCTGATGCCCATGACCTATGGTTTCCTCTGGATCGGCAAAATTACTATTCGAGTCCTGCCATGCGCTTGACGGGCGCTCAGGCCCTTCAAATGGCCGGTGTGTCTATGGATCAGGTCTCGTTCTTCGACCTTTATTCCTGCTTCCCCTCGGCGGTTCAGATCGGGGCGGCGGAACTCGGCCTAGCCCTGGATGACCCGCGCGGGCTGACGGTCACAGGGGGGCTGCCCTATGCCGGAGGGCCCGGGAATAATTACGCTATGCACAGCGTGGTGATGATGATGCAGAAACTTCGGGCTCAAAGGGGGGCGTTTGGCTTGGTGACGGCCAATGGCTGGTACCTGACCAAACAATCCACTGGCATCTATGGGACGACCCGACCGCTAAAACCGTTCGAACCGGATAGGTCCGGCGCGCTCCAGTCTGAAATCAATGCCCTGCCGCACCCGACTGTCATCGAAAAGCCTTCCGGATATGCTGAGATCGAAACCTATACTGTGGTCCATGGTCGGGAAGGTTATATGTTGGGAATTGTCATCGGGCGCGATTCAGAGAACCGCCGTTTCGTAGCTCAGACCCCGAAAGACCCTGCCATTCTAGCGTCGTTGGAAGCATCTGAAGGTGTGGGGCGGCCGGGCCGGGTCACGTTTTCAACGGAAACCGGTAAGAACCTTTTCATTCCTGATTGAGCCGAGTGCCATGTCCCGACTGTACCTGATCCGCCACGGTAAGCCCTCCGCCACCTGGGGCGAAGCCGATGATGATCCTGGCTTAGATGCCACTGGTCAGGCGCAGGCCGAGGCGGCCAGAGACTTGCTGTTGAGCCTGCGCACAGATCAAAGACCAACCCGAGTGGTCAGTTCGCCGCTCCGTCGGTGTCGGGAAACCGCAAAACCGACCGCGGACGCCTTGGGTGTCGAGATTGAAATTGACGCCTTTGTCGGTGAAATTCCAACCCCGAAAAATCTAACTGCGGAGGATCGCCCCGGCTGGTTGCGTGAGGTTTTCCGAGGGCTTTGGAAGGACGCCAAGGGGGATTTGGACTATGAGGTCTGGCGCAGGACCGTCGCAGCCTCGCTTTTGACCCGCGACCGAACCGCTGTTTTTAGCCATTATGTGGCCATTAACGCCGTGATGTCGCTGTTGGCGGATGATCCGAGAGTGCTGGTATTTCGACCCGATCATGCCTCCGTGTCGAGTCTTGAAACCGACGGCGAGACCCTGACCTTGATTGCTCGGGGTCCAGAAGCATCGACTGGCGTGCTCTAAGTCCCATTATGTCCGGCGCACCGATTTTGACCCTTAAGGAAATGGCAGCCGTCGATGCGGAGGCGGTGGGTCATGGCACCTCCACCGAAGCGTTGATGACCCGCGCTGGTCTTTCCGTCGCCGATGAGATTTGCGAGCGGTTCAGCCCTCGGCCGACAGCGGTGCTTTGCGGTCCCGGTAATAATGGCGGCGACGGCTATGTTGTAGCCCGCAGTCTGCTGGAAAGCGGGTGGCCGGTTTGGGTCGAGGCCTTGAGCCGCCCGACAAGTCCTGCGGCTATCCATGCTGCCGCCCTTTGGACTGGTCCGACTCATTCCTTGGGCCAGGTACATGAGATAGCCGAACTAACGGTCGATGCTCTGTTCGGCGCGGGTCTGACCCGGCCCCTCGACGGCGTTGCCGCCCGCATGGCCCGAGCATCGGAGTTTCGGGCTGGTCCGGTTGTGGCCATTGATGTGCCAAGCGGCGTGTTTGGAGATACCGCCAGGGCGCTGGGTGACGTGGCGTTTTGGGCGGATTTAACGGTTACCTTTCATGCCAAGAAAATCGCTCATGTGCTGACCCCCGGGCTAATTCGCTGCGGTGAACTGGTTGTTGCTGATCTCGGTCTGCCGGCAAAAGGGTCAAACCTGATGGAAAATGGCCCCGATCTGTGGCGGTCACATTTTCCCTGGCCCAGTGCGGCGTCGCACAAGCATGAGCGCGGCCGCATGGTGGTGGTTAGCGGCGAGCCTTGGAACACAGGTGCGGCTCGGCTTGCTGCACGGGCGGGTCTTCGGGTCGGGGCCGGAGTCGTCACACTGGCGTCACCACCGGAGTCTTTGGCCATCAATGCAGGCCACCTTGAAGCGGTAATGCTGCGTCCGTTTGAGACGGAGACCGAGCTCGAGCAACTGTGCGCTAATGTTGACGCTGTAGTCATCGGTCCCGCAGCCGGTGTTTCGGACTCAACGCTCCTGAATACCCTGGCTCTGGCGCGGACAGGCGCGGCCCTGGTCATCGACGCCGACGCCATCACGGTCTTTAAGGACGATCCGGAGGAACTATTTTCGGCTCTGGATGTAGATGATGTTCTGACGCCCCATCCTGGGGAGTTTGAGCGCCTCTTTCCGGGTTTGCTGACGGCAGCCCCGGAACGAATAACTGCCGCGTGCCGAGCGGCGGTTCAGGCCGATGCGGTGGTTCTGCTCAAGGGATTTGACACAGTCATCGCCCATCCTGATGGGCGTGCGGCGGTCAACACCAATGGGTCACCCTGGCTCGCGACCGCAGGATCGGGTGATGTCCTGGCTGGGTTTATTGCGGGATTGATCGCCCAGGGCATGGACAGTTTTGAGGCGGCCTGCGCTGCGGTTTGGATTCATGCGGAAGCCGGCGAGGTCTTTGGGCCAGGTCTCATCGCCGAAGATCTACCGACCCTTGCGCCGTCAATCTTGCGAAAGCTCTATACGTCCCGATAGAACGGGCTTGGCCTTCGCTGAAGTGTCATGTTAGCGTCAAACAAATTACGGAGTTTTCCGCATGGTCCTGCTCGCTGGCGTTCTTTTGACCTTGATCGCAACCTTGGTTGCCGCCGGACGCGCGTCTGCACCGGTTCGGGTAAGGGCGCGGTCCAGGCGCTGATTTGGCGATAGCCTTTGCGTCGTGTCCTGCGAGGCAAGAGGCTTGGTCCCTGCTATTGACCGACCTCAAGGCCTCGAAAGTTTCTGAATGTCTCCCCAATTGTTCAGCGCCCTGGCGGCGTTTTGTCTGGTGTCTTCCATTACGCCAGGCCCGAATAACACCATGCTTATGGCCTCGGGTGCCAATTTCGGCTTCCGATCCACCTTGCCGCATATGCTGGGTGTATCGCTAGGGTTTGGCTTCATGGTGCTGGCTGTGGGCCTAGGTTTGGGACAAATCTTTATCCGGTTTCCGGTTCTTCACCCAGTACTTGCGATCGGCGGCGGCGCTTACATGCTCTGGCTAGCCTGGAAAATTGCCGGCGCCCATGGCCTGGGCGACCTCGGTCGCACGGGCCAACCTGTGACTTTTCTGCAGGCGGCTGGCTTTCAATGGATCAATCCTAAAGCCTGGATTATGGGGGTCACGGCGGTAACGACCTATGCACCGCAAACCAACTATGGCCGAAATGTCGTGTTGGTCAGCCTGATCTTTGTTGTGGTGAACGCCCCCTGCATTGCAGCCTGGGCGGGATTTGGGGTCAGTTTGAGGCGGTTCTTGGATCGACCTGAGCGCTTGCGTGCTTTCAACCTGAGCATGGCGTTGCTGTTGGTCCTGTCACTCGTGCCCTTGATTTTTGAATATGCTCCGACCTGGGGCGGCAGATAAATGCCCCAAATCCGGCGCGTCTGGTGCGGGCGAGAGGACTCGAACCTCCACGCCTTGCGGCGCTGGAACCTAAATCCAGTGCGTCTACCAGTTCCGCCACGCCCGCACTTGAACGGGTGCATACGTGGAAAGATCCCACGCGCCAACACGATTTGATAGAAAACGGCAGGTTAAGTCGCTTATGTCGCTTTAGACTTGGCCCAATGCAGGTCACATGACATAAGGTCGCCCGCTCGCCGCCGGTCCTGGCGGCGATTACGTTTTCACGCCCAAGGCGGGCTTGGCGGCGCGATGTTGCGCCAGGTCCGAGGAAATCAGAATGTCGATGCAGATTGTTGAGAAGTCCGGTGAAGGCCTGAGTCGCGTTTACGGAGTGACCGTTCCGGCGGCGGACCTGAACGCCCTGTATGAAGCCCGTGTGGCGGAAATCGCCCCGACTCTGAATATTAAGGGCTTCCGCCCCGGCAAGGTTCCCCCTGCCCATGTCCGCAAAATGTTTGGCAAATCGCTGATGAGCGAAGTGGTCGAGAAGGCCATCAACGAGACCACCCAGAAAGTGATCCAGGACCATAATCTTCGGCCGGCCGGAGAGCCCGATCTGAAGCCTGAGGGTGACATTCAGGCCGTGGTTGATGGCAAGGCTGACCTATCTTACGAGATTTCTCTGGACGTTATGCCAGATTTTGCGCTGACGGACCTGACCAAGATCTCACTCAAGAAGCCCGTCTACGAGCCCACCGCCGATGAGGTGCAGGAAGCGCTTGATGATCTGGCCAAATCAAACCGCACCTATGAGCCGCGGACCGGTAAATCGCTTAAAGCTAAGGACGGCGACCAACTGGTTATCGACTTTCTGGGCAAGGTAGATGGCGTCGCCTTTGATGGGGGGGCCGCTGAAGATGCCAACCTGATCCTGGGCTCGGGCCAATTTATTCCGGGCTTCGAAACCCAATTGGTTGGGGCCAAGCCGGGTGACGCGGTTGTGGTCAAGGTCACCTTCCCGGCAGAATACCAAGCCAAAAACCTCGCCGGAAAAGATGCGGAATTTGAGGTGACCGTCAAGGAGGTCAAGGCACCGGTAGCGGCCAAGGCCGACGACGCCCTTGCCGAGCGTCTGGGTATTGAAAATCTGGAGAAGCTTTCTGAGCTTCTGAAGACTAATCTTGAAAATCAATATGCCGGCGCGTCGCGGTTCAAACTAAAGCGCGCCTTGCTGGATGCTTTGGATGAGAATCACACCTTCGACCTGCCACCGAAAATGGTAGAGGCCGAATTTGGTCAGATCTGGGCACAGGTCCAGCAGGATAAGGAACAAGGTGGTCTGCCGCCTGAAGACGCCGATAAGACTGAGGAACAGCTCCAATCTGAATACCGCAAGATCGCTGAGCGCCGGGTGCGTCTGGGTCTCGTTTTAGCTGAAATCGGTCGGGCGAAAAATGTTCGGGTTACCGACCAGGAACTTGGTGAGGCCATGCGGCAGGAGGCCATGAAATATGGGCAGCAAGCCCAGCAAATCTTCGACTTCCTAAGGCAGAACCCCAACGCTCAGGCTCAACTCCGCGCCCCAATTTTTGAAGACAAGGTGGTCGATCTGATTCTAGCCGAGGTCAATGTCGAGGACGAGAAGGTCTCTAAAGATGAACTTCTGAAGGAAGATGATATGCCTGCCGGTTATGACCTCTAACCGTCACCGAGCCTTCTGATATTTGGAAAATCCCTCATCAGCGATGATGAGGGATTTTCTTTAGACCTTTGCCTCACCTTGCAACCAGCCTGCTGACACGCGATATCGGCAGATAATGCGGTTCTGGGATCAGAATCGCCTCCACTTAATGAAGGGCCATCTTCCCATGCGTGATCCGGCGACGACCGCCCTCAACCTCGTTCCCATGGTGGTTGAGCAGACCAGCCGCGGTGAGCGGGCGTTTGATATTTTTTCCCGTTTGCTCAAGGAGCGGGTCATTTTTTTGAGTGGTCCGGTGGAGGACGGCATGGCCGCCCTAGTATGCGCCCAACTGCTCTATCTTGAGGCGGAGAACCCCAAGAAGGAAATCCAGATGTACATCAATTCGCCCGGCGGCGTGGTGACCTCTGGATTGGCGATCTACGACACCATGCAATATGTGAAATGCCCGATCGTCACGCTTTGTATGGGCATGGCGGCTTCTATGGGCTCGTTCCTGCTGATGGCGGGCGCGCCGGGGCAAAGGATCAGTCTGCCCAATGCCCGGATCATGGTCCACCAGCCCTCCGGCGGATATTCCGGTAAGGCCTCTGACATTGAGCGTCACGCCGAGGATATTATCAAGACCAAGCGTCGCCTGAACGAGATCTATGCGAAGCATACCGGCCGGACCTATGAAGAGGTCGAGGACAAGCTGGATCGGGACACCTTCATGACCCCGGAAGAGGCTAAGGCTTGGGGTCTGATTGATCATGTCCAGGAAAATCGCGGCGACGACTAAAGTCGCTTGGCGACCTCGGCCATGAAGTCTGGCCAGTGGGCTGGATCGGTTACATCGAACCTGTCGAAATCGGAACTGTTCGCAGCTCGGACATCGGCAAAAATTCCTGCGACGTCCTCATGGAAGTGCAGAAAAGCCCGGGATCGTCGGTAAAATATCCCGGGCCGCTGTTCTTTGAGACCCTTCAAGGCGCGAAGGGCCAAAACGAGCTCCACGAGATGATCCAAAGTCGATGGCCCAGCGTGTTTCACGTTTCCTGTGGATATTGGTCGGGACGGCCCAGATAATAGTCAGCCGCCGGAGATCCTAAATCGGCTTCAACAGCGGCGTTGAAAATTCGGTCATCAAACCCACCGCGCGCTCGACGTTTATCGAGGCGAATTTTCTCAATTTGGTCTGCAGTCAGGCCGTGGAAGGCTGCTAAACTCAACATCACCTCCTGTAGGTCAGCGAGTTCCTCGGCCAGATCTGATCGAGATTGCGCCGCCTGAGCCTCCGCCGCCTCCTCGATAAGCTTGGCGCGTAAGGCTAGATCGTAGGCCTGATCCCCGAGGCGATGCTCAAAAACCCGCAACCCGATCTCGCACATCATTGCCGGCAGTCCGTCGCGGATCAGCTTTTCGACCCTGAATCGATGGCCTGCCATGATCAGGGTTTCTCGCGAAATTCGCGGTAGCCTGCGTGCCGTGCCAGTTTCAGCATGTCTGTATCACCGCTGGTATCGCCATAGGCGGCGGCAAGTCTTACGTCATCACCATATATGGCCCGCAGACGCTTGACCTTTTCAGGGCCCCGACAATTCGGAGAGGTGAACGCGCCGGTAAGTCGCCCCGACTCATCCACCTCAAGTTCTGTCGCGATTAAGGCGTCGGCACCAAGGCCCCGCGCAAAAGGGGCTATGATCAAATCGGGGGAGGCCGTGACGATGACAAGTTCGGCCTGCCTCTGTTGCCAATAACGCCAGCTGCGCAGGGCGTCCGGTCGCAGGAGCCCGGAGGCCTGACTTTGCACGAACGCCAGGGCTTCCGCTTCAATGTCCTCTTTGATGTGACCGGCCAGAAATTCCTTTATCACTGCGGCTTTCAACTGCCCGCGATCACGATGAAAAAGATAGAAAAGAACTGCCGGGATCAACCGAACCATGCCGGAGGCGAATCTGAACAATGGGACCCGCCATTTCAGAAAGGCCATGAAGCTGTCGCGTGAGGTGAGGGTGCCGTCGAAATCATAGGCGACAAGCCCGATCTCTTCGAGCTGCGCATCGACCGACAGCTGTGAGGATACGCACCCGCTCAGTCGCTTTCTTGCCATCTCCGTCCCTGTATCCCGTCTACGCTCCGAGTCTCACCGTTTGGACACTGCGTCCCCACCTCGTGATCCGAGTCCGACCGTGATGTCACGCAGGAGGTGAAAACCAAATTCGTACCCGGTCGCATTTAAGGTGCGCAACCCCCGCCCAGTGCATCAGTTCTGAGTGAGATCGCATCAGCAAGGCTTGTGATCGTCGTCCGGATCAGAGATTGTCAAGGATTAGACAACTAGCTTGCGCGTAGTGTGAGGTGTTGCGTCGTTGAGCGTCGCGCCAGGCTGATGGGTCGTCCCTTTGCGAAGGGCCCGTCAAGAGAGTGAGAAAGAGCATGACCAAGGCCGCGAGCGGAGATTCCAAGAGCACACTTTACTGCTCTTTCTGCGGCAAGAGCCAGCACGA
>NMUI01000210.1 GCA_002221445.1 Phenylobacterium zucineum | reverse complement strand
CACAAATCTCGCCGCCGGGATATCCGACGAGCCGCTGAGCCACACCGAGGTGCTGTCCGCGGGCAAGGCCGCCGAAGAGCGCATCGGGCCGCTTCTGGCCAAGATCGTGGCAAAGCTCTAACGAGGCCCGATGACCGACTCCAATCTGAAGGCGGCCGCCGAGGCCTGGCTCGCGCAAGACCCCGACCCCGAGACCCGCGCCGAGCTCGCCGCTGTTATCGCCAGCAACGATGAGGCCGAGCTTGCCGATCGCATGGGCTCCCGCATCGGCTTCGGCACCGCCGGCCTTCGCGGTGCGGTCGGCGCCGGCTCCAATCGAATGAACCGTGTCTTAGTCGGTCAGGCCGCCGCCGGAATCGGTCGCTACCTTCTCGAAAACGCAAAACCGGGCGAAACTCCATCCGTCGCTATTGGCTTCGACGCCCGCAAAAACAGTCGGGTCTTCGCTCAGGACTCCGCCGAGATTCTCGCCGGCATGGGCATCGTCGCGGTGCTATTCGACGAATACGTCGCCACTCCCCTTGTTTCGTTTGCCGTGAAATGCCAAAACCTTTCGGCGGGCATCATGGTCACGGCTTCGCATAACCCTCGTGGTGACAACGGATACAAGGTCTACCTTGGCGGCGACAACGGTGGCTCACAGATCATCGCTCCGACCGATTCCGAAATCGCGGCTCAGATCGATGCCGTAGCCCGCACCACCACCATCGCCGAACTGCCCAAGTCAACCGCCTATCACCGCGTACCCAGCGAGGCGATCGACTATTACTTTGCGCTCGCCAAGAGACTCACTCGACCAGAGGCCGCTCGTCGTGAAATCAAGGTCGTCTACACGCCGCTTCACGGCGTGGGTTGGGCCTGGATGCAAAGGCTTCTCAAAGAAAACGGCTTTGCCGAGCCGATTCTCGTTGCCGAGCAGGCCGACCCGAACCCAGATTTTCCAACCACGCCATTTCCGAATCCCGAAGAAGATGGCGCACTCGACCTTGCTCTGGCAACGGCTCGAGCGCACAACGCGGACCTCATCGTGGCCAACGACCCGGATGCCGACCGGGTCGCGTTAGCGGTTCGGCACGAGGGCAGCTCGGGCGGATACTACCGACTCTCGGGTGATGAAGTGGGGCTGATTCTCGGTTGGGAGGTCGCAACCAATCGCGCGCTCACCTCACGGGGCGGCGTGCTTGCCGAGTCTATTGCATCCTCGGGAGCACTTGCCGCGGTCGCCCGGCTCACCAACCTCGAACATGTTGAAACACTCACCGGCTTCAAGTGGATAGCTCGTGTTTCCGACCTGG
>NMUI01000209.1 GCA_002221445.1 Phenylobacterium zucineum | reverse complement strand
GCTTTGCGCCCATTGTCCAATATTCCCCACTGCTGCCTCCCGTAGGAGTCTGGGCCGTGTCTCAGTCCCAGTGTGCTGATCATCCTCTCAGACCAGCTAAGGATCGTCGCCTTGGTAGGCCTTTACCCCACCAACTAGCTAATCCAACGCGGGCTACTCCAATGGCGATAAATCTTTCCCCCGAAGGGCACATACGGTATTAGCACAAGTTTCCCTGTGTTGTTCCGTACCAAAGGGCATATTCCCACGCGTTACTCACCCGTCCGCCGCTCCCCCGAAAGGGCGCTCGACTTGCATGTATTAGGCCTGCCGCCAGCGTTCGCTCTGAGCCAGGATCAAACTCTCAGGTTGAGTTGACATTGACTCCATTGCTTATTGGTTCCGGGCAGGAACCAACTTACTCTGGTCCACATAGTTCTTGACGAGTTCCCATTACGCTTGATCCGAAGATCAAACATACATGGTATTGTCTTCAAGAGACCGCAGATTAATCGACGTCTATATGGTCTGGTTAGGACCATCGCTAGAGCGCCGCCGCCTGCGTTTCTCTTTCCAATTCAACGATGTCAAAGACCCTGACCGGCTCTCACCAGCCCCCCTGTTTAGCGCCGGTGGTCGGCGGAGGCGGCTATCTAGTGGCCGGCCTCTTTCGTGTCAACCGATCCTTTCGGATTTTATTCTGAACCTCGGAAAGTCCGACATTCGGAGCAAAAACCGATCTCGGGCCTCCGAGGAGCTTCCCTCATCAGTCCAACGATTCGATTGGAGCGCGGAGCTTATGGATCAATGGTGGAAAGATCAAGGACCTTTAGTTCCCGAATTTCTCCGCCAGAGCCTTGGCCCCGAAGCGAGGGGCGTATTTAGGGGCCGGTCCCTTCCATGTCAATCGCGCAATGAAGATTACCGAAAACGTCGGAACGGCCCCATATCAAACTGGCCCGTTTCGGATCACCCCGCCGCCGCCCCTCAACCCGCCGCAATATAAGCCTTCAGTCCGTCGGCTTCAGCTTCAACCTCCGAGATCTTGCTCTTAACCAGGTCACCAATCGAGACGATCCCCAGGAGTTTTCCGGAGACCCAGACTGGGAGGTGGCGGATGCGGCGATCCGTCATCTTCTCAAGAAGGACATCAACACGATCATCCGGGGCCGCCAGATACACGTCTTTGGTCATATAGCCGGATATGGCCTTCTGCAGCACAGGGGCACCTTCTTCGGCCAGCGCCCGAACAATATCCCGCTCCGAAACGATACCCGCCAGGTGATCACCGTCTAAAATGACCATGGCCCCCACCCGTCGCGAATGGAGAAGGGCGCAAACGGCACCGACCGTGTCGCTGGGCGTCGCCGTAAAAACGGCATCACCCTTGGATTTCAGGATCTGAGATACAAGCACGACATCGCCTCCCTTAATTCTGTCTGGAAAGCTCACACTTAGCCGAGCCGGAAATCAATTCACGCTTTCGGCGCCGTGAACCACCCCGCAAGTGGTATTAAAAAAAGCCCGAGTACAAATCCGATCAGATGGACTTCCCAAGCAACCTGAGCTCCTTCGGCACCGGGTGCAAAGCCGAGAATCGCCGTCAGCAGATTGACGATCAGCCACGCGCCACCCATGCCGACCACAATCGGACTTAAGATCGGGCCCACCTGCCCTCGCCCACCCACTATGCGCGCTGTGCCGGCGGCCAAGGCGGACACAGCGCCCGATGCGCCAATCAAGACGCCGGGACTATCCGGATGCAGGAGCCCATAGCCATAATTCGCAAGGGCACCACATATTAAGTAATAGACTAAGAAGGTCGCGAGACCGCGCGCGTCCGATCCGAGGTAGCGCGCGATAGGGGTTGCAAAGGCTAGGCCCATCCCCGCATTCATCAGGGCATGGGGCCAACCTCCATGCAAGAACAGGGCTGCAACGAGGGTCTCCGGATGCCCATTTGCAAGATTGGCGGCCGAATATCCCCAACGCGATAGATCCTGCGTCACCAGTCCACGGGATTGCAGAAGATACCCCCCAAGAATTGTGACCGCCAGGATAAGGGCTGCTGGCGGCGCATGGAATAGGGGTTCTCTGTCAGCGGTCACGGCCACTCTCCTTACTTGCAGCTCAAAAAAACGCGCCGGCCACGGCTTATTAACCAAATTGCTGATGTGTAGGCGTCCAGAAAACCAGACCCTGAAAGGCGGCACAGCAATTGCTTGCCTTATTAGCATGTTTGGTTCCCGAGGAGTTCTGTCAGCCCCATGCCTGTCTTCGTGATTAAAAAGCTGCAGCAACTGGGGATATGCGCCATGCTCGCGGCTGTGGGCGCGGGTGGTGTTGCGACGGCCCAGTCCATGTCAACGAATTCCGCGGGGTTTAATTCAGGCTATGGCCGATCCGCCGGATCCGAAAATCAGCCCGTCGATGTCACCACCCGCGATGCCAATGGAAACAGAGTTATTGTTGATGGGCTGATTCTGACGGGTGAAGATCAATCCTCCTTCTCCGCTACATCAGGGGTCGTAGATGTCTTCTCCGGCGTTGGAGCAAACGCCATCGGCAATAATCTCGTTGTAGTGACTCAGGGCAGCTACAACACCGTCATCATAACCTCGAAGCAGACCAATACAGGGACCGTAACCGCCGGAACAACAGTTGCGAGTGGAGGGGTCGGCAATGACTAAGCCTGAGAAAATCCCTGTGAACCGGGCCGTGGCGATGATCACAGCGGGTGCCTTGGCTTTAGCCGGGTGTTCAACGCCGCTGGCGGGGTCTACCGGAAACTACGCCAGGCCGACAGGGGCAGCACCGGTCACACCCAACCCCACACCCTATTCAACTGCCCTCGTATGCTTGGCGGGATACGCGCACAATGCACACCTCGTCGCCCCCAGAATCGCGATCGGGCGTATTGCGGACTATACGGGTAAGGCAGAAGCCGATGGTTCAGGGCGCAAAATAACCCAGGGTGCCTCGCTCATGGCCATGTCCGCCTTTGCCAAAGCCGGAATGCCCCTGGTCGAGCGGTTTGATACCTCGGTATCCGAGCTTGAGCTTCGGTACGCCAATAATAAACTGATTTCTGATGAGCCGAACCCCGCCCCCGATAAGGCGACGGACTATCGTCGGATTCTCGCCGGCCAAGTCCCCGGCTCTGATTTCTATGTTGCCGGCGGCGTCACCGAGCTGAATTTTAACATTCAATCCTCAGGCGTCGATATGTCCGGCGGCGGCATCAAGGCGATGTCAGGCAAGGGCACACTGCGTGGCCGTTTCATGGTCATGAATGTCGGCCTCGACATGCGCCTTATCAATACGCGAACCCTCGAAGTCGTGGACGTCATTTCCTACCAGAAACAGGTTATCGGTCGAGAGATTGGCGCGGGCCTGTTTGATTTTATGGGTGGCAATGTCTTCGACATCTCCGCAGGTGCCGGTGCCTTGGAACCGATGCAACTTGCGGTACGATCCCTGGTCGAGCGCGCGGTCGTGGAAATGACGGCAAATCTCTACGGGATGCCCGGGCCGCAGGCTTGCCTCTCCTATGACCCGTTAGGTGATGACACTGTCGGCATCACCGGCGGCTATATTCCGGCTAACAGCAATCTGGACACAAACAATGCCAAAACTCGGTCTGATCCGTCTCGCTGGAATGATGATCGGGACCCTTCTCTGCGGAAGCGCTAGTTGTCAGGCAACACAAAGCTCAGTTCTTAATAATCAGGTCCAACAAAACGACCTGTTTGGAACAGAAGTCCTGAATGTTCAGATAGTCTCGGACAAAACGGCGGGTGAAAGCCACGGATCTGGTAATCAATACCAAGCCGATATCCAAGATCAGAACACAAATCTTGTGAGCACCCAGCAAGCCCTGGGTAAGGTGACAACCGAATCCCTGTTAACGGTCGCGACAAACTCCGGTGTTAACACCTCCATGATCACCACGGCCGTGGGGAATGGAGGTACGACCGATGTGATCGGCGCGACACTTACGGCGGCTTTGAGCCAGGAAACAGGCCTGACCGCCATAGCCGCCATCGGTCAGATCGACGCAGCGAAGGGGCGGGCGGGGGTTGTCGATGCTTATGTCCAGTCGCAAGGCAACAGCCATACCCTTACCACAGACCAAAGCACCTCCGAAATGCAGGTGCTTCAAACCAATGCAGCAAAAGTCACCTCCGATAGCAACGGGGCTTATGGGATCGTTGAGGGTAAGGCGCAACTTCAAGCCGCCGCTTATGCCAATGACATCACCTATGCGGGAACAAATGGTTCTGCCTCTGTTATACAAACTGAACAAAAAACACTGGCTCAGAGACCCATTCAATAGAGACAACAGATTATAACCAAGTTCAGGATGCTAAGACGATCACAGGTGCATTCGGAAATTCACTGGACTTAACCAATAACGGTATATCAATAGACACGGATTCACTTCAAGAAAACAACGGTCTCGTTATAAGTCAAGCAGGATCTACTTCTGTTTCATTCGGCGCGGTGTCGGCAGATGCACGCGGTGCCGGAAATAGCATTGTCGCTACCGACCTGGGTGGCAATCTCAAACTCACCTCCAATCAAATCAATGATGGTGGCGGTGTTGACGTAGTCGCCAATATCACAGCGGGAGACGGAAACACGGTCTATGCTGGATCAGACGCCGTTGGCAATTCCATCCGGAGCTATACCTGTGCGAACTGCACCGGACCGATGATCAGCACCAATAATCAAGCCAATGCCGGCAGCATTTCCGCTTCGACCACAGCGACAATCACTGGAACAGTCGCTTCGGTCACGGGAGTGGCCAATGCCACAGGCAATTCGGCGATCTATTACGTGCGCAAACCAGGGTTGAATTAAACGAAAAATCCGACACAAGGGTCCATCTCGCCATACCCTTGCCGGGTTGGTGCCTTGTGGTGGCCTTACTGGGCGGGTCAATGTCACTGTCCTTTGGTAAACAGTTCGGAATTCTGAATGCCCCCGACTTCCTCAGCGCTTCGAATCCGAGGTGCGGCCCTGCCCCTGATCACCAGTTTAGGGCTCGCCCTATCGTCCTCGGCCGACGCCCAGTTATCCTCGCTCGGGGACATGAACCCACAACCTTCAAAAGCCGCATCGCCGGGCTATAGAGTCAAGCCAACCCCCTGGCCGCAGGCAAGGTCGGGGATCGCACCTGATCCAAATGTTCGCTTCGGATCCCTACCCAATGGCATGAGATATATCATAAGGCGGCAAGCGGCCCATCCAAATCAGGCTGCTCTACGCCTGCGCATTGATGCTGGTTCGCTGATGGAAAACGACGCCCAGCAAGGCCTTGCGCACTTCCTTGAACACATGGCCTTCAAAGGCTCAAAGAGCTTTCCCAATGGCGAAATAGTCAAGGTCCTGGAGCGGCATGGACTCGCATTCGGTGCCGACACCAACGCCTCCACCGATTTCGATCAGACAATTTACAAACTCGACCTCCCGCGCACGGACGAAGACACGGTCAACACCACCCTAACCCTGCTCCGGGAGGTTGCCGGCGAACTGACCCTTGATCAGGCCGCGATGGACAGCGAACGTGGTGTGGTTCTGTCTGAGGAAAGAACTCGAGACACCCCCTATTTCCGTCTATTCGGTACCCGACTTAGATTTCAGCTCAAGGGACAAAAAGCCGCAGACCGCTTTCCGATCGGTAGGGTCGCCGTCCTTAAAACCGCGCCGGTCTCGCAAATCGCCACGTTCTACCGGAGCTACTATCGCCCAGAACGCTCGGTACTTGTCGCCGTGGGTGACTTCGATCCCCTGGTCATGGAGACAAAAATCCGGGCTCAGTTCGCCACCTGGGCCCCGCCCGGACCTCCGGGCCCAAAACCGGCCCTTGGCAAGGTGAGATCCAGAAATCTTGAAGCTCAACTATTGGTCGATCCAGGGGTCGCAACCTCAATCGGCCTTGCCTGGGTCAGACCTCCCGACCTTCGCCCTGATACTCCGGCGAGCCGACGAGAAGACCTTTTGACCCGGCTAGGATTCACGATTTTGAATCGGCGGTATCAAAAACTGGCGCGGAGTAGCGATGCCCCGTTCTTAAGTGCGGGCACATTTACCGCAACGGAATATAAGACGGCAACCATTACCAATCTGGTGGTGAATTCAGACCCTGATCACTGGAAGGATGCCTTGACCAGGGCTGAATTGGAGCGACGACGCCTTGTCCAGTTCGGGGTTCGCCAGGAAGAGTTGGATCGTGAAATCGTCGAGCTGCGAACTGCGCTTCGAGCGGAGGCCGCCGGGGCGGCCACCAAGATCGCCCCAGAACTGGCCGATGAGTATGTGGCGACCTTTGGCGATGATAATGTCATCACATCCCCGGCCCAAGACTTGGCCGAGTTCGAGGTCAATGTTCGGGATCTGAAAGCCGACACCGTTTCAACCGCCGTAAGAAACCAGTTCAAGGGCGAAGGCCCCCTCGTCTTTGTCGGAACCCCAAAACCCATAGCTGGCGGAGAGGAAACCGTACTGGCGACTTTCAAAGCTACGGAGAAAATGAGGGTCGAGGCACCAACCGCTGCGACAGACCTGACTTGGCCCTATACAAATTTCGGGTCGCCGTCAGACATCCTCGAAACCAAGGATATTCCAGACCTTGATCTCACCTTCGTGAGGTTTGCCAATGGGGTGCGCCTGACAATCAAACCGACCAAATTCCGGGACGATCAGATTTTGGTTCGCGTGAACCTGGGCCAAGGTCGTGCAGGCCTGCCCGCCAACATCCCCTCCCTCAGCTGGGCCGCGAGCGCCTTCACGGGCGGTGGGCTGTCACGGTTGTCGGCGACGGAAATTGAGCGCGTTCTTGCGAACAAGGTCTATGGCGCGAGTTTCGGCATTGCAGATGATGCCTTTGTTTTAGCGGGAGAAACAACCCGCACCGACCTGGATACTCAGTTACAGCTTCTGGCAGCCTATGTCTCTGATCCGGGCTGGCGGACGGAAACCTTCGAACACCTGAAGACCGCCACAAAGCCTATGAACGATCAATTCGAGGCCACCGATTCGGGAATACTTTCACGGGATCTTTCCGGCCTCTTGCATAGTGGCGATCCCCGGTGGAAATTTCCACAGACCGGCGACATTGAGGCCGCCCGGTTCGAAAATTTCAAGGCTATGATCGAGCCCGTCCTAAGCCGAAGCCCCCTCGAAGTGGTGGTGGTGGGTGACATCACGATCGACAAGGCCATTGATCTGGTGGCCCACACCTTCGGAGCCTTACCGCCCCGCCCGTTTGCGGCCCCCCCGCAGCCGAGCCGTCGATTCGGTTTCCCGACCCAGGTGCAGGTCCTGTCAGGCTTATCCACAAGGGCCGTGATGACCAGAGCATTGCGGCGGTCGCCTGGCCTGTGAAAACCTATTTCTCGGACCCTCGCGGCAATCGCAGCGTGGATATTCTGTCCGAAGTGTTGAAGTTACGGCTGCGTGCGGAGCTTCGTGAGACACAGGGCGCGACCTATTCCCCCAACACAGCCCTGCAAACCAGCCTGTCCTGGCCCGACTGGGGCTATTTGGCCGCTCGGGTCGAAGTTCCGGTCACCAAGGTTGAATCGAGCCTGGCTGTCATGAAGAAAATCGCAGCCGATCTGACGCGAATGCCACCGACGATGGACGAACTCATTCGGGCCAAAACACCTCGACTCGATGCCTTCGTGAAGGCGCGCGAAACCAATGCCTATTGGGTTTCCGAACTTTCGGGTGCGCAGTCTGACCCGCGTCGACTTGCCATTCTGCGCGGGGCGATTGTCGCCACCGAGAAGGTGACCGCAGCAGATGTTCAACGGGCAGCTCAAGACATATTTGCCGATGGCGCAGCCTGGACCCTCACGATTACCCCTTGGGCAGCGATCCCGTCGAAAAAATAGTCGCCTAATGCCTCTTCTCTTCAAACGGAACCGTCTGAACGGATAAAAAGGGCTCTAATTCAA
>NMUI01000208.1 GCA_002221445.1 Phenylobacterium zucineum | reverse complement strand
TGATGCCGGACGCGATGAACTGGGCCAACTCCCTAGAGCCTGTTCCCTTTAGACGGAAACGTCTAGAGGGATAAAACAGGCTCTAATTCAAGATGTTAGAGTGCGTTCCGATAACCGGTTCCCACTTATCGGAACGCACTCTAAATATCCCGATGAGCAGATGGCTTCGTCCCCACGCCTTTCCAGCGCAGCAGACTATTGCGCCTCCCCGCGCAATGACCTATCGGCCAAGCTGTAGTTTTCGGGGAAGAATATGGCCAATCCGACCGCAGACGCGCCGTCACTGGACGCCATCCGCGCGCGGCTGGACGTGCTGGATAGCCAAATGCTCGCCCTGATCGATGAGCGGGCCGGGCTTGCCCGACAGGTAGCTGCGGCCAAGGCGGCGGCCGGGGGCGGCGGCAAGTTCGGCTTAAGACCGGGCCGGGAGGCGCAATTGCTGCGCCGTCTGCTGGCCAAACCCAGGACGGCGGCCACACCGACCTTAATCACCCGGGTCTGGCGCGAACTGATCGGCGACAGTCTGTGGCGACAGGGGCCGTTTCATCTGGCCGTATATGGCGGCAGAACCCCGGCCCGCGCCGTTGAATTTGCACGAGCGCGATTTGGCGCTACCCCGAATATGATCTCGGTTTCCAGGCCCGAGGAGGCCCTGGCCGCCGCAAAAACCCCAGGCGGCGTCGCCGTGCTTGCCCTGGCAAGTGACACCCCCTGGTGGGGGCGTCTGCTGGCCGAGCCGAAGATGAAGGTGTTCGCCGCCTTGCCCTGTCTACAGGCGTGGGGACAGCTGACAGCTCTGGCGGCAGCGGAAATCGAGGTGGAACCCACCGGGGATGACCTGACCTATTGGGTGACAGACTCACCCCTGACAAGATCGGCCATTGAAGAGGCCCTCAGCCGGGACGGCGTTGCCGCCGACCTTCTGGCGGAGGCTGGTGGTCTGAAACTGTTTGCCCTGATCGGCTATTATCAGCCCCAGGACGAACGGCTCGCCCGAGCGCCGGGGCGGCTGACCGGCGTGATTGGTGCAGCCCCAGCCCCAATGGACACCTCGTCCTCTACCCCCTGAAGACAAAATCGCTCATGGTCAATTGATGGGAATTCAATCCCACAAGGGTGATGTGATCTGTTCCCAGGTCCACCACCGTATTGGCCCCGACCCGGCGAATCCTCAGACCCTGAGCAGAGTGATCAAAAGTCAGATGGTCCTGCCCCGGTTGGAAGTCTGTGATCCGAGCCGTGACCTCTGAACCTGCAATCTGGAATTCATCCCGGCCCACACCGCCGGAAGCCAATCTGCCATGGCGATCATATTATCACCCGCGATGATCGGGTCCTGATCTGCCTGGACGATTCACCGCCGGGCGTCGCACCTGAACACATGCCTCATCTCGTAGAAGCCCTGTTTCGTGCCGACGCGGCGCGGGAGAAGAGCCGGGGGGAAGCGGCCTGGGACTGGCCGTTTGCCGCGCCATAGGCACGGGTCACCATGGCCATCTCTATTTCTCACCCTCGGGGCCGGGTGGCCTGCGTGTGGTTGTCAATCTCGCCCGCCACCCCGGTTGAGACCACATCCCCTGCCCTCCAAGGTCGGGCCTGCCTCAGACGTTCTCCCTTTAGACAAAATCCTATAGCGAGATAAAAAGAGCCCTAATTCAAAAAGTTAGACCATGTTTCGATCCGAAAACTGGTTCCAACTTGGTGGAACACGCTCTATAAGCGCCGCCATGTCTGATCAGCCTAAACTCGACCGCGCCCGTGCCACTCGTCCCGTCCCGAAATCGGGTATTCTGGACATTGCCCCCTACACGCCGGGGAAGGCCAAAATTGAGGGGATTGAGCATCCCCTGAAACTGTCGGCCAATGAGAATGTCCTGGGGTCCAGCCCAAAGGCTCAGGAGGCCTTTGTGGGCGCAGTTCAACAGCTGCACATGTATCCCGAAGGCCGCTCAAACATTCTGCGGGCGGCGATCCAGGAACGATACGGCCTAGAGCCGGAGCGGCTTCTTTTCGGTTGCGGTTCGGACGAAATTTTCCAGCTGCTCAACCAGACCTTTCTCGAACCGGGGGACAATATCGTCCAGGGCGAATATGGATTTGGTGCCTATGCCATCGGGGCCCGCGCCTGTCAGGGTGAAGTTCGTATGGCCCCTGAGCGGGACTACCGCATCGATGTCGATGAGATCCTGAAGCTGGTGGATGATCGGACCCGTCTGGTCTTTATCGCCAACCCCGGCAATCCCACAGGCACCTGGATCAACGGATCCGAAGTCCGACGCCTGCACGCGGGCCTACCGGCCAGTGTCATCCTGGTCCTGGACGGAGCCTATGCCGAATTCGTGGACGACCCGACCTTCGAGGATGGTCTGTCCATGGTGCGGGCGTTTGAAAACGTCGTCGTCACCCGGACCTTCTCCAAGCTGCACGGCCTCGCGGCCCTGCGGGTGGGATGGGCCTATATGCCTGCGGAAATGGCCGAGGCCGTCGACCGTATCCGGCTGCCTTTCAACCTCAACATTCCCGCCCAACTCGCCGCCGTAGCCGCCCTCGGAGACAAGGACTTTGAAGCGCGGTCCATCGCCCTGGTCAATCAATGGCGGCCCTGGCTTACGCAACAATTAGGCGGGCTTGGTCTGGATGTTGTGCCCTCGGCGGCGAATTTCCTGCTGATCGGCTTTCCCCGGACACCGGGCAAAACAGCTCGGGAAGCTAATGATTATCTGACCGCCCGGGGCATTATTCCGCGGGTCGTGGCAGGTTATGGCCTGCCCGATCACCTTCGGATTACCATCGGCTTGGAAGCCCATAATCGCGCCGTGGTCGATACCCTGACTGACTTCATGAAGGCCTAGGCCCATGACGACCGTCATATTTCCGAAAATGGCCGTGATCGGCTGTGGCCTGATCGGCTCGTCCGTGATTCGAGCCGCCAGGGCGGCCGGGGTCGTCGGGACGGTAGCCGTCGCCGACGCCAGTCCCGAGCACCGCCAAGCCATAGTCAAGCTGGGCTATGCCGACCTTGTCACCGCAGATGTCGCCGAAGCCGTCACGGACGCGGACCTCATTGTCTTGGCTGTTCCCGTCCTGGCCATGGGGCCCGCCGCCGCCGAGGCTGCCAGCGGTCTGAAGGGCGGGGCCATCGTCACCGATGTGGGCTCGGTCAAGGGCTCTGTGGCTGACGCCCTGCTCGCCGCATCACCGGACCATGCCTTTGTGATTCCAGGTCATCCTGTTGCCGGAAGCGAGCAATCGGGTCCAGACGCCGGCTTTGCAGACCTGTTCAACCGTCGCTGGGTGATCCTAACCCCGCAAGATCGGACCGATACCCCCTATCAGGACGCCGTACACAGGCTGACCGCCTTCTGGACCGCCCTTGGTGCCCAGGTCGAGTGCATGGATGCCGGTCACCACGACTTGGTCCTAGCCGTCACCAGTCACCTGCCCCACCTGATTGCCTACAATATCGTCGGCACCGCGGCTGATATGGAGGAAGTGACCCAGGCCGAGGTCATGAAATACTCCGCTGGCGGCTTTCGCGATTTCACCCGGATTGCGGCCTCCGACCCGACCATGTGGCGGGATGTTTTCGTGGCCAATAAGGACGCTGTCCTGGAAATCCTGGGACGCTTTACAGAAGACCTCCAGGCGCTTAGCCGCGCCATTCGCTGGGGGGAATCTGACAAACTCTTCGACCTCTTCTCCCGAACCCGGGACATCCGTCGGGGTATTATCGCGGCCGGCCAGGAGACTGCGGAACCCAATTTCGGGCGGGATCGCAACAAACCGTAGGCTGTGCCTCACAGACACGATTTGCCCCCCTGATTGAGCCGCTTTTAGGCCAAAAGCCGATCCTGTCTAAGGAAACGGGTGTTCGGGAGCCAGGAAGGCCGTCGTCGCTTCAATGGCCTCTACCAGGGTCATTCGCTGAACTTCGACGCCGTCTGGCAGGCTTGAAAACAGTCGCGTGGGGGCGGCAGCGTCAAGCATGATAAAGACCCCCTTGTCGTCGACGCGCCGGATCAGCCGACCAAAGGCCTGGGCAATCCGCCCCCGGGCGACGGCGTCATCATAGGATTTACCGCCAAAACGCACCCGCCTGGCCTTGTGCAGAATGTCCGGCCGGGGCCAGGGCACGCGATCAAACACCAACAGGCGCAGGCTGCGCCCCGGGACATCAACCCCGTCGCGGATAGCGTCTGTACCCAACAGACAGGCATCCTCCTCGGCCCTGAAAATATCCACCAGAGCCCCGACCTCCAGAGGGTCCACATGCTGGGCGTAAAGGGCAAGACCCTTATCGGCCAGGGGCGCGACAATCCGTTCATGAACAGCCCGCAGGCGCCGGATGGCGGTGAACAGGCCAAGTCCGCCGCCGCCGGCCGCCAGGAAAAGTTCGCGCATGGCCGTGCCCACCTGACGGGCATCATCCCGCCCCACATCGGTGACCACAAAGGCTCGGGCTTGTGACGCATAGTCAAACGGCGAGGCCAAACGCAGGGTTTTTGGACGCTCGGGCAAGCGGGCCGCTCCCGTGCGCATTTCAGCCAGAGCAAAGGGATCAATGAGGGTTGAATCCGCCAGGGTTGCGCTGGTCACCAGAACCCCATGGGCCGGGGCAATAACGGCATTGGTCAGGGGCTCGGTGGGGTCAACCCAGTGACGGCGGCAGGCCGCATCCACCACCCGCCCGTAGAGAAAGCTCGCGTCGAACCAGTCTACGAAGTCCGGATCATCCTCAGCGTCCTCATCAATGGCCCGCAGCATGGACCGCCAAGCCGGAAGCACCATGCGAGCCCGCCGGTCCAAGCCCCGCAGGGCCCCTTCAATCCGCGCCCGGTCAGTCTGGGTCAAGGCGGCGGCCTCGTCATCCAGGACATCTTCCAAATACCGCGCTAGGGCCAGCAGGGGGGCCTCGAGGCCGGCC
>NMUI01000207.1 GCA_002221445.1 Phenylobacterium zucineum | reverse complement strand
ATGTCTGTGGAGGACCATGGGGAGTGGGTGGCTGTGTAGGAGGCTCGAGTCATGGCACTAATTGTGGCGGTCAGGGCGACGCTGTCGACTGATCGTTGCGACGCCATGATGGTGCATGCTCGGAGAAGACGTTGGTGCGTTAGGACCTTTTGCGTTTTTTGCTGACCGTCTAGGTCAAAAAGTACGCCCAATAGTTTGATGGTGCCCGTTGTTTTGAGTTGGAGTGTGTGGGGGGTCCATCCTGACGTGTGGACCGTTATAAATTCCGGTTTGGCGGAGCAGGAGTTGAAGACGCCTACCCGAAGTTTAGCTATGGATAGTTCCAAGTCGAGTAGTATTGCGAAGGCTGACATGATGTCTGCCGTACGTTGCAGGCCCTCGAGGGTTGCAGTTAAGGAGGCCAGATCGTCAGCGTACCCAGGATCTCCCACCTGGTACATTGTGTTTAGGGCCCCCGGGGCCATGGCGGTGTGCGTGGGGTCGCGGCCCTTTTCCAGTGCTCTTGCGGCGATGTCGAATATAGCAGCCCAGTTGTGCGGGCTGGAGACATCGCCTTGCGGTGTGCCTCGGATGCGCGTGAATGTGGCGGGTTGGCGGCCCCCAAGCGTGTCGGTGAACCCCGCATATTTTTGCTTATGCCAGCAGGATAGTGCCCATGGGGACCGGATGACGGTGGCTCCGTCATCATCCATGTGGGCGAGCCAGGAGGCGACATGTTTGGGGACGCCCAGTCTGAGCCAGCTGAATTCCATAACCGATTTTGAGACAGAGTCGAACGCACGTCGTATGTCCCAGCTAGAAGTGTAAAGAGGGAGGTGATGTTCCTCGGCGTGTTCCCTGGCGTTAATGAATTCCACCAGGGCGGTGTCGGTGCCTCGACCACGGCGGAAGCCATGTTGTATTGGTGATAAGATCTGGTGCCGCTCCCAACAGGAGGTGATTTTGGTGATCGTGACGCCGACCCATGCTTTGCGGATGACCTCGATCAGCATTAATGGTCGCAGGCCATCCAACGAGACTGCGGCTTCCGGATCTTTAGGTTTGGGACATAGCCAGCACCACTTAAGCCAGTCCGGCGTGGAGTTGGAGCGCCACAAGAGGGCTAGGCAGTGGTAGGCTGAGGTGATTGTGTCGTCCGGCCACGCCTTTAGCATATTGTAAGTGAGGCCAGTGGCACCCGGGGCCGTGCTGCCTTTGTGTCCCTTTATCGCGGCCATGAAGTCGTGTAGGGAGGGTGGTTCTAGGAGGATGTCTGCGAGATTCTCTTGTACCTGTTGGACGTGGGGAATGTCGGTGAAGGCCGTCCAAAAAGGTCGGTGAGGTCGGGAGGAATGGATTTGGAGGCGCATAGTGCGGCAAATGAAGCCTTAGATTGCAGTGTAGTTACCCAATTTGTTGGGGGCGAGGAGGGTCCTTGATACCACTGGGTGAAGTGGGATGTGATAAGTGTGTGGAGGGCTCGGTGGTCTGTGAGAGTACCCCCGTCCTCCAGATGGAGGTAGTCGAGGTTGTACATGTCGACTTCCTCCCGTAGGATGGAGCGGATGACGCGACCGGTACGGCCGAGTATACGAGA
>NMUI01000206.1 GCA_002221445.1 Phenylobacterium zucineum | reverse complement strand
AGCCTGTTTTATCCCTTTAGACGTTTTCGTCTAAAGGGAACAGGCTCTGGCCGCACGCGCATGATGCGCCCTGGCTAGGACAATAAACATCACCAGGGCTGGGGCTCCGACCAGACCTGCGCCGATGAAGAACAGGCCATAGGCCCCCATCAGGCCATGGGTCGGGGTCAGGGCTTCTACCACCGCCCCGGAAAAACCCTTCAAGAATTTCCCCAACATGGCATAGGTCGAAGATAGCAAGGCGTATTGGGTGGCGGTGTAGCCAAGACCGGTCAGGCTGGACATGTAGGCCACCAACGCCACCCCGGCATAGGCCATGGCGAAATTGTCCGCCGCCATCACCAGACTGAACAGGCCCGGATGTGGGCCGGAAAGACCGAGCAAGGCAAAGGCTGCCACAGCCAGGGGCTGCAGGATCGCTCCGGCAATCAGGGTCGGAAAAAGCCCAGGCGCACGGCACTGAACCCGCCGGCGGCAATGCCCGCCAGGGCCGCCGCCAGGCCGACCGTCCCGCGAACCGCTGCCACCGTATCCTTGGTAATGCCCAGGTCGTGATAATAGGGATTGGCCATGGGCCCCATGAGGAAATCGGGGATCCTATAGAGGGCTACGGCGACCAGCATCAGAACGCCAAGCTCCTTATGGGTGGCGAAAAAATCAATGAAGGGGCCGATGACGGCATCGGAAAAGCCCTTCGGGGTCCAAAGGGGGGCTTTGGCCTTCATCACCTGATCGGCCTGTGTCGGTTCCATCGCGTACAGGGTCGCTGCAACACCAAGGGCCATAACCATCCCTGCGGCGAGATAGGAATTGGCCCAGCCTACCCGGGCGGCAAGGGCTAAGATCAGGGCGTCTGTCACCAGAAGGGCCCCGCGATAGCCGAGTTGATAGGCTGACGACAGCAAACCAAGTCCCTCGCCGTCTTCCGCCACTTCAATGCGCCAGGCATCAACGGCGATGTCCTGGGTGGCGGAGGCAAAGGCAATCATGACCGCAAATATCCCGATCTGCGTCAGACCGGCATGGGTTCCCACCATGGCCATGCCGATCAGCCCAGCCCCAACCAGGATTTGAGCCAAGGCTATCCAGCCACGTCGCCGCCCCAACCCTCGACCCAGAAGCGGGGCATCCAGCCGATCCATCAACGGGGCCCAGAGGTATTTCAGCGAATAGGCCAGACCCACCCATGATAGAAAGCCAATAGCCTTCAGGCTTGTTCCCTCTTCTCGCAGCCAATAGCCGAGGGTATTGCCGGTCAAGAGGAAGGGCAGGCCGGAACTGAAACCTAAACCTAGCATTACGGCGACCTTGGGCCGACCCAAGGCGCGGAAAACGTCACTCAAGCTGTGCTTGCGGGTCTTTTGGGTTTGTGCGTCTGACATCGGACCCTCAGAAATGTACCCTTATCCGGGCGAGGATCAGATTGACCCGACCCGGGGTCTTAAGTCCAGGCACCCCGTACCAACTGGGTCAGGACCCGGCGCAGGGCGTCGGCGGCCAGGGGTTTGACCAGAAAATCATTCATACCGGCTTCGAGACAGGCCCGGCGATCATCCTCGAAGGCATTGGCCGTCAGGGCGACCACCGGGGTTCGATCTCCGGATTCCCGCAACCGGCGGGTGGTCTCAACCCCTGAAAGATCGGGCATTCGCATGTCCATAAGCACTAGATCATAGGCCCCGACCGCCAGGGCGGCGAGGGCTTCCTGGCCGCCCCCCGCCAGATCGACCACACACCCCTCGCGGGTGAGCAGGGTGCGGGCCAGGAGGGCGTTGATGGCGTTGTCCTCCACCAGCAAGACCTTGGTCCCTTGGGCCACCGCTGCGGCGATCCGTTCATCTTCGATAGCCGGGATGCCCCGCCGGGTTTCCACCCCAAGGGCCGCGAGAACCCGCTCCGCTAGGGAGGCCCGTCGCAAAGGCTTGATGAGGTATCCGGCAAACCCGGCCTTACGATAGTCTTCAATCCGACCACGCCCTTCCGGGGGCAAAAGGATCAGGGCTGGGCGCTGATCGGGGGGACCGACGGGATCAAGGCTATGGTCGATCAGTAGGGCCTCAGCTTCAGGATGGGGGACTCCAGATGGTCCGTGAGTGACGGCCCTGCCGCCGCAGGCTTCAATCTGCCGTATCGCCGCCTGGAGAATGATCGGATTTTCCGATACGACGCCGACCCGGCGACCTGCTAGGGACGAGTCCGGTGATCCAGCCCACCGCCTGAACCTAGCCGAGAACCAGAATTCGGCCCCGCCGCCGGGGGCATCCCCGACCCCGACCTCGCCTCCCAGCACCCCTGCCAAGGTTCTGGCAATGGCCAGCCCAAGCCCCGCGCCGCCCAGTTGCATCCCATCATATTTAGGATTGGACTGGGTGAAGGCCTCAAAGATTCGTGTACGATCGGCGGGGGGTACACCGGGTCCGGTATCTATAATGCTGAATCTTAAGGTATCCTCGGCGGTAAGACTGACCGAAATCATGACACCGCCCGTCTTGGCGAACTTGATCGCATTGCCCGCGAAGTTGAGCAGGATCTGACGTAGTCGACCCTCGTCGGCCAGGATGGCCCCCATGCCGGGCGGTGCGGCCCAGGCGATGTCGAGGCCTTTTTCCTGGGCCCGGGGAGCCAGAAGTTCGGTCACCGCCCGCAACAGGTCCTCAACCTCGAACCGAGTCGGATGGAGATCGATCTTGGAGGCCCCCAGCTTGGCGAAATCCAGCAGGTCATTGACCAAGGACAGGAGATGTTCCCCGGAATCCCTCAGAGCGGTCACATAAGTCTTTTGTTCGCCGGTAAGGCCCGTGCCTTCCAGAAGACGCGCCATGCCCAAAATGCCGTTAAGCGGTGTTCGAAATTCATGGCTGAGGGCTGCCAATTCCTCGGCACCTACGCGATCAGCGGCGATTTGGGTCTTGCTCATGCAGCTAGACTAGCCAATGGGGTTTAACGACGGGTCAAGCCCCACAGACCTTAAACGACAGGTTCAGGCCGGTTGACGAACCAGGGCCTGAGCTCCGGCCCGGCGATAGATCAGCGCCTCAGCCACATGCACCCGACGGATTGGGTGACCACCGTCCAGGTCGGCAATCGTCCGGGCCAGACGCAGGGTTCGGGTCCAGCCTCGGGCGGTCAGACCCCCTGCCTCCGCCGCCCGGCTGAGCAGGCCCCTGGCCTCGGGCTCAAGCTCCGCAATGGCGTCGAGCCAACTGCCCTGAGCCCGGGCGTTTAAGGGTTCCGCATCATCTCTCCCCGCCTCCCTGGCCCGCTCGGCCTGAATCTCCCTGGCAATGGCGACCCGTCGAGCGGCCTCAGCCGTACCTTCTGCGGGCGGAGGCAGGGAAAGGTCTGCCGCCGTCACCGCGGGAACCTCGATCTGCAGGTCGATGCGATCCATAAATGGCCCCGAGACCTTGGCCTGATAGTCCAGTTGGCAACGCGGGGCCCGCCCGCAGGCTCCGCGCCCACCTCCGCCATGGCCGCACTTGCAGGGGTTTTCAGCCGCGATCAGCTGAAACCGGGCGGGATAGCGCACATGCGCATTGGCTCGGGCTACAATGACTTCGCCGGTTTCCAGGGGCTGCCGCAGGGAGTCCAGGGCCTGGGCGCTGAACTCCGGCAATTCATCCAGAAAAAGCACCCCATTATGCGCCAGGGACACTTCCCCGGGCTTGATCCTTTGTCCGCCGCCGGTCAGGGCGGCCATGGTGGCGGAATGGTGCGGAGCCCGAAACGGCCGCGCTCGGGTCAACTCACCCTTGGCAATCAGACCCGCCACAGAATGAACCATTGACGTTTCCAAAAGCTCTGCTGGAGACAGGGGCGGCAATAGCCCCGGAAGCCGGGCCGCCATCATGGACTTGCCCGAGCCCGGCGGCCCGATGAACAACAGGTTGTGCCCGCCCGCAGCGGCCACCTCCAAGGCACGCTTAGCGTTTTCCTGGCCCTTGACCTCACGCAGGTCAGCCGTCGGAGCGCCATCGGTCATCTGACCCGGCTCGGGCGGCGAGAGAATCTGGGTTCCCCGAAAATGATTGACCAGAGAAATCAGAGATGGGGCGGCGAGCAGTCGAGTGTCTCCGGCCCAGGCCGCCTCCGCGCCACAGGCCGCCGGGCAGATGAGTCCCAAATCCAGGGCTCCTGCCGCCACAGCCGCCGGCAGGGCCCCGACCGTTGCCACAATCCGACCGTCCAGGGACAATTCGCCCATGGCCGCCCAGCCGCTCAGAGCATCCGGGGGATGACCCCCATGGCCGCCATAACCGCCAGAGCAATGGGCAGGTCATAGTGACTGCCCTCCTTGGGCAGGTCGGCGGGGGCCAGATTACAGATAATCCGTCGCCCGGGCAGGGCTAGCCCAAGACCGGCAAAGGCCGCCCGGACCCGCTCGCGGCTCTCCCCCACAGCCTTGTCGCCAAGGCCGACCACCACAAAGGCAAATTCGCCGCCGGTCAGCTGGACCTCAACATCCACGGGGCGCGCCTCAACCCCCTGGAAGGCCACTGTCACCACCCGCGCTGCCATCTGCCCTCTCCAGATTGAACTTCAGTCACCGGCAATCGGACCACAGCCCGGTCAATGTTTCAAGAACAAAATAGGAACGATAGGGGTGTGATCGGCTCAGGGTTTCAAGGCGTTCCGCAGGGTGGTGACCACATGATCCACATCGTCAAATGTCATCCCAGGATAGAGGGGCAAGGTCAGACAGGATTCATACCAAGCTTCAGCCCCCGGCAGGCTGAGCTCGCCATATCGCATCCGATAATAAGGCTGGGTGTGAACTGGAATATAGTGAACCTGGGTCCCCACCCCGGCCGTCTTCAGCCGCTCCACCACCTGGTGCCGGGTCTGTCCGATCGACTCAAAATCAATCAGGACCACCATCAGGTGCAGAACGGGTTGGCTCCAGGCGGGGCGGGTAGCAACCCTAACCTGCGGTGCCAGGTCGGCCAGGGCCGCGTCATAGCGAGCGGCCAAGGCCTGACGCTGGGCGGCAAAACGGGGTAGTTTCTTCAGTTGCGACTGGCCTAGGGCGCATAAAATATCGGGCAGGCGATAATTATAGCCTAGCTCGGGCATGTCATAACGCCAGGGTTCGCCATCTGCGGGCCGAATCATACCGTGGCTGCGGAAAGTCCTCAGCCGGGCGGCAAGGTTGGGATCAGAGGTGGTGATCATGCCGCCTTCACCGGTGGCGATGGTTTCACCGGATGAAAGGAAAAGGTCGACATGGCGGAATGTCGGCAGTCGCCGATCCGTTCCTTTTGATTGTCAAAGACCGCGACCGACCCCAAAGCGTGGGGGGCATCCTCCACCAGAACCGCCCCCGCCTGGGTTGTGAGAGCCGCCAGTCGATCAAGCTCGGCGACATCACCCCGCAGATGAACCGGCAGGACGGCCCGAAGACGGCGATCACCAACCTGCTCAAGGGCCGCTTGTAAGGTTTGGGGTGTCATCAAACCTGTCGACGGATCGACGTCAGCGAAAATCACCTCAGCGCCCACATAGCGGGCACAATTGGCCGTGGCCAGGAAGGTGATGCTGGGAACAATCACCATCTCTCCCGGCCGGACATCCAAAGCCATCATGGCCAGATGCAGAGCCGCCGTTCCATTGGAGCAGGCGACCGCATAACGGGCACCGACCGCCTCGGCGAAGGCGTCCTCAAAGGCCTCGACCCGGGGTCCGGTGGTCAGGAAATCAGACCGTAAGGCCTCAGCGACGGCGGCAATATCATCGTCTTCGATCGTCTGACGTCCATAGGCGAGGAAGGCGCTCAAGGTCTTAATCCATCAGGCGGCGACGCGGGGTCACCGGCGCGGTATCCTCTAGCAGAGCGATCAGATCCTGCCCGGACAGCCATTCCGAATTGGTGTCACTGCCATAGGAAAATCCATCAGACACCTTAGGTTGGGTCTTAGAAAACGGGGTGCGGGTGTACTCCACAAAGGCGGGCTCAATGGCATAGCGATCACCCAGGTCTGCGGTGGTTCGGGCATCGTCGACCGAGATCATCATCTCATGGAGTTTTTCCCCTGGCCTTATGCCGATGATCTTCAGAGGCAGTTCGGGTGCCATGGCCTGGGCCAAGTCGGTCATCTTCATGGACGGAATCTTCGGTACGAAGATTTCCCCACCTTGCATCAGGGACAGGGACGACAGCACAAAATCCACCCCCTGGGTCAGGGTGATCCAGAAGCGGGTCATACGCACATCGGTAATGGGTAGCTCGCCGACGCCCTTGGCGATCAGCCGCTGAAACAGCGGGGCCACCGACCCCCTGGAGCCGACGACATTTCCATACCGCACAACCGAAAACCGGGCCCCAATATCTCCTGAAAGGTTATTAGCCGCCACAAAGGTCTTGTCTGAGGCAAGCTTGGTCGCGCCATAGAGGTTGGCTGGATTGCAGGCCTTGTCTGTGGACAGGGCAATCACCTGTTTCACCTGGTTGGCAAGGCAGGCCCAAACGACGTTTTCTGCACCGAGCACATTGGTGTGGATACATTCTGAGGGATTGTATTCGGCGGCCGGAACCTGTTTCAAAGCGGCAGCGTGAATGACAATATCGACCCCTCGAAAGGCGATGGTCAGTCTCTCACGATCTCGGACATCCCCCAGAAAGAACCGCATACACACCAGATCCACGGGATCAAACCGCTCGGCCAGATCCGCCTGCATTTCACTCTGCTTCAACTCATCGCGCGAAAACACAATGAGTTTCCGTGGCTTGTAGCGGCACAACACCGTCTCCACAAACCGCCGGCCAAAGGATCCGGTGCCGCCTGTGACCAGGATGACCTTACCGTCCAGATTAAGGGAGGTCGGTTCGAATCGGCCCATAAAAGTCTCCCGCAGAATTGGATCTGCGAATCTTACAGGAATTCGCCGGGTTGGCGTAAAGAGTCTGCTAACTGTAATATGGCTCATTCAATCCATGAATCGCCGCTGTTTCATTATGCTGACGAGCTTGTTGGGTCTGGCCCCGAATATCGCCTGGGCGTCCGGCAAGACGGCTGAGGGCGGTAAGGCGAAAAAGCCGGATGGGCCCTATGTAGCCGTCGGATTGATTACGGCTTCCATTATGCGGGACAACGGACGGCGGAGTGTTCTGGCCGTGGATACCGGCATTGATGTCCCCGATCCGGCCCTGTTCGCCAAGGCCGAAAAGCTGACGCCGAGGCTTCAGGCGGCTTATGTGCAAAGCCTTCAGACCTATGCCGTGGGGTTGTTACCCGGCCGGGTACCCGATGCAGACTACATTTCCCGAGAGTTACAAAAACAGACGGATGCGGTGGTCGGTCGCCCCGGTGCGCGCCTCCTGCTCGGGTCCGTTATTCTCAACTAAAGCGTGTTTTCGTAAGTGGAAACGGGTTATCGAAACGCGCTCTAACCTTATGGGACCCTATCTCCTTTAGACGGCTCCGAGCTTAAGAGCTGTGGCATCCATGAACTGCGCCAATTCTACATCCA
>NMUI01000205.1 GCA_002221445.1 Phenylobacterium zucineum | reverse complement strand
CAACCTAAGTGAAAACGAATCTAAGTGAAAACGAGTCTAGTGCGGGATATAGGTTCGCAGGACGTCCTCGATAATCCGTTCGAGTTGACCCAAGGTGTTGCAGGGCTTGGCCACATGGCAGAAACGCTGGTAGCGATGCATGACGCTGTCACCCTGACCCCAATAGCTTTCAGGCTCAGGGTTCAGCCAGATCAGGGCCCGGGACCGCCTCTGGATGGTGGCCAGGAGGTCAAGGCGGGGATCAGCATAGTTTGATCGCGCATCACCCAGGAAAATCACGGTGGTGTGCCGGTCCAGTTGGTCCAGGTGTTGGTCGCAGAAATCCTCTAGCGAGCGGCCATAGTCGGTCTGCTGAAAGCCGATTTGTTTCAACACTTCGAGAATGGCTGTTTCGACCTTGTGTTCATCTAACAGGCTGTTGACGCTGATCATCCGACCGGAAAAAGCGAAGGCCTCCATGCGATCCACCACCTCGTTCAAGGAATAGAGGAAGGTCAGCAGGAACTGGGCGGCGGCGGCCACCGACTTTGAAACATCGCAAATTGCGACGATGGAGGGCTTGTCGATCTTCTTAGTCTTGAAGACGATATCAAAGGGCATACCGCCATACCCCATGGACTTGCGCAGGGTGCGGCGCACGTCGAGATGACCGGTCCAGGCCACGTGCCGCCGTCGGGAATAGCGATCTGCCAGACGCTTGGCCATGCGTTTTACCAGGGTCTGCATCATGGCCAAGTCGACGGGATCAATGCCTCCGTCCGAGTTCAGTGCCTTCCGGGCTAGAAGCTCTTCCCGCAGAGCCCGACCGCTTTCGGACGCATAGAGCCCATGCTGGCGTTCCACATAGGCAGCGGCTTCCTTGGCCAAGGCCTGGCGTGCGCCATCCAGACGTTCACCGGCAGCTTGACCCCGAGGATCGTCCAGCCGACCGGCCGCAGCGATGATCCGCTCAATTTCCGCCAGACCCATCTCTTCCAGCAGCTTGCGGGTCAGACGGCTCCTTTGGGTAGATAGGCGGATTTGCGACACCTCGGCCCGTTCGGCAGCTTCCTCCATGGCCTGAGCCAGGGCCGCGGCGTCGCCGGTCATCAGCAGGCGGGCCAGTTCGCTGGGCTCGCCCTCCTGTGGCAAGTTTGCCATGGGGTCTTGGTCACCTTGCTCTGGCGGGGCCGCCGCGAAGGCGCGCCGGGTGAAGAAGGCATCAAAAGTGCGGTCAAACCTTTCCACCTCGTCGGCGGTCTTGGCCAGGGTGGCGCACAGAGCGTCCTTGAACAGCTCCCGATCTGCGAACCCGACGGTGGCTGCCGTGCGGTGGGCGTCGATGGCTTCAGCGGGAGAGACCCGAACATCCGACGCCCTCAAGGCCCGAAAGAAGTCTTCCAGAGCGCCCTGCATGTCAGATCAGGCCAGGGGTTTGCGGATGAGTTCAGCGATCTGCGGCTCAATGGCTTCAATGTCCTGCTCAAACTTCAATAGGACATTGAGGCTGTCGCGTACCACCTCGGTCTCCAAGACATCGGCGTTCAGCAGGATGAGCGCCCGCGCCCAGTCGACCGTCTCGGAAATGGAGGGTGATTTACGCAGGTCCAAAGTTCGCAAGGACTGAACAAAACTTACCAGTTGGCTGACCAGGCTGTTTTCAATGCCAGGTACACGACTTGAGACAATGCGCCGCTCTAGGGCCGCATCGGGCAAGGGGATGTGCAGGTGCAGACAGCGGCGCTTGAGGGCATCACCCAGGTCGCGCACATTATTGGAGGTCAGGAAGACAATCGGCGGGGTCTTGGCCCTCAGCACGCCGAGTTCGGGGATGGACACCTGATAGGCGGACAGGACCTCCAACAGGAAGGCCTCAAAGGCTTCATCGGACTTGTCAATTTCGTCGATCAGCAGGACGCAGCCGTCATCCTCCTGCAAGGCCTTCATCAAAGGGCGCGGCTCAAGGAAAGGTTCGGAGAAGAACAGATCCCCCATGCCGTGCAGACGGTCCATGGCACCATCCATATCGGGAGCATCAGCTAGGCCGGCCCCCATGCGGTCCTTCAGGATTTGGGTATAGAGCAGCTGCTTGCCATACTTCCATTCATAAAGGGCTTTGGATTCATCAAGGCCCTCATAACACTGCATCCGGATGAGGGGCAGGCCGAGTAGGGCGGCGGTTGAGAGGGCCAGTTCGGTCTTGCCCACCCCGGCAGAGCCTTCCACCAGGATAGGTTTTTGCAGGTTTACAGCCATGAACAAGGCCGTGGCGATCCGGCGGGAGGCGATATATCCCACGCTTTCCAGGCCGCTAATCAGCGTATCAACAGAGGCCATGGAGCTGGCATTCGCGACAGAAATCGCCGCGGGAGACGAAGTGGTCAAAGGCGTTACTTTCAAAATCAGCGCAATCGACGCGCCCAGGGAAGATCAATCTCTACAGTTTGCCCAACCCGCCTCGGGTAAGGCAAGGGCGAACACTCAAAGACCGTAGGGACGATAGGGTCCGGCAATCAGCTGTTCGAAAACCCCCAGGCCAATGTCTGTGGATTCGCCGGGCAGGCTGAGGGTCACTCGGGACAGAGCCTGGATGTGCCAGTTTTCCGGGCCGGCCATATTGACCGCTCCCAGATCAATATCCTCGCGCTCGACCACCCGTTCACCCTTGTAACTGCCGTGGCGCCAATTGGGGTGGCCATAGCCGATGCCGCGCATGAGAAATGTAAGGAAGGGTTCAAACTTCACCCGAGCTGAGCCCTGTTTTAGCGGCACCACCAGGGTCCCGCCTTGGGCATGGCGGGTTCCGGGGATCAGGGTGACATCCTCAATGGCCGCGGAGTCGGTGTGATGTCCGCCATCGGGGCCCGCACCGTCGGGCAGGATTACAGCCCGGGTATTCCAAGGCACGCCCTCGGAATCGGCATTCACATGAAAGAAGACGGACTTGTCGGCAAAGTTTAGCGGGGTCCATTGCCAGAAAAAGCTACCCACCTGTTCCGGCACGGTCGGTTGCGAATCCGGATTGCCCACGGGCCGAACCCCCCAGGACCGATCCCGGGTTCCCACGGTTCCGGTATCCAGGGTCTTGCGGACACCATCCACTTCGATCCAGCCGCTGACCCTGACATTCTGAGTGAGCCGGGTATAGTCCATAAAGGCTCTTGGCCCGATGCGGCGCATGAAACGCGGTTCTTCGATGGGAAAGGTGCGGCCCTCAAAGACCAGGTCGGCAGCTATACCCTCGCTCAAGGACACGGTGACCTTCAGTTTTTGCAGGGGCTCAAGGACAGAAATGGCGATCGGTCCTACCGCAAGATCCATCCGTTCCATGTTCAAGAGCCGCGAGGCGTGCAGGCAGTGCTCCACACCATTACGGATCACCGAGAAGTGCGCGTCGGCGACATTCAGATGTGGATAGACACCAAAGGCGATGGCGAAGAACTCGGTTCCATCGGGCTGGTAGCCGTTGAAAAAATAGCGGTCATAAAAATTCCGATCGGTCCCCGAATAGGCAATCGGTTCGGGGGTTTGGTGGATCGGAAAGTCATCGGCCTTGGTGAGCATGGGCGGTCCTCCTTATGGGCGATCTTCGGATCGTCTCTTGTCAGTTTGGTTGCGCTGATCGCAGACTTAATCACCAAGTGATCACAGATAATAACGATGACTGCGCCGGGTTTCAAACGGTGGAGGTCTTAGAGTCCTTTCACGTCATACGGAATTGTCTGAAGGGAAAGGATTTCAGCGTGGCAAAAGGTATCGAGTTAATCCCTATTTAGGGCCATTCTGGTTAGACCTCCGTGGATGTCTTCCGCCTTCGAGCCCCGGGTATTGACCGCTTCCGGTGACCCCAAAAAGTCGGGATCTGCCAATCTGTCGCCACGCATGGCGAACGGACATGTCCGGCTTATTGCGCACCCTTTGCCGGACGTGGTCTGTTGCAGCAATCTTGACGGTATTCTGACCTATGTTTCGCCCTCCTGCCGGGTGGTGCTTGGTTATCACCCCGAAGACCTTGTCGATCGGCCTCCCCGATATCTTCACCCTGAAGATCGCCTACAGGTCTATCAGGCCCTTAACGCGCACCTTGAGAAGGGTCGACAGGCTGGCCTCCTGCGGCTCGAATACCGAGTGGAACACCGGAACGGCGAGTGTCTGTGGGTGGAAGGCATATTGCAGGGGGTCTATGATCCGGTCACGGGTGCCCTGATCGGCTTTCAGGAGTGCTTGCGTGACATCAGCGAAAGCCGGGCTGCCGAAGTCCGGTTGGTCCACAGCGAGTCGCGATTTAGGCTGATGGCGGAAAACGCCAATGACGTGATCGCCTGCTACACACCCGATACCAGATTTAGCTTTCTATCACCGTCGGTGACCACCCTACTGGGCTACGAGCCTGAAGCCCTGATCGGTCGTCCGGCGATTGCCTATATGCACCCCGACGATGTTCGGCGGGTTGTGAGAGCCTTCCGCCACCATGCTGCCGCCGGCCCCCAAGTCGCACCCTTCCGCTGCGAGTATCGCGCCCTGCACAAGGACGGGTCCGTTGTCTGGCTGGAGACCCGTCCGCGCGCGGTTTTTGATCCGGTCACGGCGGACCTGATAGAGTTCCAGGACGTGGTTCGTGACATCACGGAGCGCAAGTCTATGGAGGCCGAACTTGCCGCTGCTCGCGAGGCCGCAGAATCGGCCTCTGCTGTGAAATCAGCCTTCCTGGCGAATATGAGCCACGAAATCCGCACACCCTTAACCGCGATTCTGGGCTTTGCTGATCTGCTGACCGAACGCCAGGATCTCAACGCCACGGCGCGACAACACGTGGATCGGATTACGGCGGGCAGTCGGGCGCTGTTGGCCATCGTTAACGACATTCTCGACTTTTCGAAATTGGAGGCCGAGCAGGTCGAATTTCGTCCCCGATCCGTAGCGCTGCATGCTCTGGTCGAAGAGAGTCTGGCCATGTTTATTCCCGAGGCCAATAAGAAGGGTATGACCCTCGGTTTTGAAATCGACGGCCCTGTTCCCAAGCATGTGATGGTGGACCCTGACCGATTGAGACAAATCCTGCTCAACATTATCGGTAATGCTGTTAAATTTACGGAGGTCGGATCAGTTACCATTCGCTTAGCGTATTTAGATCCGCTCAATCAGGTCCGGATTGAGGTGACAGATACCGGGGTCGGTATGGACCAGAGCCAGCTTTCCCATCTGTTCAAGCGCTTCAGCCAGGTCGATGGGTCTTCCATGCGGAAATATGGCGGCACCGGACTTGGCTTGGCTATTTGTAAGGGTCTGGCCGAAGCCATGGGCGGCTCTGTCGGGGTCGAAAGTGCAGTGGGCGTGGGTTCGACCTTCTATTTCACCGTCACCGCGCCCGCGTCTAAGACGACGGAAAAGGTCACGACTGGTCCCCCGCCTGGCCGTATTGACGGGCTGCGACTGCTGGTCGTCGATGATAACAGTTCCAATCGTGATTTGGTCCGCGCTGTCCTGGAGCCCCTGGGGGTCGATGTGACGGACGTCGAAAGCGGTCACGCTGCGCTTGCGGAAGCCGAAGCCAAGCCGTTTGACATCATCTTGCTCGATATTCGAATGTCAGGCCTGAGCGGTCCAGAGACTATGGTCGAACTGCGCCACCGGCCCGGTCCGAACCAGCACATTCCGATCTTAGCCTTCAGCGCCTATGCCGATTTCGCCGATGGCCGGTTCGGTGACGGCTTTGATGATCTTATTCTTAAACCGATAAGCCCGCAGGATCTGATCGGGGCTATGGTGAAGTGGGTGCACGGCTCTGAATACGCTGATCCCGTATCGGCCCAAGCCTAGAGCCTGTTCACTTTAGACGGAATCCTCTAACGGGATAAAAGATATAATTCAAAATATTAGAGTGTGATTCAATGATTATTTCCCACATATCGGAACATACTCGAGGGCCGCAAATTTGACATTGGTTGTATGACGAGGTGATCTCGTCGATCATAGGCCAAAAAATTCAGAGCCATTTTGAACAAGATAGCCGGCCTCGGTCGTCAGGAAAAAGCCGTGGAGTCCAAAAATCGACGCGCGGCATATCGACAAGGAGCCCAGCCTCGGCTTTCCTGGCCTCTGCGTTCACGCGAGCGCCAAAACGCATTTTAATTGGGGACGAATTTTTCACATGGCTCGAATGCTGCCTGAACCCACGCCGGAGACCCGGCATTTCTGGGACGGATGCCGAGATGGCGAACTGCGGTTGCAACGCTGTCGCGACTGCCAACATTCCTATTTTCCGCCCCGCGCCTTCTGCCCGAAATGTGCAAGTCGTGATGTGGAAATCTACCGGGCCAGCGGTAAGGGCATACTCTATTCTTACGTGATTAATCATCGTCCTCGCCCTGATATGGGAACTGAGCCCTACGCCATTGCCGTCGTGCAGTTAGATGAAGGCCCCCGGATGATGACCAATATTGTGGGCTGTCCGCAGACGCCGGAAGCTCTGGTCCTGGACATGCCCATGCAGGTGCATTTTGCCAAACAGACCGACGACATTTCTTTGCCTTTGTTCGAACCGGCCAAGGGCTGAGGGGAATAGATCTATGAAACCTAAAAGCATTGCCGTCATAGGGGCTGCTGAAACCACCCGTCTTGGCAAGATTCCAGACGTATCTGTTATTGGCCTCCATGCCGATGCTGCGCTCAACGCCATGAAGGATGCCGGCCTCAAGCCCTCCGACATTGACGGAGTCGCCACCGCTGGGATCAGCCCTGTCGAATTGGCTTATTATCTCGGCATCACACCGTCCTATGCTGACGGCACCAGTGTCGGCGGCTGCTCTTTCATGCTCCATGTTCGGCACGCAGCGGCGGCGATCAATGAAGGCCTTTGCCGGACTGTTCTCATTACCCATGGCGAGTCAGGCCGCTCTCGCATCGGAGCCGGGGGCTTTGGTCGGTCGCCGTCGAGCCTTATGGGCCAGTTTGAAATGCCCTTTGGCGTGACCAGTCCGCCGACCATGTTCACCATTCCCGTGCTTCGCTACATGAAGACCTATGGCGTCACGGAGGCTGACCTTGCCAATGTGGCGGTCATCCAGCGCGAATGGGCCGCTCAAAATCCTCGGGCCAGTTTCAAGGACCCGATCACGGTGGATGATGTTTTGAACTCACCCATGATCGCCTGGCCCTTCCGTATGCTCATGTGCTGTCTGGTTACCGACGGCGGCGGGGCTCTTATCCTCACCAGCGCAGAGCGGGCCAAGGACTTCCCGCAAAAGCCCGTTTACATTCTGGGCACAGGGGAAAGCGTTGAAACGCCCATGGTGAGCCAGATGGAAGACTTCACCTCGTCCAAGGCCTTCCGGGTCTCCGGCAAAAAGGCTTTTGACGAATCTGGGATTACGCACGCCGATGTCGATCACCTCATGATTTATGACGCCTTCGCTCACCTTCCGCTCTACGGTCTTGAGGATTTGGGGTTTGTGAAGCCCGGAGAGGCTAAGGACTTCATGAATGAGCGCAATACGGCAATCGGCGGCAAGCTGCCGCTGAACACCAATGGTGGCGGTCTCTCCTACATGCATTCGGGCATGTACGGCATGTATGCGCTCCAGGAGAGCGTGCGTCAGATGCGGGGGACGGCCGCCGCTCAGATCGAAGGCGCTAAGATCAGTGTTTCCCATGGTGTCGGTGGCATGTTCGCCGCAAGTGGCACAGTGATCTTCACCAATCAGGGCTAGTTTTCCTGAAGATTTTAGATCCTGCCACATCCGGACAGTGCTCCAAGTGTGGCATTTTTGTATAGGTAATGCATGATTTTCAGACGAAGGTCATAACCTTCAATCCTACCTGCTCAAACTGAATTGCGTCCGGCTAGCGTTTAGTTGTCAAGTTAACTTAAGTTACCGCCATGGGTACACAAACCGGACTCGAGGATCTTAAAATCCTCATCGTTGATGACAATGCGCAGATGCGCACTATTGTCGGCACGGCCCTGTCCGGTGCGGGAATTCGACAGGTCTATTATGCGCCGGACGGTAAGAAGGGCCTGGAAGCCCTGGCTCGGTGGGTACCAGATGTTGTCTTTGTCGACTTTGAAATGCCTCATATGAACGGATTGGAGTTTCTGCGTCTGGTCCGGTCGCCGGACTCCAAGCACCGAGCTGTGCCGATCATCATGTTGACCGGACACTCTGATATGCCCCGCCTTAACATGGCGCGAGATCGCGGCGTCAATGAGTTCCTGGCCAAGCCGGTCACCGCCAATGCTATCTTCAGCCGGCTAAGCAATGTTATCTTCAGGCCACGGGCATTTGTGGATGCGCGAGGTTATTTCGGTCCTGACCGACGTCGCAAAAAGATGAGCCCTATGTCGGTCCCCTACGTCGGACCAGTGATCACTCAAACGTGCAAGAGCTCTAGATGTGAGCCAGTTCCGATAAGTGGGAAACGGTTATCGGAACACCCTTCAAATTTTTGGCTTGGAGAATTTTACCCCTTTATAGGCCTCTGTCTAAAGGAAGGGTGCTTCAGCAGCGTCTTGGCTGGTTGAGCTTCCACTTGCGAAGGCCTCAGCCTACGAGCCGGGCGATTAGTGGTGACAGGGCTAGGCTTAACTTGCCCATTGTATCAGCCTCCATCGCACCTTGGTTGTATCTCTACAAAATTACGGATCGACTCAGTCTTTAGGCCCGTTTGTTCCATCCGAAACGGCTTCGATAAGAGCAAGTCAAACAATAATGACTCCGATAGGGCCTGAAAGAAGGTCTTATTAATGAGGATGCTTCATAATGATAATCCTCGTCGCCTTCCTGGCGCAGGGTGATCTGTTCTAACGGCAACTGACGAACCAGGACGCGAAGCGAAACCATGGGGATTAACCCAGACTCAAAGGCGAAGTTTAATCTCCAGCATGCCACGGTCATGTTGTTGGATGAGAACCCCTTGAGCATGAACATTCTTGTTCAGATTTTGACGGGCTTTGGTGCCAAGCAACTGACCCGTTGCACGGACCTAACAACAGCCGAGGCGGCCGTCGCTAAGACTCAGTTTGACTTAATCATTGTCGACTCAACGGGGCCGTCTCTTGTTGGCACAAAGTTTGTGAATTGGCTGCGGCGTAGCGGCATTCAGCCTAATTGCTACGCCTCTGTTCTTCTGACTTCCGGACATACAGCGCAAAATTTCGTCGTCGAAGCTCGTGATTGCGGTGCCCATTTTATTATCGCTAAGCCGCTCACACCACTTGTTCTGCTTGAGCGGATTATTTGGATTTCCAAGGAAGGTCGAAAATTTCTGGAATCCGATACTTATGTTGGTCCAGATCGCCGCTTTAAGAACGACGGCGTTCCTCTTGGAACGAAAGGTCGTCGCAAGGATGACCTTCCGCCCGAAGTGGGGAAGCTACAATGCCGAATATGGAGCAGGATGTGATCGATAGTATGGTAAAGGCGCGAAGGGTTTCGCTATGAGCGGTGTTGTCAGATTTCACGTCCCTGAAAACCGGCTTGGCAAACTCATTCGCGCTGCCGGCGGCAAGGCCGTTGTCCATGCCGTTAAGGACGCTGCGGACGGCATTGAAAGCTTGCGAGGCGATTTCCTGTCGGAGCTTGCGGACATTCTCACCAAGGCTGAGAGTCTCGCAGCCGCCGTTAAGGGCGCTGACGATAAAGAAGGATCCGACGCGCTCTATGGCCTGATCAGCAATACAGTTGGTGTTCCATCTGCATGCGGAATGACTTCGCTCGATGAAATGCTGATCAGTCTGGCGGACTTGATCGATCACTTCAAAACCAACAATATGTGGGATAATCAGGCCATTACGATTCATCTCAGCGCCTTCAGGCTTTTGCTGACCTCAGAGTCTGTCCGCAGTAGCGAAGGGGCAAAGTCGATCCTGGTCGGTCTTCGACAGGTGAGCGCAAGATTTCGCCGACCGTCTCCTGGAGCTAATAAGGCGACCGCCTGATAGGCCAGCCTTTTAGTTGGTCCCCTGTGAAGAATGACCATCTCGCTGATTTGGCGTGATAAATTCTGCGTTTCTGGCTTTGGCGATTGCCGGGTTGGACCCAGTGGAGGGTGGTTTTCTTGCAATTTGATTTTCGGATTGAGGTGACCCCCTGAAACGCGTCCAGAAATAAGTAGAGCCCGCCCATTGAAAGGGCGGACGGATGAAGCGATCAAGGTTCACG
>NMUI01000453.1 GCA_002221445.1 Phenylobacterium zucineum | reverse complement strand
CGGTTCTTGCGGAAGCGGGCGCAAGTAGTCATCGGCCATCTTGCTCGGGTCTTTGACGAAGTCCTTGAATCGCGATGCGGGAATACGCACTGGCATCTCGACCAGACCGAGTCGCTCGAGTCGCGCCTCGCTCTCGTCGAGCAGAATGCGGATCTCTCGACTCAGATGGGTGTCCAGGCCCTTGAACGGCTTGCTCGACGCCTCGAGTGCGAGCACGTACTTTTCGGCCGCGCGCACCTTGGGTCCGTGGGTTGGGCCAAGTGGGTCTTGCGGCCAAGTCTCGACGATGCCCTTGGTGTCTAACTGTTGCGCCGGATCGAACTCCGGCACCACGACCGGTTTTCCGTTCAGGCCGAGCACCGGCGAGCCCTGCATTCCTAGCGCCTCGTCGATGTACAGCGATACCGCAACCGGATTACCACGCTCAACGGCCCACGAGCCGGTCATGAGGAGATCTTGCTTTGGTCGAGTGGTAGCAACATAAATTAGTCGACGCTCTTCGGCTGCCTGACGTTCTTTGAGGTGGTTCTCGAACTCTTCAATGCCGTCTTTTGCTTGCTTTTGGGTAGCAAAAGAGCGCCACTCATAGGCCGGTAGCGATGTCTTGTCACCGCGAAGTTCGTATGGTAGCTGCGCCGTCGAGAGCCAGGCTCGACCCTCTCGCGAGGCCGTTGGGAACCCTTTACCCGCCATGTCTGCCACCGCAACGTAATCCCACTCGAGACCCTTGGCAGCGTGAACGGTCAGAATCTGGATGACGCCAGCGACCGGCTTGCCAGCAGGCACGTCGAAACGTTCATCCTTGTTGGCTGCGAATTCGAGCCAGGTCAGGAACTCGCCGAGCGATGGGTTCGGGTTGCCATTGGCAAAATTTGCGGCAACCGCGTAGAAGGCGTTGAGGTTCGCGAGTGGATTCTTGAGTTTTGGCTTGGCGAGGAGTTCGACATCCAGCAGCAGCTCCTGTGCAACCGCGCGAACCAGATCGGCAAGCGGCAAGCCGACCAGCTTTCGCATGGTGGCGAGAAGCTTGGCGGCCTCTTGAATGCGCGCCAGGCCGACCTTGCTGAGCTTGTGCTGATGCGCCGGATGCCCGAATGTCAGGGTGTCGATTGCGTCGATAAGCGAGAGGTTGTCTTCGACGCCGACCGTATCGTCGTCGTAATCTTCGCCACCGTTATCGATGAGACGGGCTTCACGTCGCGCGAAGCGGAACAGTCGTTCGAGGTCTTTTGGCCCGACCTGAAAGCGTGGGCCAGTGAGCAGCCGGATCAGGCTCGAACCGGCATTGGGGTAATGCATTGAACGCAGCGCGGCAACTAGGTCGATGATCTCGGGCTGGGTTAGAAGTCCACTCACGCCAACCACCTCTAGTGGCAGCCCAAGGTCTTGGCAGGCATCGACAAACGACTGGAGATTCTTGCGGCGTCGCAGCAGTAGTGCGTATGTGTCTGTTGCACTTCCGTTCTTGGCTGTGTCCGCGTCGAGTCGCGTCTTGAACCAGGCGGCTACTTCTCGGGCTTCATCCTCGACGTTTTGGTGAATCGAGACCGAAACCGTTCCCGCGCCGGCCGAATCGAGCGGGTCAAGCACCTCGAGTTTGATTTCGGCTAGCTGCGCGCGCTGCTCAGGTGTCAGGTAGCTAGGCGCCTGCCCGAGGCTGGCAACGAG
>NMUI01000204.1 GCA_002221445.1 Phenylobacterium zucineum | reverse complement strand
TCGGGGGAGTCGTATTTCTCATTTTTGGCGTCATGTTTTCGATTGCCCTACATGAGTTCGGCCACATGATTCCCGCCAAACTTTTTGGTGTTCGTGTGCCCCGCTATGCCATCGGCTTCGGCCCAAAGCTCTTCAAGAAGACCATCGGCGAAACTGAATACTCGCTCAACCTGATTCCACTCGGCGGCTTCATAACCATGATCGGAATGTATCCGCCGAGCACTGGCGATGACTCGCGCCGCAGGTTCGGCGCGATAATCTCGCAGGCTCGAACAGCACACAGCGAACATGTGCGCGAGGGTGACGAACACAGGATGTTCTATCGGCAGCCGATGCTGAAGCGCGCCACGATCATGTTCGGCGGCCCGTTGATGAACCTGATTCTCGCAGTCGTGTTCTTCGCTTGGGCATTCACCGGCATCGGGGTTTGGCAGGAGTCAAACGGCGTGCACGCCGTGGTCGAATGTTCGGCCCAGATGCAGAACCCTCAGGCGACCTGCACCTCGCAAGATGCCAAGACACCGGCCAAACTAGCGGGGCTCGCAGCCTCTGACTCGATCATTTCAGTGGATGGCTTTTCGACAGCCGATGCCAGCGCGGTGCGAGCGGCTATCGCGGCACACCCTGGCATTGAACACAAGCTCATCGTCCGCTCGGCTGCAGGTCAGACGCGGCAGTTGAGCGTGACGCCCACGATTGTGGTTATGCCCGTGTTCGATGCCGCTACCGGCAAGCGCGTGCTCGACTCGGCGGGGCACCCGGTTAGCCAGCCTCGCCCAATCATCGGCATCGAATTCGAGATGGCCCGCCAGCCGCAGCCGATCTCGACTGCCTTAACGCTTACTGGCCAGAACGTCACCGCAACCGCTCAGATGATTGGTCAGTTGCCGGTTCAGATGGGTGCCCTTGTGGTCTCGCTGTTCGAGGGCATCCGCGAGCGGCGAACTCACCGGTCTCACTCGTGGGCATCGGCCAGATGGCCGGTCAGGCCGCGAGTGCTCCAAATGCCGACCTGCTCGACAAGCTAGCCAGCGGCCTGTTTTTGCTCGGCTCGCTAAACGTCGCGCTCTTCACCTTCAACCTGGTGCCGCTGTTGCCGCTGGATGGCGGCCACCTTGCATCCGTGGTCTATGAGGCAGCCAAGCGGGCGGCCTTTAGACTGCGCAAGAAAACTTGGCCAGGCCCTGTCGACACGGCTCGCCTCGCACCACTCAGCCAAGCGGTCTTCCTGGCGCTCTTCCTCATGGGCTTGATCGTGATGATTGCCGACTTCGCCAACCCGGTCGCCCTGCTCTAGACGCTTATGCTTAAGCCAC
>NMUI01000452.1 GCA_002221445.1 Phenylobacterium zucineum | reverse complement strand
GGCACCAAGCACGAGCGACCACACCGGCGTCAAGAAACCGCAAGAAGGCGTGATAGCGACCAGGCCCGCAATCGCGCCAGAACCAATGCCGATGGATGTTGGTTTGCCGTGCTTGAGCTTTTCGATAAAGCCCCAGGTTGCCATTGCCCCTACCGGTGCGGCGAGGGTGTTCACCCAGGCCAGCGAAGCGGTGCCGTCTGCGGCGAGCTCAGAACCCGCGTTGAAGCCGAACCAACCAAACCAAAGAATGGCAACACCGATGAGCACGAGAGGCACGTTGTGAGGAGCGTGCATGCCCTTGGTGAAACCGAAGCGCTTGCCTACTACCAGGGCAACCGCAAGTGCCGAAGCGCCAGAGGCGATCTCTACAACGGTGCCTCCGGCGAAATCGAGCACGCCGATGTCTTTGACTAGCCAGCCGCCATCGGTGATGTGACCAAAGGTTCCGCTGAAGTTGAAGATCCATCCCGCGACGGGAAAGTAGACGACGGTTGCCCAAAGGCCGGCGAACACCATCCATGCGCCGAACTTAGCGCGGTCTGCGATGGCGCCAGAGATGAGAGCAACAGTAATGATTGCGAATGTTCCCTGGAAAGCGGCAAAGGCGAGCGGAAAGGAGTCCTGTGTAAGGGCCTGGTGCACAATGTCATTCAGAAAGAGTTTGTCTAGGTCGATGCCGAAGACGCCATCCCACCCTACGAAATTGCCGGTACCGGCGTTTCCGAACGAGATTGCATAGCCGAAAACTACCCAAATAACGCCTATGAGTCCCAATGAGCCAAACGACATCATCATCATGCTCACGACGCTTGAAGCGCGAACCAGACCGCCATAGAAAAAGGCCAGACCAGGCGTCATGAAAAGTACTAGCGCTGAGCAAATCAACAGAAACGCGGTGTTGGCCTGGCTGTGTAGCATGAAGGACTTTCACTCGGAAATGAAAAAGTGGAGGGATCCAATCGGACCCCTCCACTTTATCCCAGAGAGATGTTGTTAGACGCGGTCAGTGCCGAAGGCATAAGCCTCTTCGCCGTGAACCACGGTGTCGATGCCGGCGAT
>NMUI01000003.1 GCA_002221445.1 Phenylobacterium zucineum | reverse complement strand
TCCGTCTAAAGGGAACGGGCTCTTGGGCCCGGCCCGAAACGAACAATAACGGGTTGGGAGGCCCAAATCCGATGAATGGTGCAGACGCCCTGATCGAAACCCTGGTGACCAATGGAGTTACCGCCTGTTTTGCCAATCCCGGCACCAGTGAAATGCAGTTTGTCGCCGCTCTGGACCGGCAGCCGACCATGCGGCCTGTCTTATGCCTGTTTGAAGGCGTGGCCACCGGTGCCGCCGACGGTTATGGCCGGATGGCCGATGTTCCGGCCTGCACCCTGCTGCACCTGGGGCCCGGATACGGCAATGGCCTAGCAAACCTACATAATGCCCGACGCGCCTATACGCCCATTGTCAATGTGGTCGGCGACCATGCCACCTATCACCGGCAGTATGATGCACCGCTGAACTCCGACATTCCTACCCTGGTGAAACCAAACTCCATCTGGGTGAAGTCCGCCGACACCGCCGATACGGTGGGCACCATCACCGCCCAGGCCATCACCGCCAGCTATGGCCCCCCTGGTGGCCCGGTCAGCCTGATCCTCCCGGCGGACTCTGCCTGGACGGAGACTACCAAGGGTGCGACCAAGGCCGTGGTTGCGACCCGCGCACCTCCCAGCGGCGACTCGGTTGACGCTGTCGCCAAGGCCCTGCGCGCGGCAAAAAAGCCGGTCCTGTTGATCGGTGGGCAAGCCTGTCTAACGGCGGCCCTGGCTCAGGCCGCTCGTCTACAGGCTCATGGTATTCGGATTCTGGCTGACACCTTTGTGTCGCGTCAGGCGCGGGGGGCCGGGGTCTTTGTGCCGGGCCGGATGCAGTATTTCGGCGAAGCAGCCTTAGCCGATCTCGAAGGCGTTGACCTGATGATCTATGTGGGCACCACCCTGCCGGTCGCCTTCTTTGCTTATCCTGAGCGACCCAGCGTCCTGGTCCCGGAGGGTTGTGCGACCCTGACCCTTTGCACCCGCAGCCAAGACGCAGTGGTCGGTCTGCAAGCCCTGGCCGATACTCTTGGCGCGCCAGCTTCGGGACCTGTCCAACCCCTGCGACGCCCCGACGCAGCCCCGACCGGCACCCTGACCCCCCAGGCCTGCGGTCAGTCCATCGCCCGTCATCTGCCGGAAGGGGCGATTATCTGCGACGACGCCGTGACCTCTGGTGGCGCGGTGGCTGTTCCCTGTTTGACGGCGGCCCCCCATGAGGTTCTGGCCCTGACCGGCGGGGCGATTGGCATTGCCATGCCTCTGGCCATTGGTGCAGCCGTCGCCAAGCCGGATCGGAAGGTTGTGGCCCTCAGCGGCGACGGGGCGGGCATGTACACCGTCCAGGCTCTCTGGACCCTGGCCCGGGAAAACCTCGACGTCACGGTGGTGGTATTCGCCAATCACAGCTATCGCATTTTGAACATCGAGATGGGCCGCACGAGATCAGGCCAGCCCGGCCCCTCGGCCGGCAAACTTCTCGACCTTGGTAATCCCAGGATCGACTGGGTTTCCCTCGCCAAGGGTATGGGGGTCGATGCCGTGCGCTGTGACTCAGCCGAACAGTTTGAAGCCGCCTTTGCCCGGGCCATGACTGAACAAGGCCCGAAGTTCATCGAAGCGGCGATCTGACGGATCGGCCTCATGCCTTCCAAAGAAAAAGGCCCGCAAATCGCTCTGCGGGCCTTTCGTTATGGGCTGATCGAAAGGATCAGGTATTGCCGGGTAGCTTGCAGTCCTTGGTGAAGGCGCAGCCCACAGTGCTGATCGGCGCGATCGGGTCGGGGCTATATTCAAGGATGTAGCCCTTCAAGCCGTCGGAACAGGCAACTTCGACAACGGTTGTGCCCTTGGCGGTCTTGCCCACCAGACGGGATTTCGACACCTGACAAGAGTCCTTGCCCTGCTTCTTCAGGTCCGCCGTCAACAGGCCGTTGGTGGCCGATTCCGGCGTGAAGCTGCAACGATAGCCAGCGATAGGGGCGTGGGCACAGTCGATGACGCTGGACTTGTCATTGGGGCCGCCGAAAATGCCGACGCCGCCATCTGGACGGTTGGAGCAGGCCAGTTCGACAATGTCCTTACCGGCCGGAGACGGGAAGGGGGCGTATTTCGAGACCTGGCAGTCAAAGCCAACCTTCTGCGCCAGCTTAGTATAGAGCCCGGCCTGGGCGGTTTCGGCTTCCTTGGCATTGGTTAGTTCACAACCGCCCAGCAGCATGGCGGCCTTTTCACAGGGGGTGGCGGAGGCCAGAACGCCCTTTTCGACCTTGTAGATATAGCCCTTACCGTCCGTGCAGGCGGCTTCGTAATAGGCCGCTCCAGCCTGAGACAGGCCGATATAACGCTTGTCCTTGGCCACACAGCCATTGTTGGCGGCGGTGATGTAAGGATCCATAACCGCGAGGCGATAGGCCTTGTCATGCAGGGTACACTTGATGTTGCCGTCGGCACCGTCATAAAGCAGGCAGTCACTGGCCAAGGCCGGGGAGTCCGGATTGGCCGGCGCGCCAGCTTGCATCACATAGCCGGTGCCGCCCTGACAGGCGATTTCCAGGAAGGTGTTCTTAGCACTCTGACCGATACCGCGGGCGGCTTCGGGGGTGCAGGTTACATTGGCCTTGGCCAGCAGGGGAGCCAGGTCAGCCTTGGGGTCGGCATTGCCCGGCAGCTTGCAGGGCAGGGCCGAGGGTTTGCCGTCGGGCTGCGGGGTATTGGCTTCGATACAGGTAAAGGCGGTGGGCTTGGCACCGGTCGCCGCGGACAGGACAAAGCCCAGACCCTGATCGCAATCGACTTCATAATAAGAGGTCGAGATCTTGGTCTTGGCGTCCGTGGCCTTGCCGACGAAACGAGCGTCGGTCACCTTGCAGGTGATCCCGGCGGCCTGGGCCACAGCCGGGGCTTCGGCCATGCCTTGTTTGCGGGCGGCCTCCGGAATGGCCTCGGCTCCCTTGGGTGCGGACATCACTGCGACGGGTATCAGCGCAGCGATGATGAGGGCGGCAGCGATGCCGAGTCCTAATGGCCTCATAATCAAGTCTCTCCTGGGTGTGTTTCCTGCGGCGTCCTTAAGCCCAAGGGCGGCCATTGGGCAAGCGCCCCGTGAAGCTGGTGGAGCTAATCTGACATTCGCCTCTCGCGTTACATTCAGGGCCGTGCGCGAATGTCAGATTTATCGGCTCCAGGAAAATCAAGAGGTTTGAGGTGCGTGCAATGGATGTTTGATCCTTTGGCTTTCCGGCGCGACAATGGGGGCTCACCTTAGGAGGGTCCGAATGCGCGACGGTTTTGAAAATCCGATCCCTGACATGCCGCGCCCCAAACTGACCTATCCGTTTGACAGCGGACCTAGAACCGGGGAGGCCATTGATGTGGCACCGGGGGTGAAGTGGCTGCGTATGCCCCTGGGCGGTGCCCTGTCCTTCATCAATGTCTGGGCGATTGAGGAAGACGGCGGCTGGGCCATTGTGGACACCGGCATGGGGGGGCCTGAAACCCAGCAGGCTTGGCGTAAGGCGTTTGCCGGTCCCCTGGCGGGTCTGAAGGTGACCCGGGTCTTCGTCACCCACATGCACCCTGATCATATCGGCATGGCCGGTTGGATCACCCGCAAGTTCGATTGTCGGCTTTGGATCACCCGGCTTGAATTTCTCATGTGCCGGTCCTTGGCGGCCGACACCGGGCGCGAGGCCCCCGATGATGCCCTTGAGTTCTACAAGGCCGCCGGGTGGGACGAAGATGCCCTTGAAAACTATAAGGCCAAATTCGGCGGCTTCGGACGGGGACTGCACGCCCTGCCTGACAGTTTTCATCGGCTGACCGACGGAGATGAAATCAGGATCGGTCATCATAACTGGAAGGTTGTGGTGGGCTCTGGGCACTCACCTGAGCACGCTTGTCTCTATTGCCCGGCCCTGAAACTGTTGATCAGCGGCGACCAGATCCTGCCGAAAATTTCATCCAATGTGTCGGTCTTCCCCACCGAGCCTGCGGGCGATCCCCTGACCGACTGGCTGACTTCCCTGGCGCGGATTAAGACCTTGGTGCCCGATGAGGTTCTGGTTCTGCCCGCCCATAACGACCCTTTCTACGGCCTCCACGCCCGGATCGACCACTTGATCGGCGGTCATGAGCGGGGGCTTGACCGGCTGGAAAAACTGGCCGTGGAGCCTAAGCGGGCGGTGGATGTTTTCCACGTTCTGTTCCGGCGCAAGATCGATCAGTGGGTTCTGGGCATGGCCACCGGCGAGAGCCTTGCCCACATCAACTGCCTCATCACTCGCGGCCGCATGACTAAGACCATCGATAACCAAGGTGTCGCCTGGTATCAAACCCGCTCCTGACCCAAAGGACTTCCGCCCATGACCCGCATTACCGCTGGCCTCAGCCCCTTCACCGACGCCGCCGACATTGTCGAGGGGCATGACCTGTCTGGTCGCACGATGATTGTCACAGGCGATGCCACCGGTATCGGGATCGAAACCACCCGGGCCTTGGCGGCGGCGGTGTCGGAAGAGACGATTGGTTAGATCTTCTTCTTGCCTGTTTTAGCGCGCATAGCGGCCTCAATCCCTTTGCGGGCCCAGTTCACCAGCAGGTCGGGGTCTGCCTGGGCGTCGACCTTGATATAAGGGGCATGCTCGGCGATTAGGGCAAAGAAGAAGTCGTGGCTGTAAATGCCGACACCGCCATGCCGTTGCCCTCCCGCGATTTGCCATGGATGATAACTCCCATGCCTGTTCTTGTCCGCCCTGCGCGCCCCGACGACGCCGACCTCATTCATAGCTTCATCGTGGCCCTGGCTGAGTATGAAAAGCTGGCCCACGAGGTGGAGATCAAGCCCGCCGAGGTGAGCCGAGACCTGTTTGGGTCCAATCCTCGCCTGTTCTGCGACATCGCCGAGGTCGACGGTAAGCCCATCGGCTTTGCGGTCTGGTTCTATAACTATTCCACCTTCCAGGGTCGGCATGGCATTTATCTGGAGGACCTGTTCGTTGTCCCGGAGGCCCGAGGGCTAGGCGGCGGCAAGGCCTTGCTCCGGGTCCTGGCCCAGCGGTGCGAGGCTGAGGGTCTGGGGCGTCTGGAATGGTCGGTCCTGGACTGGAACGCGCCGTCCATCGCCTTTTATGACGCCCTTGGTGCCAGCGCCAAGACCGAGTGGATCACCCGTAGGCTCACCGGACAGGCCCTCAGCGCTCTGGCTCGATCATGAGCGCGCCGCCTGTCACAGTTCTCAATGCCTCACCTGAGGAGGAAGCGGCCATTATCACCGCCGTCCGCGCGGCACCGGGGCGGATCGTGGCGGGGCCGGAACAGGTGGACGGTCTTTATGCCCTGCTGTCAGATGAGCGGGTGTCGGGGCCGATTTATGACCTGCCGCGACCGATCACCCGCGATAGCATCGCCCGTTGGGTAGAACAAAGCGCGGCACTGAACCGGCAGGGCCGTTGCATATTGGCGGTCAATCTGGACGAGGTCGGCGAAGTGTCGGGCTATTCCCGCTTCAGCATCTGGCCAGAACGGGCGTCTGGTGAGCTGGCGGGGGCGAGGCGTGCGGACCTGCAAAATTCAGGGAGCGGACGGCAGGGTGTTACCCAGTCCATCGGCTGGATGTTTGAGGTGCTGAATTTGAGGTTGATCGGTTTGACGGCGGCCCTGGACAATGTGCGCTCGGCCAGGGCCATTGAAGGGGCAGGCTTCCGGTCCTTGGGCGAGGTGGAAAGCGTCAAGCCAGACGGCTCGTCGCGAAGGTCGCTCTATTGGGAGCTGACCCGGGAAGAATGGGAGCGCCTGCACAGGCTCTGAACCTGCGCAGGCGTCCGATTTCGTCGATCAGCTGGTCTTGGCAGACTGATTGGCTTGAGCGCCCGGCATGGCCGCGCGGTTCAGGTCAAAGAACTTCGGTGCCATGGCCGGAACGGCTTCCGACAGAATGGTGTCGACCGTCCAACCCTCTTCCTTGGTCACAGTCTCGATGGGCCGGGGTTGTGAATAGAGGATGATGTTTTCACCCGACGCGCCGAAGATCTGACCCGAGACATGGCTGGCGGCAGGGGCCACCATGGCCACCGAGAAGCGGGCCGGTTGGTCGGCACGAATTTTTTCAGCCATCACGGCCCGACGGGCGGCGGCGGCTTCATCCTTGACCGGCACGGACTGGGTCATGCGGGTCCAGGCGACCGGGGCCAGACAGTTGGAGCGCACATTGTTACGCGCGCCTTCCATAGCGATGATCCGCGACAGACCGGCAATGCCCATCTTGGCCGCGCCATAATTGGCCTGGCCGATATTGCCGAACAGGCCTGAGGTGGATGTAAAGAACATGTATGCACCATCGTTCTGTTCGCGGAACAGCTCGATGGTGGCGCGGGCGACGTTGAAGGAACCGCGCATATGGACGTCGATGACCCGATCCCAGTCCTGTTCGCTCATCTTGTGGAACATGACGTCCCGTAGAATCCCGGCCGGATTGATCACGGCGTGTAGGCCGCCGAAGGTGTCACGGGCTTGCTCGACCATGCCTTCCACCGCCTTCAGGTTGGTGACACTGTCAGAGTTGGAGACTGCCTCCCCGCCAGCGGCGCGGATCTCCTGCGCCACCAGTTCGGCGGCACTCGCAGACCCTTCATCCTCACCCTTAAGGCCGCCGCCGAGATCATTGACCACGACCTTGGCCCCTTCCTGCGCCGCGATCAGCGCGCAGTCGCGGCCGATACCGTTGCCGCCCCCTGTAACCAGAACAACCTTACCGGTGAGGGCACCCATGAAATTATCTCCCTGATGAAATCCGTCTGACGTCTGTTATTCGAGCCTGTCGGCCTTACGCAAGGCCGGAAACAGATTGGCCCAAAGCCCGGTGACGATCAACGCACCAACACCGCCAAAAACTGCCGCTCCCACTGGACCCAGAAATCGGGCGACCACACCGCTCTCAAATTCCCCCAATTCGTTTGATGCGCCGATGAAAAGCGAGGATACAGCGGCCACCCGGCCGCGCATCTGATCGGGAGTAACGATCTGGACCAGGGTCTGCCGTACATAGACGCTGAGCATGTCGGCTGCGCCTAGGGTTGCCAGGGCTAGGACCGACAGGGGCAACCAGTTGGAAAGGCCAAAGACAATGGTTGCTGCCCCGAAGAGACCCACCCCACAGAACATGATGATGCCTGCATGACGGCGGATCGGGAAGCTGGCTAGACTTGCCGCCACGAGGGTGGCTCCTATCGCGGGGCCTGCTCGCAGAATGCCGAAACCCTGTGGCCCGGCGTGCAGAATATCGCGGGAAAACACCGGCAACAGGGCTGTGGCCCCCCCAGAAGCACGGCAAACAGGTCTAGGGAAATAGCACCGAAGACGATCTTGTTGGTCCAGACATAGCTGAGCCCTTCGCGCATCAGTGCCCAGCGAGAGCCTGGATTGACCACAGGTTGGGTATTGCTGCGCACCAGGAAGATGCAGAGCGTGGCGGTCAGGTAGAGGATGGTGGTCACGCTGTAGGACAAGCCTGCTGAAATCCCGACCAGAATCCCGCCCAGAGCGGGCCCGACAATCGAGCCCCCCTGCCAAGCCAAGGAGTTCCAGGCAATGGCTCTTGGCAGCAGACCCTTGGACACCAGCATCGGCCCCATGGCGGTGGATGCCGGTCCCATAAAGGCGCGGCTGGCACCAAACAGGCTGATAGAGCCAGGAGCAGGGGAATAGTCGCAAAGTGAAAGATTGCCGCCGCTGCCAGGATCATCGCCGTGGTGATTTCACCAAGATAGCAAAACAGCAGTATGGTTCGACGGTTGTGCCGATCAGCAGTCTCACCGGCCGGCAGGGCCAGCAGGAAAACCGGCACAAAGGCCGCTAGACCAATCATGCCCACATAGAAGGCTGACTGGGCGACCCCCATGGTTTCTCGGGCAACCGAATACATTTGCCAGCCCAAGGCGACGCTCTGAATCTGGACACCCAGGGTGGCTGCCATGCGCGCCCCCCAAAACAGGACAAAATCCCGCCGCTTGAGAAGGGCGCGAACGGAAAGGTCTTCTGGCGGTTCGTTCATAGGCCCTGAGCTTGGCCTACCAAGCCTGGAGCTGCAAGCGACTTGGGCAATTCCAGGTCTGGCCTAACGCTTTGTAGATGTGGTGAAACGAACCGGAATATGTTCCATTCGTCGCCGAAAAAATGCAATCAGCCGCTCGCTGCGGCGTGCATATGATCTTGGAAAGCCTTGATAATCCGCCCTATGTGTCGGGATTTGTCGGCAAAAAGCCCATCCTCGGCTTCTGGCCGAACAAGCATGGTGGCATTGGCCTCAAAGACAACGACCTCACCCGCTTCAGTGATGCCAAAATCAATCCCGACAAAGTCTAAGTCGAGCCTTTTCGCTGCCTGACATAGGGCGTCATAGGCCTTTTGTCCGATAGCCGCCGCTGGATTGTCGAGAAATGCCAATTCTTCCATGACAAGATCAGGGTGACTGTCCATTTCCGTCGTGTGACGATGAACCATCCAGTCAGATGCAATGGCCAGATGATAAGGATAAATCTGTCTGTCTATGCAGATAACCCTATAGGCCCGGTAAAGGCCTTCCTTGCTCCGCCCTTCCCAGAAACGGCTGACATAGAGCGTATGAGCATCCCCGAAGTCGTATTGGTTGAGGTCGCTTGGTTTTGGAATCCGTTGCAGACCCAAGCCCACATGCGACCCTATGGGGCGAATTAGAAATTCGGTCGGACCGGCGTTCGCGAACAAGCTGCCTAAAAATTCCGGCGTGAGCGATATGGCGGGACATCTCACGGTGGCCGGTGTCCACAGGTTGTCGATACCCTTCAAGGTTTCCGCGAGATGATCCCGGCGAGTGGCCATAACCTTGTCGGGTGGGTTGAGAATCTTGCCTGCGAGTTGAGGGGATATTTCTGCGATAAGGTCCAGGGCGGCCTTGGCATTGTCAGGTTCGCCGATCGCGTTGAAGTAAACCGCATCCTTGGGAAGATGATCAATCTGTTCCAGGCCAGCGTATTCCATATACCAAAGTACCCGACCAAACTGCTCCACCGGAAGCAATGAATTGAGCGGTATATTGCTCGCAGACTGGCTTACAAGGATCACTAGGTTGAATGGTGTTTCCATCGGCGTAATGTGAAACATATTCTGTTCAGCAAAAGCACGCCGGAGGTATTTTTCGTATGCCTGCGTCTGCCCGCGGGCCAGGGCGATGCGAGCCATGACTTCATTGGCCATGGAACCGCATAGTCCGCTGGGGCTCGGTGCTATGGCAAGCGCGGCTTCAGCGTGTCGGGCTGCGTCGTCATAGCGGGCCTGATCGCAATAGAGAACCGCAAGCTCGGTGTGGCTCTCAAGCGGGCGTCCCAGTTCGAGCGCCCGATTAAAGGCCCTTTCCGCATCTTCAAACCGATTTCGGGCGCTGTAGGCCACCCCCAAGGTGAGATAGGTATCAGCATCGTCAGGAGAGAGACCGATGCTGAGCTCCATGGCGACGAGGTGAGGCTCGCTTGACTTGAGCGCATCCAACACCTGATCCCGCAGTATTTTTGCCGATTGCGACGTCGGATTGAGATGAACCGCCTTTTCGGCGTGTCCAATCGCTTCGGCATAACGCCCCGATTTAGCAAGAGATTTTGCTAGAGTGAAGGCTGACCAGTGCTGAACCGAAGGGGTATCGGGCAAGGCAGGGGCGACAACGGAAACGGCCTGAGACAGCAGTCTCTGCCTGAGGTCACGTTTCGCTGCCCCCGGGGCAATGATCCGCGCCTGTATGTCTTGACGTTTCATATCCCCGCTACCTGACCTTTCTAAGACGGGTAGTTTCGTATGCAGCGCCAACGGTCAAACATATGAACCATATATGATTGAAAATATGATTAATAGTAAGACTGTAGGTTGAATTTCGGGGTAGCTTCCTGCCTCTGTTAGGCCTCAATAGGAAATGGACGCGTCTTACGATGAGTCGGCCGGGAAAATCCGCACGCAGGATCGCTTACAGTTCGAAAACGGCGTTCAGCATATTTTAAGCGAAAATTTTGGAGGTAAAGTGCGAATATTTAGTAGTAAAATTTACAATAGTTATTTTATGACACTCGGATTTGTTGCCATTGCAGCTGTATTATCTGAGATATTATATCGATATTTCGACGTAACTCATTTATCAATGCTTTTTTCGGCTGCGATACTTTCATCGGCTCTTATATATGGTCAGTATCAATCTTATTTGGCGACAATTTGTGCGTTTTTTATATTTCATTTTTACTATCTTGAACCCAGATTTTCAATAAAATTTGAACGTGTGGATGATTTCACGGTTTTGGCTGGATTTATTATTGTGTCTATGCTTTCCGGAAATCTTTCGCGCCGCATCCGTAAGGAGTCTGATCGAAATGAGGAACTTGCAGAAAATACTTCCAGGCTCTTTGGAGCAAGTCAAAAATTTTCCCGAGTCGATTCCGAAGAAGAAATCCGTGAAATACTCTCCGAAAGTATAGCAATTACATCGGGTGGATCTGCGATCTGTGTGGATCGGATTCAGGTTTGGCAGTTTCCAAATTCTTTCGAGGTTGATCATCACCTCCTGGCCTTAGCCGCAGAGTCTTTAGCTCGAGCGACCGTTGCCGGCCATTTTCAGGTCCCTGATTCTGGCTGGCAGGGTAGAATGCTCAAGCCGGGGGATGCGAGCCTGGGATTTGTGATATGGCGCGTGGCGCGTGAAAGTCAGGTCAGCTCGGAAGATCAACAAGTTATCGACGTTATGATCGATCTTGGTGCAACGGCGATTGCCCGTGCCCGGCTCAGTCGGGAGCGGGCGGAAATCGAGACCCTGGCGCGAACCCAACGACTGCGCGATGCCTTACTTTCATCCATATCCCATGATTTGCGCACGCCTCTGACGGCCATCCTTGCCTCTGCAAGCAGTCTGCGCGAATTCGGAGCTCAATTCTCCCAGGCGACCCGGACGGACCTGTTGGTTACCATTGAAGAAGAGGCGCAAAGGCTCAACCGCTTTGTGGCCAACCTTCTAAGCATGACCCGTCTTGAGTCGGGGATGCTCAGCTTAGACCGGCACCCATTCAACGGGTCAGAGGTGATCAATCGGGTGGTCGATCGTCTGCGTCGGACAGGTTGCAAGGTTGATCACCCATCAAATACCGACGCACTGATTGTACTGGGCGATCCGCTTTTGCTGGAGCAGGCCTTGGAGAATGTGGCAGATAACGCAGCTCGATATTCCAAAGGGGTGGGGGGCATTTCGATCAAAACCCGTATTGAGGACGATGGCGTTGTCATAGAAGTGGCAGATGAAGGGAGCGGCCTTCCGGCGAGCGAATACGAACGGATTTTTGACAAGTTCTATCGGGCCGACAGTGCAGGCGATGTGCAGGGAACCGGACTGGGACTTTCGATTGCAAGGGGGCTGGTAATGGCGATGGACGGGAGCGTCCGAGCCAAGTCTCGGTCGGACGGTCGACGGGGGCTGGTGATTGAATTTGTTCTTCGTCACGGAGGTGAGGCTCTTGCCTAATCCGGGTCAGGTTCTGATTGTCGATGACGAACCACAGTTGGTTCGTGCTCTGACGCCGGCCGTCACGGCTGCTGGCTATGGTGTGTCTGTCGCCCAGACGGGCAAGGCTGCCCTGGAAATTTTGTCGTCAGACGGCTGTGACATTGTTGTGCTGGATCTGGGTCTGCCGGACATGGACGGCAAGACGGTGATCAGGCGTATCCGGGAATGGTCGAACGTGCCGATCGTCGTGCTCTCGGCGCGGGATATTGAGGATGAAAAGGTTGCCGCGCTTGACCTGGGGGCAGACGATTTCATCAATAAGCCCTTTGCCGTCAGCGAACTGTTGGCGCGATTAAGGGCTGCCCTACGTGGCCGCGAAAAGCGGTTTTCAGACCGGACCCGTTTTAAGGCCGGTGATCTGGAAATCAACTTTTCTGGGCGCAAGGTCTATCTTCAAAATAGTGAAATTCGCCTGACCCCCCGGGAATACGACTTGCTTTATACCGTTGCACGACATGCGGGGCGGGTGGTTACCCACAGACAGATCATGACCTCCATCCGCGGTGCCGGGGCACCTATGGATCCGCAGTTTGTCAGGGTGCTGGTCGGACAATTGCGACAGAAGCTGGAGGCTGACCCGGCCTTACCGCAGATCCTGCTGACCGAACCCGGGTTGGGATACCGCCTTATTCCCGAAGACTGAGGGCAGTGCCCTATGCGTGGCCTAGCCTGGCCTAAACAGGGTGATGGTACGACGAGGCCTAGTTAGAGCGTGTTCTTCTGAGCCGGATCCGGTTATCGGAACATGTACTAACCTTTTGAAGTAGTTAATTTTTATCCCTTTTGACGATCCGGTCTGATGGGAAGGAACTCTACGGTATTATCCTTGCCTCTCGTGTCCGGGGACGGTTAGACAGCAGCCGAGCGGCGAAATGCGGAGGGACTTTCCCATGACTACGGATCACCTCACGACCTTAAGTGAAGCCGCCCGGGAGGCCTGGGTTTTCGCACTTCCGCTCATTGAAGTGGCCTCGACACGAACCGGGACCGGGGCCTTTGGGGGTGGCATTAATCAGATAACCCACCAAAGGGATCTTGCTGACCATACCTCTCGAGCGGTCACGACCCCGAATAATGATACCCTTTATTCCAGTGCTCAGTTGGACCTGAGCCGAGGTCCGGTGACCCTGACCTTGCCGGTATCAGGTGGGCGGTATTTGTCTCTGGCGCTTATGGATGCCTACACGAACAATTTTGTCGTTCTGGGCACACGCACCACGGGGAGCCGGGGCGGCACCTTTCGCCTAGTCGGACCCGATGAACCCGGCGGGGGGCCGGGAACAGTGCGCGCGCCCACCAACCATGTCTGGGCCCTGGCGCGTATCCTAGTTGATGGTGCCCATGATCTGGACGCGGCCCGCGCTGTCCAGTCAGGCATCTCAGTTCAGGGTCCGGTTTGTCCGCCCCAACCTCTACGGGCGGGGCGCAAGGGCGACTGGCAAACCTATTTTGCTGCTGCTGATGCCTTGATGGTCGAAAACCCACCCCCGGCAACGGATGGTGCCCTGCTCGAACGCATCGCCAGTCTTGGTCTGGGGCATGGGCATTTTGATCCGACCAAGTTCTCAGCCGATGAGGCCGCCGCCATCGCCGCTGGCGTGGCCAAGGCCCAGTCCACCCTGCATCACTATGCCCCGGGCAGGGCCGGCGTGATCGGAGGCTGGACCTATCCAAAATCCGAGCTGGGAAATTTCGGGCAAAGTTACGGGTTCCGAGCCCTGGTGGCCCTCAGCGGACTGGCGGCTCTGCCGCCGGTAGAGGCCATGTATATGCGCGCGGTTGGCGAGCACCGGGGTCTCTATGACGGCACCAAGGCCTGGCGGCTGCATTTTCCCGCTGATCAATTGATCCCGGTGGCCAGCTTCTGGTCATTGAGCCTTTATGAAGGCACTGCAGATGGTCAGTTCTTTTTCACAGATAACCCCATTCACCGCTATGCCATCGGTGATCGAACGCCGGGCCTCACCTATGGCTCCGATGGATCGCTGGACATCCTGATCCGTCATGAGCCCCCGACCGGTGAGGCCGTAGGCAACTGGCTGCCTGCCCCGGCTGGTCCCTTCGCCCTCTTTATGCGGGCCTATTTCGCCAAACCTGCGCTGCTAGACGGACAGTACCGATTGCCCCCGGTGGAACCGGCTTGAGTCTGGGTCGCTCAGGACCCTGTTTTCCGTCATAACCGGATAATGATTTCTTCACCTGACCCTACCCGCAGATCTGCCCTCGCCCTGGGCGTCGGCCTGATGGCGGGTCGTGCAGAGCGGCCAGGACGGGTGGTGTCTCTGAATCCCTGCCTAGACGTCATGCTCTACGCCCTGGCCGACCGGGCCCAGATTGCTGCCGTCAGCCACTATTCGCACGACATCTCCAGTTCCAGCCTCGGAAACCCCGGTTTGAGTCTGCCCTACACCTATGGGACGGCTGAAGAGGTTTTGCTGCTGCATCCTGATCTGGTCCTCTGTTCGCCCTATGCGGCACCTGCGACCATGGCGGCTTTGAGGCGTCGGGGTCTTAGGCTGGAAACCTTTGGTCTTCCGGATACGGTGAGGGACAGTCGGGCCCAGGTGCAGCGGCTGGCGAGGGTCATCGGTTGGCCTGAGCGCGGAGAGGTCCTTTGCCGTCGGATCGACCGCGCCCTTGCGGCTGCCGCGCCGGAGCTTGGTGCTCGCCCCCTACGGGCCCTCGTCTACCAGACCGGCGGCTTTGCTGTGGCCCCTGGAACCCTGATGGACGAGATGCTGCGGCGGACCGGGTTCACCAACGCCGCCACAGACTATGGCCTGACCCGGACGGGTGACCTTCCTCTGGAAAGGCTAATCGCCAATCCGCCTGAGGTTTTGCTGGCGGGACAATTGCGGGCGGATGCGCCCAACTGGGCTGATCGTCTGTTGCGCCATCCGGCATTGGCCCGCATAGGGCCCGGTATGTTCCGCGCAACCTTACCTCAGAGACTGACCTATTGCGGCGGCCCTGTTCTGATCGAGCTTGCCGGGGTCCTGGCTGACATCTACCGTCGCGCTCAGGCGTTCCGCGCATGAGCCGTCGTGTCCTGACTCTTGTGGGCCTATGGGTTTGGGTTGTGGGCTTAAGTGTCTTGAGCCTGATGGCGGGCAAGGTCTGGGTCCCGCTTTCGATCTGGCTGGAGCCGCATAATCCCCTGGCCCCCATTCTGTTCGACCTGCGACTGCCCCGGACCCTTCTCGCCCTGATCATCGGTGCGGCGCTGGGCATGGCCGGTGCCGCCATGCAGGGTTATACGCGCAACCCCCTGGCCGATCCGGGTGCGCTGGGCGTGGCGTCCATGGCGGCCCTTGGTGCCGTCCTGACCCTCTATTTCGGGGCGGGTGCTCAGCAGCCCTGGATCATCGCGGTGGCTGCGATGATCGGTGCCCTTATAGCTGTGGGCCTATTGATCGCCCTGGCGGGGGAAGGGTCAAGCCTGGTAGCTTTTGTCCTGTCTGGCGTCATCCTTCAAACCCTTGCCGCCGCCGGGGTTGCCCTGGCCTTAAGCCTTGCCCCCAATCCTTGGGCCAAGGATGAAATCATCACCTGGTTGATGGGGGCGCTCACGGACCGCAGCCTGGGCGATCTGGCCCTGGCCGGGCCGCTGATTCTGGTTGGTCTTGCCCTGCTGCTGGCCCTGGCACCGGCCCTTGATGCCCTGACCTTGGGCGAGACCGGGGCAAGGTCCCTGGGCATTGATCCGGGGCGCACTCGGGTTCTTCTTGCTCTCGGCATCGCCTTGACGGCGGGGGCAGGTGTCGCCGTGACCGGGGTGATCGGCTTTGTCGGCCTGATCGTACCCCACCTGCTGCGTCCTTTGGTCGGAGCAAGACCCGGTGGTCTCCTGATCCCGAGTGCCCTCGGAGGGGCGGTCCTGGTGATGGCGGCCGATATTGCTGTGCGACTGACCCCCGGTGCCGGAGAGGTCAAGCTGGGCGTGGCCATGGCTTTGTTGGGCGGTCCCTTCTTTCTGATCCTGCTCCTATCCATGCGGCGGCGGCTGGGATGAGTCGGCTCGCCTTCGAGGCAATCGCTGTGGCCTTCGGAAAACGGAAGGTGCTGGATGGTATTTCCGGGGTTCTGGCTCCAGGTCAGGTCACGGTGATCTTGGGACCCAATGGGGCGGGCAAGTCTACCCTGCTCGCGGCTCTGGCGGGGCTTCGGCGTCCCGATGGGGGACGGGTTCGGCTGGATGACCGGGACATTTTCGATCTCAGGCCGCGTTTACGGGCCCAGCGCATGGCCTTCCTGCCACAGACGCCCGAAATCACCTGGGCGGTGGAGGCCCGGATATTGGTCGGCTTGGGTCGCACCCCCTTCATCGGGGCGCGGGGACTGTCAGCCGACGACGCCGTCTATATTGAGGCGGCGCTCAAAGCCGCTGACGCCCTGGATCTTGCGGATCGGGATGTGGCGAGCCTGTCGGGCGGTGAGCGGGCGCGGGTGCTGATCGCCCGGGCCCTTGCCGGGCAACCCGAGTGGCTGTTGGCCGACGAACCCCTGACGGGACTGGATCTCGGCCACCAGCTTGATGCCCTGACCCTATTTCGCGCCCTGGCTCGGACGAACGGGTGTGGCATTGTCCTGACTCTACATGATCTGGCCCTGGCGGGTCGATTTGCCGACCGGGTGATCGTTCTGGCTGACGGTCAGATACTGGCCGACGGCGTGCCTGATCAGGCTCTCACCCCCCCGGTGATTGCGGCGGCCTATGGCGTCCGCGCCGATGTCGGACACGGACCTAGTGGGCTGAATATCGATATTCTGGGGCGGGTCGGTTAAGATTTCACAAGGTGTCGGTGGAGACTTCGGCAGGGCCGTTCCCGGCCTTGATCCTGCACAGCTCTGTATAGAGAGCGGCATAGATACAAAATCCCGCACTGGTGAAGACCGTGCTCTGAATAAAGCTCAACGCTGCAACGGCGAGTTCGCCGCGAGGGGAACTTATAACAAGACCGCCGCCGCCCAAAATCCGGATGATCAGAGAAACCGCAATATTGGCGAATGAAAAGATCAAAAATAGGCCCAATATCCGCCATCTGTTATTCCGCGTCAGGTCGCGGCTGCGCCGGAACGCCCCGAACACTCCGGTTCTTTCCATCAATGCGACCGGCAGGGCGACGGAGAAGGCTAGTGCCATCATGATCCCGGGCACCACCAGTAGTAAAAAGCCTGCCAAATAGGCGAGGGTGAGCAAGACCATAAGTCCGAACATGGGTAGGGCATTACGAAAGCCGAAGTTCAAATCTTCCCGGAGACTTGTCTTATGCCCGGCCAAATCTATCAGGGCGACATGTAACCCCGCACATTCCTGCACTGTGGCCGCAAGCAATAGCAGCACCATGCTGATCCCGAAAATCGGCCAGATTTTTCAATAACTTCGAGGTTTATGGGACGCGCCGACATGAGGTGCGGTACTATTGACACACCCCCGGCGAGCACGGCCACGACACCTATCAAAATAAAGGCCACCAGAAAGAGTCCCGAGATGGTGGCAAATCGCCCGAAATTTCGCCGCCCCACGCCAAGGGCTAGATCAAAGACTTTTCCGATATCCAGCTTTTCCAAAGAAACAGACATCGTCGCCATGAATTTTCAAGCCTCTGTGGTTCACACCCATGATCGAAGCAATCACAACCTTAATTCCTTGTCTATACTTAGATTAGCAGGGTTTGGGCTGCAGCATAGCTCTCCGGGAGGCCTATGTCGATGAAGGTGCCGTCGAAAATCCGGGCCGTTAGTCTGCCTGCCTGGCAAAGAACCGGGAGAATATCGGCCTCCAGGGAGATAGAGGTAAGGGCGGTTGGGATGATAGACTGGGTCAATCGATAGACGCCGCCGTTAATCAAGCCCGAGCGGGCAAGACCTGACCGTGGCAGGAAGGCGATGGCGTGCTCGCCCTCCACCTGCACGGTCTCATAGCGGTCGGCGTTGGAAACTCCGCGCAGGGCCAGGATATTTCCCTCCAAGTCGGCCAGGGTCCGCCAGTCGAAATCGAACCAGGTGTCGCCATTGATCAGCAGAAAGGCCTCATCCAGTCGAGGGCGGGCCAAGGCTAAAGCCCCGCCAGTGCCCAGGGGGTGGGGTTCAACTGATAAGGTGATTTCTAGTCCCGACCCGGTCGCTACATCAGATTGGGCAAGCCAGGTTTCCACCACCGCTGCATGATGACCGACCAGCAGCAGAATCTGCTCAAAGCCGTGCCGTGCCGCCTTGAGGATCAGGTGTTCGAGAAACGGTCGTCCGGCCACCGGCAGGAGCGGCTTGGGTATGTCGTGGGTGAGGTCGCCAAGCCGGGTGCCAGCTCCTCCCGCCAAAATGACACACTGGCGCACCCTCACCTGGGCACGCTCCAAGCTTCTGCCCCTTCGAAACTAAAGCTGACGGAGGTCGCCTGCCCGCCAGCGTGGTTGAGCGCGCTGACCAGGCGATAGCGGTTTTCAGGATCCGTGCAGAACATCAGAAAGCCCCCGCCACCGGCACCGGACACCTTTCCGCCCCAGGCACCGTTGGCCATGCCGTGATCGAATAGACGGTCCACCGCCGCCGTAGCGATACCCTTGGCGGTTTGTTTCTTGGAGGCCCAGGATTGCATCATGATGTCCGCGACCTCGCGGACCTGACCGCGCAATAGGGCCTCCCGCATGGCAATGGCATCGGCCTTTAGCGCGTGCATACCCATCAGAGTCAGGGTGTCCATGGCGGTCAGGCCATCAATCTGTTCACGGATAATGCTATCGGATCGGCGCGACTGGCCCGTGAAACAGATTACCAGGGAGCTCTCGAATTCATTCAGATAGGCCCGCGGTACGCGCACAGGACTCACCAGAGCCCGATCATCTGAGAGGAATTCGATATAGTTCACCCCCCGAAGGCTGCTGCGTACTGGTCCTGACGTCCACCGGCGAGCCCCAGCTTAACCCGCTCCAAATCAAAAGCCAGATGAGCGATCTCGTAGGGACCGAGGGGCAGGTTTAAGGCGACCCGGAAGGCTTCGATCAGGGCTACGGCCAGGGCCGAAGATGAGCCGAGGCCTGAGCCTGCCGGGGCGTCGATATTAGTGGAGACGGTGAGGGCGGGGGCCATGCCGTTCAGCCAGGTATCGACCACGTGACGATAGACGGCGCGATGCAGGATTAGACCATCGTCCAGGCTGATGTCTTCCAGGCTGTCGAAGCGTTCTTCAGCGCCACCTAGATCCCGTGCGCGGAAGCAAATCCGACCATCCTGGCTTGGGGTGATATGCGCAAAGGCAAACCTGCCGATGGTCGCGTTCAGCACCGCCCCGCCAAACCGGTCGCAATAGGGCGATAGGTCGGTACCCCCGCCAGCAAGACCCAGTCGCAGGGGAGCCCGGGCGCGGACGTCGAAATCCTTGGGTGTCGGGCGAATGATCATCCGGTGAGGCTTTGGCTAACCGTCGCGACCAAGCAGGACTTGGGTCCCACCCCGGTCAATTCGATAATTCAGCCGCGGCATGTTTTGACCGGCCATATAGGCTTCAAGCTCGCGACCGTCGCTGGGATCGAACAGCATAAGGAAGCCGCCGCCGCCTGCCCCCGAGACCTTACCGCCCAGGACACCGTATTCAGCACGCACATGATCATAGAGCTGATCAAGATGGGGCCAGGAAATCTTTGAGGAGAGCGTCTTTTTCGCCACCCAGTGCTCGTGCAGCATCTCGCCCCAGCCGTTGAGGTCACCCTCAACCCAAGCGTCGCGGATGCGGTAGCCCAAGGCCTTAATGGCCCCCAGGCTTTCGCTTACGGCCTGATGTCGGTCGGCATGATCCGACAGCATGGCGTTGTTCTGGTCGTCCAAAATGACTGCCGCATCTCGACGCAAGCCTGTGTAGTAGATGTGGGTGTGGTCGATAAAGGCCGCTTCGACCGCTTCAGAAATCTGGATGCTTCCGACCTGAACTGTACCGTCCCGTGCGATGTCCAGGGTGGTTAGCCCGCCAAAGGCAGCCATATACTGGTCCTGCTTGCCGATCCCCTTGGCGAGGGCCTGGATTTCAATCCGGCAGGCTTCTTCGGCCAGGGCCTGACGATCAGGTGTATGTCCTTTCAGCGCGTGGAGGGCATTGAGAAATCCAACCAGAAAACAGCTGGATGATCCCATGCCGGTCCCGCCAGCAATGTCACTGATGGAAGCAACCTCAAAGCGGTCGTTTATGCCATGAGCCTGCAGGGCTGTGCGTACCAGTTCATGACGCAGGTCGGCCGCAGAAGTGCAGGATTCCGGGTCAGGGCCATGCAATACCACATCGCCATGGAAGGCCGGGCGGTGAGCGGCAATATGGATGTACTTGTTGATGCCAATAGCGAAGATGAAGCCACCGCCGTGACGATAATAGCTGTCCAGATCGGTGCCGCCACCGCCCAAGGTGATGCGCAGGGGGGTGCGGGTCGAGATCATGTGGCGTGACCTGACACAGTCCCGGCCGCGATTTGCTCCCAGTGGCCCTTAGACACGGCCAGGGCTGGGTGCGAAACCAGAAGGTGCCAGACCACCGCAGCCAGACCTTCGACAATTGGCGTGATCAGCTGATCCTCAACCGTGGGAATAAGGATGCAGGCATCGGCTACCTGGGCGGTGAAACCGCCGTCGCGTCCGACAATGCCGGTCACGGTCGCGCCCCGTTTCTTGGCCAATTCGACAGCCCGGACAATGTTGGCGCTAACCGGCGGAGTGACGCTGCCACCGCCCACCGAGAAGATGAGCAGACCATCGTCGGCCCGAAGGCGGCTGGACTGAAGCCAGGTCGAAAATGTGCCTTCCCAGCCTCATCGTTCATGCGAGCGGTGAGTTCCGAGACATTATCGGTGGGACAATAGGCCTCGAACCCGCAGATCTTACGGAAATCGTTGGTCGCGTGACTGGCATGGCCAGCACTGCCGCCAACGCCGAGAATGAACAACCGCCCGCCCCTGTCCCTGACCTTGGCGAGAGTGAGGGCCGCAGCTTCAACCGACGCGCGGTCGATGGCGGCTATGGCCCGGGTCGTTGTGTCGAAGAAATGGTCCGTGAACACGCTGGCGACTCCGTTAGCTTACGCACAAAGGCGCTGAGCATCTGCGATAACCGGGATTACTTGAGACAGGCTTTCCAGGACCTGATCCGCGCCAGTACCGGCACCGGAATTATAGGGGCGTTTCAAGAGTATCGTTCGGCAACCGGCGGCCTGTCCGCAGGTAATGTCGCGATCCTGATCACCGATCATCCAGGACTGAGACAAGTCTACCCCATGGACGAGCGCCAGATCAAGAAGCAGGCCTGGCTTCGGCTTTCGGCAATGACAGTTGTCGGCATTATCATGTCGACAGTCTGCGATGTCATCTACCGGCACGGCCGTGGCAAGCTTGGCGTGGATCGCATCTAGGCTTGCCCCGGACATCAGGCCGCGCCGGACGTCTGGCTGATTGGTCACCACAAAGACTTTGAACCCAGCCCTCTTGAGAAATCTCACAGTTCCGGGTGCGTCAGATTCGATACGCAACTCATCGGGTGTGCGGGGCGAGGCGGGTACACCGTTTCGCTTGGTAATGGCGTTGACGACACCGTCACGGTCGAGGAAAACAGCGCGGATCATGCCAACACCAGACGGTTGTCGCTCAACAGGGATTGGCCTGCGGCGTGACTTTCCGGGGTGTCGAGGCCCAAGCATAGCCCGGCATCGTCCATGATATGTGCCATAAGTTTGCGGTCCTGCTTCACCATGGCCGGGAAAACATCTCGACCGAAGTCGGTCGAGACACCGGGGTGAATTAGATCCAAAATGCTGGGCTCAAGCCGGTAGACTCCGGCATTGACCAAGCTGGACATACGCGCGGTCTTCGGGCCTTCCACAAAGCGCGTGATGGCGAAGTCGTCGGCGATCTGTACGCCGCCACCGGCGATACCCGTGTTCAAATGCCGATGGCGATCATAGACCACCACAGTGGCCTCGGCCCCGGATCGCTCATGGGCCTGGTTGAGTTTGTCCAGGTCAAACCGGACAACATTGTCGCCATAGACCAACAGCATGGATTGGTTGGCGGCGGGCCCGAAGTTTTTCAGGGCACCGGCTGTGCCGAGTAGTTCCGGCTCATAAACATAATGGACCCTTAGGCCATAGGCCGAGCCATCGCCAATCCGGCTGCGGATCAGATCGGCCCCATAGTGCAGATTAATCCAAGCATCCCGGATTCCCGCGACGGCCAGCCAAGCCAGGTTATGTTCCAGAATGGTGGAATTTCCAAAGGGCATTAGGGGTTTTGGGAGGCCCCCCGCAATATGGCGGATGCGACTTCCCAAACCTGCGGCAAGAACAAGAGCGTGGGTCATGGGCGCGCCTAGAGCTTGTAGCCAGCGGCACGGGCGTCGGTGTCGAACATGGCGACGGTTTCCGCCGACAGATCGGTCAGATCCTTACCCGCCATGTCGAGCTTTTTCAGCAGGTCCGGTGTGGCGGTAATGATGTGACAGCCGCATTCCTGCGCTTGATAGATATTGAAAACCTCTCGAATCGACGCCCACAGAATTTCAGCGTTGGGGCGACGGGCGGCCATGGCCACGGCGGCGCGCATGATCGGCATGGGATCAATGCCCGTATCAGCGATGCGCCCGGCGAAGATCGAAATGATGGAGGCGGTGGTCCGATCAAGGGCTTCGACCGCACCGGCGACCTGTTCTAAAGTGAGAACCGCCGTGACATTAACCTTCACACCCATGGCGGAAAGCTCAGCAATCAGCGGCAGGCTGGATTGACGCCGGGTGTTGGTGATCGGGATCTTCACATAGACATTTGAGCCCCAGGACGTGAGCACCAGGGCTTGACGACGCATTTCGGCAAAGTCATCGGCGATGACTTCAAACGAGATCGGCATGTCCGGAATGATACTCAGCAGCTGGCGACCGAAGGTGGTGTAGCTGGCGACGCCCGCGCGGCGCATCAGGCTGGGATTGGTCGTAAAACCGGTGACAATGCCTTCCTGATGCAAACGGGCAAAATCGGTGAGGGTTGCGCCATCGCCGTACAGTTTGACGGCCATAGGGGCGCGGATGTCGATGACGTCGTTTGAAAATGTCAGTGACTGTAGCATTTTGACCCTCAAAACCTCCATTCGCGGAAGATTGAGGGGAGGATTTCAAGGGTTGTGCCAATCCCGAAGGAATCCCCGCAGGATGAGTGATCGCCCTCAGAGTGCCGTTGGACCGCCCGGTTCCGAAATATACCCAACCCGTGGCGTCCAGATCAGCTTTCCCATGCCGTGCGCCATCATGAGGCGGCCCCGAAGCCTTAACTCTGAACCGAATTCGATGGTGAGGAGGGCGATCATAAAACCCGCCATTACTTGAATCATGCCCTTGGCAAGGAGTATGGTGCGGACCAGAGCGGGTTTTGGTGTCACATCGACATAAAGACGCACATAATCCTGAGCCTCCCGGCGCGCTCGCTTTAGCCTGTAGTCGATTTTCGTGCGATGGGCAGGCACAGTTTCCGTCACAAAAGCCTTGGCCGCCCAGACAATCCTGCGACCCGAACGGTGAAGTCGAAGAAACAGCTCCGAATCCTCGCCGCCGCCGTCTCCGAATTCCAGACGCATGGGAGCTTCCAGATTTGGAAAACAACGCGCCATATTGAAAGCGGAGTTTCCTGAGCCGAGACCGTAGCGTGGCTTTCCGTCGGCATGGCTCAAATCGATGATAGATCCGTCCTTCAGACCGAGATCCCTCTTAAAATATGCGCCTGTGGGATCGTAGGCCGGCGGGCACCCGGTACTGAAACTTGCTAGGCAAGGGCCGACAGCAATGTCCGCGTCCCGAGCCTGGGCGGTGCCAATCAGTTCGTCCAGCCAATCGTGATCGGCGATCTCGTCATCGTCGATGATGGCGACCCAGCGGCCTCTCGCCTCGGTGAAACCACGGTTGCGTAGGGCTGACATGTTCCGGACAGGATCGGCAATATAGCGGATGGGGAAGGGCGAGTTGGCGTCCATCTGCTCGACGACGGGTCCGCCGTTTTGTGACGGGTGGTTATCGACGACCACGATCTCGATGACCTGGCCCAGGCGGTTGGATTGACCCAGGCACGACATCAGGGTCTGCGCCAGCTGTTGCGGGCGGTTATAGGTGGCGATGACGATAGAGACATCCACGGAACTCATACGGCTTGCTCGTCAATGAAGCCGATTGGCACTCTGTAGCTGAGCTTTCCTAGACCCTTGGCCATGCCGATCTGATGCGTATAGCGGGTGCTGCTCAGGAACTCGAAACTTAGAATATAGAGCGTGGCGTGGACGCCGATCTGGGCTAAGCCCAAGGCCATGACCTTTAGCCGGGTCAGTTGCGGGGCCGCGCTGGTATTGATCCGCGAAGCCGCATAATGTTGGCTGCCTCGCCTCATGCGGGTGATCATATATTCAGGGCGGGTACGATCGGTTTCGATAAACTCTTTGACGATCGCGGTGGGACACCAGACAAATCGCTTTCCCTCAAGCGCCAGCCGGAACAAGAGTTGGGTGTCTTCCCCATTGGCATCCCCGAAGGCCACGCTGAAGGGTTCTGCGGTGTTGAAACAGGTTGCGACTCGGAAGGCGGCATTGCCGCTGCCCAGCCCCTTACCCTTTCGTCGCAAGCGCCCGAACATTTCAATCGGCGCATCGGCAGGTAAACGAAAGTCTAGGGTGTATAGCCAAGCATCCTTATCCCAATCTGGGGCCTTACCTGTCTCAAATGACGGAAGTTTGGGCCCAAAGGCGGCATCGGCACCGGTGCGTTCCAGGCACTCAAACAATGCGTTCAGCCAGCGCGGTTCCGGTGCCTCATCGTCATCGATAAAGGCCACATAAGGCCCGCGGGAGGCGGCGATACCGATATTACGCAGAATAGAGATATTGCGGCGATCGTCGGCCAGATAGGTCAGGGGCGCACCGGTGGCAATAAGCTCGGTCACAAGGCCCTCGGCCAGTTTGTCCGGGTGATTATCGACCACGATGAATTCGTAGGATCGCCCCGCTGCCATAACCTGTTTCAAACCCTCGACCAGGGTGTGTCTGAGCAGGTGGACGCGGTTATAGCTCAGAACGACGACGCTGATGTCAGGGCGTTTCAAACGCCGGTCCCCTGAACGACCACCAGGGCTGTACGGGCCAGAATTTTGATGTCCAGCCATAGTGACCAGGAGCGGATATATTCGAGATCCAGCTCGACCCACCGGTCGTAGTCATTGATCCTGTGACGACCAGTCACCTGCCACAGGCATGTAATCCCGGGACGAACCGCCAATTTCTGCCGCTGAAAATCAGTGAAACGGGCGTATTCGTGGGCTTGCGGAGCCCGCGGTCCGACCAGACTGAGGTCGCCCCGGAGTACATTCCAAAGCTGGGGTAATTCGTCAATGCTATAGCGACGCAGGACGCGACCGACCGGGGTCACACGAGGATCATTGGTGATCTTGAAGGCCGGCCCAACCATTTCATTTTGCGAACTCAGTTGGGCTTCCATGGCATCAGCATTCTCAACCATGGTCCGGAATTTCCACCCCTTGAAAGGTCGCCCTTCATGACCGATCCAATGGCAGGTATGGAAAATCGGCCCCCTCGAGGTCATTTTTACCATAAGGGCAACCAGCACCAGCAGGGGCGACAGGGAAAGCAATAGCAAAGCCGAAAGGATGACATCCATGACCCGCTTCAGGGCCAGTTCGATTCCGACAGGTCGACCTTCGGCGAGAACGGGGCGTAAACTTATGGTGTGTGTCATGGTGAATCATACGACCGAAAACTTTAGACGCTGACAGATAAAGGCAATGCGTTGACAACTGGTTCCGACTTAAATCCGGCTTTCGCCCAGGTTCGCTTCGCTGGATTGCGGTTTACGCCCCTCAGTGTTGAAGACACGGTTGCAGCCCTTATGGCCCGTGCTCCAGACGCCACCTTTGCCGCCTTCGTTACACCAAATGCTGAACATGCCTTTCTGCGCCGTCGGGATGCACAATTTCGTCGGTGTGGTGATACCTGCTGGATCAGTACCAATGACAGTCGCGTACTAGGCCGAGCCGCCCGTTTGGCAGGACTGGATCTGAAATTTGCCCCGGGTGTTTACGTCGTCGATCAGATGTTTAAGACCGCCATTTCGCCGAATGACTCGATCAGCATTGTCGGTGCCACCCCCCAGATTGTCGCCGATCTGGTCAGGCAATTTGGTCTGACTATGGTCGTGCAACACATCCCGCCCATGGGCTTTATCAATGACCCCGAGGCTGTTGCCCGGGCGGTGGATTTCGTGGTGAAGAATCCAGCGCGCTTTGTTTTGTGACTATGGGGCCACCACAGTCGGAGAAGTTCTGCCAGTTTGTGATCGCCGATGGTCGTGCCGTCGGTCTTGGTTTGTGTATAGGATCTTCCCTCAGTGTGATTACCGGACAGCAGACCCCGGCCCCAGACTGGATGGAACAGGCCGGGCTGGTTTGGCTCTATCGCTTGTTCCGCGAACCGAAACGACTCTGGCGGCGGTATTTGGTACGCGCCCTGATAGGACTGGGGCTTGGTCTGCGTGATGTTGTGGCTATTCGTTTGGGTCTGAGATCGGCGTACGGCGCTGAACTGACCAATGTCTGAACGGCGCATTAATATATTAGCGGATTGGCGGGCAGGCCAGGTGGCGGCGCATCAGGCGCGGACGGAACGCGGTGATTATTGGCTGGGTTTGCTGGGGCAGACCATTTTGATGATCATGCTGTTGTTTATCATGATCGGGGTCGCGCCTTATCAACATGAGATCATTCCCGATCTTCAGACCGGTGCAGCCCCGGTTTCGCCGTGGAATCGGCTGATCTGGTTGTCGCTTTTGGCCTTGGCGACCCCTGTTTTCTGGTTTCGTCGGCAAGTTCTTGCAACGGCGTTCAAGCGGGTGTGGCCTCTGATAATTCTCCTGCTATGGTTCGCCGCCAGCACTCAATGGGCGCTGGATCCCGTTGTTTCAGTCAGGCGCATTGTACTCTACCTGATTCAGACGGTCATTTGCCTGGCTTTAAGCCTGTCAATTCGCCGGGGTGATCGAATTTTGGTTACTCTGGCTATGACTTGCGCCCTCATGGTCACGATTGATTTTTTCTCTTGGGGCCTCGCGCCGACCGCCAGTATGACGGAGTTCGGTTTGGCTGCTATTCACACCCATAAGAACACCTTGGGTGCGATCATGATGTATTGCTGCATTGTTTGTGTGGCGTATTTTCAAGGACAAAAGTCCCCTTTGAGCCGCGTCTTCTGGCTTATTATCGTCCTGGCGGCGCTTGCTCTGCTGGTCGCCTCAAAGTCGAAAACCAGTCTGGGTACCCTGGGCGGCGGTGCCTTTGCCGGTGTGGGCTTGCTATGGCTGCTGCGCCAAAGGATGAGTCTGATCTGGGCGATCATCGCTGCGACCTTCGCGTTTGCCGCTATTTTGTTTCTAGCCTGGATCGGCTGGAATGCCATTGGGGGCACTGATCCCCTTGCGCCCCTATCGACGGTTACCTTCACCATGCGAACCGATGTCTGGCGTTTCGCCCTTGGGGTTTGGGCAGACCATCCCTGGAAGGGCATCGGCTTCGGCTCTTTTTGGGATGTAGATCCGGCTGTTCAACCTAGTTTGCAGACCGATGCCTGGTTCTCCCGTCCTGAGGCTTTTGCCAATGAAGGCCACAATGGATACATCGACATCCTCGTGACTACCGGCGTGGTGGGTCTCGTCGGTGCCTTGCCCCTGCTGGGACGATGGATTTGGCGCGGTCTTGTCCTGCTTAGACTGGCCCTCCTTTCGGTGCGGTCTGAGGACCGTGAAGGTGTTCCTTACCTTGTTTATCTGGGAATATTTCCCCTGCTCTTCTTGTTTCATAACCTATTAGAAAGCAGTTATTTCACCCCGAACTCTGCCCTGGGTGTGCTGATGCTGATGGTCGGCATGGATATTGATCTTCGTTGGCCTGATCGCCATCAACCCGGCGGTGTCAATGGGTTGCGGCTTGAGCCTCCCTCAGGGCGACCATAAGTTGGGCGCTAGTCACCAACACGCCTGCGAACTGCCCAAGCGAGGTGCCGATGATTGCACCCCCAGGTCCGAACAGCCGCATACACACCTGAATGCCGACCACCGATACAACTGAGGCCAAGGTATTGGCGATGGCTAGGGCGCGATAGTCTTTCAAGACTTGCATGGGGGTGCTGATGACGACCTGTATCAGGCTCAAGGCCGTCGATACGCCCCAAAGCACGACCATTCCTCGGTCATCCAAATACTTACCTCGAAAAGCCAGTCGGGCGAGCCAGGACCAGGCAAGATCCACAAATCCGGACCATAGGATGGCGACGGCCAGACCCCCGATCAAAGCTGCGATAATCATACCGCTAAAAGTGCGCCACCGGCGAGCGTCACGATGGCCGACGAGATCGACCCGTGCCGCCTGAGACCAAGAGATTGCTAGTAACGGAATCGGGCGCAACAAGACCTGGGTTGCGGTCAGCGACGCCAGGGCGACAGAGCCGAAAGCACCGGCTACGGCAAAGGCGTAGAAGCGGGCAAGAAATTCCGTCGATGTCACCCCCAAAAATAGCCATCCTGACGGGCGCAGATAGTCGCGAAAACCTGACAGAACTGGGCGGGTGAAGCTAAGACCCTGGCGGCGAACAGCTACAGCACCGGCGAAAAGTCCCACCACCCCGTAGGCTATACCGAGCAGACCCAGGCTGGTATTGGCCGTCAGGGAGCCTCTCATTCTCGATCCCAGGATCAACAGGATTATCGCGCTCAATAGGACCGCCAGGGTTTGCCTTAAGGCGTCATTCGGTCGACCGCGCGAAAAGCTGAGGAAGCGAAAATATTGTTGTATGAGGAAGGCGGGCACAAAAAGAGCCGCCAGGGGCGCACCTAGTTCCTGGCCGCTGCTGTGCAAGATCAGGGTGATCGCCAATATGGCAACCGCTGTAAACCCCAGGAAAATTGCCGTCACCCCGTGCATGATCCGCTCGGTCGGCAGACGTTCTGGGTGGAGGTCATCACCTGGTGGCAAGACCATCAGGTGGGTTACGGTCAACGCATTCTGAAAGCTGATCAGGACAAAGGCCACATTAGCCCAAAACGCAAAAGTCCCATATTGTTCAGGTGTTGCGACGCGCAACAACATGAGATTGACCCCGAGATTCAGGATCGACCATAGGGCCTGCTCAACGGCCGCCGTCAGATATCGGGTCACTGGATTGAGCGGTCGTCTAGTAGGTTATCGTGGAGTGATCGCGGTAGCCTAGCACCCGCCCCAGGGGCAAGAGACCGGTGATATACTGATCAACGAACCGATCAGCTTCGGCGATTGAACTTCGCGGCACAAAGATCAAGTCCCCAGGCAGGATGATGAAGGGACCAAGGCTTTGTCCCTTGGTCAGATAGGCCCGGAGGTCAAGCTCTTTCATCAACATCTGACCATTAGGCCGTTGCCGGATAACGGCAATGTGTCCGAGGCGCGCTGTGGGGGAGAGACCACCGGCCATCATGACGGCTTGGGCCGGCGTCAACTTGCCCCGGATCGGATAAACTCCGGGAGTTCGAACCTCACCACCTACATAGACCGGCGAAGATCCGTAGGAGGTGATCATCACCTGCACATCCGGTCGCTTTAGAATTCTAGAATAGGCTTCCGAGAGGACGCTGTCGGCCTCATCCACCGTCAAGTCAGCGACTTTAAGACTGCTGATCAGCGGAAAGATACCCCGTCCGTCCGGACCGACCAGTACGCCTGCATTCAGATCCGGGTTCAGCAGAAACCGGAGAGAGAGTTCATCCCCGGCGTTGATCCGGTAGTGATCGTCGCTGTCCGACCAAGCGGCAAATCGACTGCTAGTGTAGCGCGACGGTGGCGCGTAGATCCTAGTTTGCCGCTGCGGGGGTGGTGGGGTTATCGGGTTAGGTGCCTCTTGGGGGGGGCTATGAGGTTGAGGCACCCAGGCCGGATTGTAAGGGGGCGGCCGGTAGCCTTGAGCCTGCATCTGGCTGCCGGAGAATGATGTCACGAGCAAGCTCGCCAACCCGGTGCAAAGGGATAATCCCGTCCACGATAGCTTCAACATAACCCGTTCCAGAGACGCTTACCGCGCGGCGCGCAGACCCATTCACCCTAGTTTCGCTGTCTATGGTTATCAAAGCGTTGGCAAAGTCATTGTCAGCAGCTTTTTGTTAACCGCAAATCTTTACCAATTGAGGTTGTCCGATTCCTTGGTGTCTGTCGCCGCAACCCCTTTTATCCAGCGCCTTGATGACTTCTGCGGTTCTCGATCAGACATCGTACTCCGCATCGCCGACAAAGCGGAGAGTGCGCTCGCCCCTGACGATTCGCGAACTGCTGACTCCGGTATTTTATTATATGAGACACGCCATCCTGGCGTTTCTACTGCCGGTCCTGGCCGCCTGCATTGCCATTTTTTTCGCCCATACGGTCTTTGTCGCGCAGTCGCGGCTGCTGATTCTATTGGGTGGTGACTATGTGTTTAAGGCTTCCGTCGCAGATCCGGGCTCGGCACAGTCCTTTGATCGGTCTCAGATCGTTCATGCGGAAATGGAAATTCTCAGTTCCAGGGGCGTCCGGTCAGATGCCCTAAAGGCCATTGGCCTTGCTAGGGTGTATCCGAAACTCGTCGCGGAACCACAAGGTTTTGCCAAGGGGGTTGATCAGCTTGAGAAAGATCTGACGGTTGAGAATATTCCAACTTCCAATGTCATCGAATTGAAGTTGAAGGCTGGCGATCCCAAGGTCGCCGCGGACCTGCTCAATAAGTTGGTCGAAGTCTATCAAATCCGCCGAAATGAGGTGTTCAAGCGGGCAGATCCGGCCACGGTCAGTGTTCAAAGAGATGTGCTTCGTCAACGCCTGAGCCAGGTCGAAGCCCAGATCACGGATTTTTCCACCCGCTACGGGTTTGGCGACTATGGGCAGGAGTTCAATGCCGTTCAATCCCAACAGGCCCTACTCCAGGGTCAACTTCAGTCCCTGGATCAACAGATCGCCACCCGTGCGGGTCGGGCCAATCAACTCTCCATACTGAATCGGTCAACACCCCAGGAAATCCAGGTGTTTACGGACAGATCGCGCTCGACCGCCATGGAAGGTCTGATGCAAAATCTGGTCGCTCTTCAGGCCCAGCGGCGTGAGGCGGCGGAAAAATATCGCGAAGGCTATCCGCTTCTCGCCGATCTCGATGCTCGAATTGCTAGGGTGCAGGCTGAGATGCGGCAGGTTCCCGCCCAGCAGGTATCGGTTGAGCGTCGTGGGCTCAATCCGGTTCATCAGCAAATCGATACGGAATTGGCCGATTCATTCGGGGATGTTGCGGGCCTGCGGAACGGTCGAGCCGCCCTCACTCAAGCCCTGGATCGCGTCGCAAGCCGTCTGGAAGACCTTGTAAGGATCGGGCCGGAGTATCGGGAGCTTATCCGGGCACGCACTGTGGTCGAGAGCGCGCTTCAAGACCTTGATCGCACGGTTGAGGATGGCAGCCTCGCCAATTCCACTGCCCGGTCCCGGGCCAATGTTCGGGTGATTCAACCGGCTGAGCCCCCGACCCGGGGTAAGGCCGGCCGCAGTCTGATCCTCCTGGCGGGTTGCCTTGCTGGTTTAATCACGGCCCTCGCCACCGTTCTTGTAGCCTCAGCCCTGTCTGAGGTCATGGTCACCCCCCGGGATCTTGAGGACAAGGTGGGTGTACCTGTCCTGCTGTCAGTGGCACTCAATGATGACATCCTGCCCCGCAGGCCTGGTCGATTGTCACCCACTCGTCTGAGCCAGGATGAAGGCCGACTGTTACTGCGCATTATGTCGACCCTGAGAAACACCGGCGGCAGCGTGATGCAGTTGATCTCCGCCCATGAAGGTGAGGGGGTTTCAAATCTGGCGCGGGACTTGGCGGCCATCGCCGTTTCGGGCGGGATGAGAAAGGTTCTGCTTCTTGACATCGAACCGCCGGACGGACGCGGGGCAGCGGCTATGTTTGCAGCCCAGGGCCAGCCCCTTACCCCTGTTTCGCCTGAGCGCCGCACCCTTCAGGTTGGCGACACCACCTTATATGTCTCAGCGCCCATCGGGGCTGGTGGGCTCAAGGTTGAAGAGGCAAAATGGGGCAAAATAATTCAGGCAGCCCGCACCAGCTTTGATCTGATCTTGATTGATTCTCCGGCCTTCGAGCGTTCCTCTGCGGGCATAGAAGTCGCGGGATTGGCCGACGCCACCCTGGTGGTGGTTGAAGCCGAGATGACCCGTGCCGCTGTGGCCCGCCGTCTCGTAGACCAGATTGATGATGCGGGCGGTCAAGTGATTGGGGCCGTGCTGAACAAGCGGTCGTTCTACATTCCTCGCTGGCTCTACCGGTCGCTCTGAGACTCAGGGCCTTACATCGGAAAATACTTTTATTGATCTGCCTCTGATCATCGCGACCCCTTCTCTTCGGCGAGATTCAGGAAAGCCCTGAGGTCAGCCAGGATGACCGCGCGGCTGGCGGCCTTGGCCAAGCTATGATCTAGGTCCTCTATCACCCGTATCGTCATGCCCGGTAGACGGGTCAAACGTTTCGCCCTGGGGCCGAAATAGGTTTCAACCTCATCCAAAGACGAGTCATCGAGCCCCATAACCAGTCTGACAGCACCGCCCCTGTCCGAAACAGCGGTCATGCCGTTTCTTAAGGGCGCGCTGAGATTGCTGTCCAAACCTGCCACGATTTTTTGAGCCAACCGATCCCGGAGCGTTCCGGCAACCGCCCGGACATCAATTTTACCCCTCATCAGGCGCCACCAAGTTTCGGGATTTTTCAGCTTGGCGACATATCTAGCGATGGCCGCGCCTTGATCCCAATTTTGCGATTCCACCCGATCACGGCCTCGCCAGACCAACCTGGAGCTGACGCAATAGGCCTTATCCAGTCTGGGATTTGTGCTGATGGCGCGGAGAGCATGAAACGCGCCTGAGCAGACCCCTACGACGGTGACAGAGGTGCAGCCTTCTTGACGAAGCCAGTCCGCCGCCTGTGCAAGCTCTTGATTGCGATCGGCTAGATAGACGTGCTCGTCGCAGTCAATCTCACTGTCACCCACACCGGAGAAATCGAATCTGATTGTCGTTACCCCATCCCCGGCCAGATCCCTGGCGATCTGCACGGCAAGGCGGCCGATGCCGGATCGGGGTTCCTTACTGGTGCTGCAGATGATGATTCCGAGACCTGAGGGTGCTCTCGCTCTTGTCATCAAGCCAATCAAGCCAGGGGCCATTTTGACGGATATTTCCTCATAAGCCTCACCGGCCAAACGACAGGGCGGAAGGGTCATGACGGGGCGGGATGTGCGGAGGTCCGGATAGGTCTCCTGGGCCCAGGTTAGAATTAAGTCGAAGACGGCCTCGGGGGCGCGGTTACTGTCTGTGTCGCGGAGAAACTCCTCATACCCCGGAAAGCCATGGATTTGCGTGTTAACCCCAAGTTCGGTCAATCTCGCTCCCACACGGGCCGCCTGAGGGTTTTGAGCAAAGATAAGCGCTGCCTTCCAATCGCCCGCGAGATTGGCGAGGTCCACAGACTGCAAGCCCTCCAAAGCCCGTGGGCTGAATGTCAGGCCTTCGGACTCAACACCTGCTGCGTCTGCCGGTCCCAAGGTATCGCTGACGGATGCCGCAAGTTTCAGCTCCCGTAGCCAGGTTCTGCCCGACGCGATTGGGGCCAGCAGGACAAGCCCGTCGGCCGTCACCTCTGCGGCAAGGCGTCCACCCATGCGCACGCCGCCCATTATCACCTGATCAATGCCCGTTTGTGCTCTCAGAAAGTCCCGGGCGACTTCGGCTCCTCGTTGCCAGATCGCCCAGGCATTTTCAGACTCTTCAAGATCCAGGGAATCTCCGATCCCCAAGGGTTCAACCCTCAGCACGGGAAAGCCTTGCGCGGCCAGAGATTGAGCAAGGGAGCGCATGGGTCGATGAGCACATCGGCCGTCTCGTCCGGGTGGGGCGCAGAAAACAAACCCAGCGCGCCTGATCGGAGTCTGCTCGCACACATGGAGCCAGCTGAATTGCCCCTCTAGGGTGACAGGGATTACGGTGGGCAGGCCCCCGGTCACAGTGGATTTTGGCAAGGCCGGCATGGTTGGATCTCAGGCGAACTCATGGGACCTTAAGCCGATTTAAGGCCAGCACGCCACTCTCACCTGCCACAGGGCTGTATCAATACCCCCGCAGGGGTCAGCCTCGGCCTCAGGATATTTCGGCCAAGCCCCGCCAGGTTGACTCCAAATCTAACAGGTCTTGATCTTTTGAACCCTCGATCTCGCGACGGTTCTCAACCGCCAAACCCGCCAAATCTCCCCGGCGCCAGCGAAGCCGGACGTCATAGGCCACCCCGCCAAAAATCTGTAGAACCAGGAACCTCGGGGGGAGGGGGTAAAGCGCCGGCACCATCAGCTTGGCTCCGGACTTGGACTTGTCGATGATCTGGCATCGGCCCACAAGGCTCGCTTTGGCCCATAAAATACGCGGGCGCGTTGGTTGACGGTCTTCCGCGGATCGGCGCGGCGCTCATCGTGTGTCAGCAGATTGTTCACGGCGGCATACTAACACAGCGTCCACCAATACTCTATGAACGCCGATGGGGTCGGGCCTATTTGCGAATCATTAACGGTTGCGACCCCGGCTGCTCATCAGTCAGATGGTCGAGCCGCCGCTGCGATCAGGTATGCGCGCCTGATGTTCCGACGCAGGACCGCTCGCCATCGACCAAATCGACGGTTATACGACCGCGCTTGCCCCCGCAAATTCATGGGTCCTCCTATGTCCCTTCCGTTCACGGCTGTCACTGACGATCATGTCGCTCCCTTTCAGATTGAGGGCGAGCCCGTGCGCGGTCGTATTGTGCGCCTGGGTGGAACCATCGACACCATCCTGGCGGCTCATGCCTATCCTGAAGCGGTGGCCAACCTGCTGGGTGAGACCTGCGCCCTGGCGGCTCTGGTGGGGTCCAATCTGAAGTTCGAGGGGCGGATGATCGTCCAGGCCCAGGGAGACGGACCTGTGCGATATGTGGTCTGTGACTATGACACCTCTGGCCATATCCGCGGCTATTGCCGCTATGATGAGACCGCCGTGGCCGAGGTGGGGAAGGGCTTTATCCGTCCCGGTGCCAAGACCCTGCTGGGTCAGGGCGTTTTCATCATGACCGTGGATCAGGGTCCAGACATGGACCGCTATCAAGGGGTTACGGCCATTGACGGCGAGACCCTGGCCCTGTGCGCCGAGCAGTATTTCGCCCAGTCGGAACAGACCCCCACCCGGGTCCGTCTCGCGGTGGGGCAGGTGGTCAATGCCGAAGGGACCCATTGGCGAGCGGGCGGCATGTTGATCCAGAATATTGCCGAGGACGAGGCCAGGGGCTCTACCGCCGAGGCCTGGACCCGAACCCAGGCCTTCTTCGAAACCGTCGGCGAGGACGAACTGATCGATCCTACCCTGACCTCAGAGGGCCTGCTGTTTCGGCTGTTCCATGAAGATGGTGTTCGTGTGTTCGAGCCTAAAGAGCTAAAAGCTGTATGCCGGTGTTCCAAGGATCGAATTATCGGTGTTCTGGCCTCCTTCTCGCCGGAAGACCAGGCCGACATGGTGGAGGATGATGGCAAGGTCCGCGTCACCTGCGAATACTGTGCCTCAGTTTACGCCCTGACCCCTGGGCAACTGATCGCGGCGGCCAAGGCTTAGAGCTCTCATTCAAGATGTTAGAGT
>NMUI01000203.1 GCA_002221445.1 Phenylobacterium zucineum | reverse complement strand
ATTTTCAACAGGATGAAGGCCCTCGGGGTCCGCGTTGCTCTCGACACCTCCGGCCCCGCTCTATCGCACTGGGCTCGCACGGGCCTTGCCAGCATCATCAAGCCAAACGCGCACGAACTAGCCGAAGCCGTTGGTCGCACCCTGCACAATGTCGGCGATGTCATCGATGCGGCCCGCGAACTCTGCGGTCACGGCATCGACGTGGTTTTGGCGTCTCTCGGCGCAGACGGCATGATCGCAGTGACCCACACAAAGCAGTGGGCCGCCCGCACCACCCCGGTCAAGGTCATCAACACCGTTGGAGCCGGAGATGCAACCCTGGCTGGCTTCTTGCACGCGGTTGCCAAGAACCCAGTTGAGCCAGGTGCCGACTATGGCGTTGACTTCAACGTTCCGGTGGGCGTTGCAGCCGCCGTGCAGTGGGGCGCCGTTGCCGTAACCCAGCCATCCTCTGGTCTTGAAAACCTCGATGGAATGCCAGAGTCGTTCGTGACCGAGAACCCAGACCGCAGCCGCGAACTCGAAGAGCTCGCCGAGGCCTAAACGGCCCTAAGCCTGCTCGACTCGGACTTCGACGAAGTTAGGCGCTGTGGAGTTGTGGTCAATCACCAGCGACTGCACCACTAATTCATTCGCCTCAAAGTCTTCAACGATGCCTGGTGTGAAGATTCCCTCGGTCACGCCAGAGAGCACAAACGAAAGACGCTCGCCGCCCACTAAGTCGAGCAACTCAAACTTCTTCTCCAGGTCGTAGTCGGCCATCATCGCCCGCTCGATCTCGTCTGGCGTTTGTGGTGCAAACCGCGCCTGCATAAAACCCCCAAGACATCTCACGGCACAGGCCGTCACGACGCCCTCGGGGGCTCCGCCGACACCCAGCAGCAAGTCAACACCCGAGTTCGGCAGAGCGGCAGCAACCGCCATCGCCACATCACCTTCGGCGAAGCGCACCCAAGTCGCGCCGGTTGACTCGACCTCGGCGATGAGATCTGCGTTGCGAGGCTTGTCGATCACAGCAACCCGCACATCGGTCGGCGACATGTCGAGCGCGGCGGCCAGAGCCAGAATATTTTGCGTCGCCGACAGGTCGAGGTCGACCACGCCGAACCCGGCGGCCCCCGTCACAAGCTTCTTCAAGTAATAGACCTCCGTAGTCTCGAGCATCGAGCCGCGTTCGGCCGCCGCCATCACCGATACGGCACCGGGCTCATTGCGAGCGGCGAGCGCTGTGCCGTCGATCGGGTCGACGGCTATGTCCCAATCGAGAGGTTGCCCAGCACCGATGAGCTCACCATTGAACAGCATCGGCGCCTCGTCTTTTTCTCCCTCGCCAATGACCACGATTCCGCCGAAGTCGGCACCGCGCAGGGATGCACGCATGGCATCCACGGCTGCCTGATCCACAAGATTTTTGTCACCCGACCCGAGATGCGGTCGGGCTCCAATCGAAGCGGCAACCGTGGCCGCAAGCATGTCGAGGGTTGGCTGATACAGAGCTGCCATGACTGCCTCCTCGACTTACCCATAATCTAGTGGCTCGCACGGCGAGCGGGTTCATCCTCGGTAATATTGGAGCAAGCCAAATCTTTCGATTACCTAGGAGAATCCGTGCCCGTAGCAACTCCCGACCAATACCTTGAAATGCTCGATCGCGCTAAGAAGCACGGATTCGCTTATCCGGCAATCAACGTTTCATCGTCGCAGACCCTAAACGCGGCTCTCGCAGGTCTGCAAGAGGCGGGTTCGGACGGCATCATCCAGGTAACCACCGGCGGCGGCGACTACTGGTCGGGGCCGACCATCAAGAACATGGCGTCGGGCGCTGCAGCTATGGCCGCATTCGCGCGCGAGGTTGCCAAGAACTACGGCATCACCGTTGCCCTTCACACTGACCACTGCGCCAAGGGCCAGCTCGACTCGTTCGTAAACCCGCTCATCGAAATCTCGCAGGAGCTCGTTCGCAACGGTCAAGACCCACTATTCAACTCGCACATGTGGGATGGCTCTGCCGTTCCTATGGGCGAGAACCTTGAGATCGCGAAGGTAATGCTTGCCAAGACCAAGAGCATCGGTGCGGTACTCGAGGTCGAGATCGGTGTCGTGGGTGGCGAAGAGGATGGCGTCGAGGGTGGCGAAGGTGAGCACCTTTACACCACCCCAGAAGACGGCCTATTGACCGCTGAGGCTCTCGGTCT
>NMUI01000202.1 GCA_002221445.1 Phenylobacterium zucineum | reverse complement strand
ACCCGCTCGGATCCCGCTCTAGGCGCGCTCGATTCAACAAGCTGTTTAATATTTGGTCGCTCGGTAAAAGTTGAATCTCGTAAATTGGCGTCCATAAAACAGCCTTTCTCACACAAATGTGATCGACTATCAAGTCTTTGCATAGATCGAGCGGACTACAAAAAGTAGTTGGATGCTGCCCGTTTGATAGCGGTTGGCGTTTTTACATCTGGAGAGTCACGCCCCGCTCTATGAATTCCAGAAGTTCGGATCTCAGGTGATTGGGGATTTGGTCCAAATCCCCACTGATCTTCACGGTTCCGTCGCCAATCGACCGATACCCAAGCCTCAGGGTGCGAGCTAGATCCAGCCCGACCACTTTTGCCAGTCGCTCACGGGTTCGAGCGTCGATCGAGGCCAGAGTCTTTGCGAACTCGGGATCGTTGCCCTGGCTGACCAGGCTCGCGCGCCGGCGCCTTTCGTAGGCTCGCCAAAATGCCCGGAGCCTCATTTGGTCGGCACCTTGACTTGCATGACGGCCCGAAGAGCCGCGGCATAAGTTGCGTGAGGCCTTCCGTTTGGGTGCGCTGCAACCAATGCCGCCCCAAAGGCTGGCTCATGGCGTGCCCTCCGATCGAGCCGAGCCGCGGCATTGTGGACGATGCCAAAGGACTCTCTGAGCGCTTGGGCGGCGATCTTCGGAAGGTCGAACTTTTTTGAAGGGCCGGATGCGCTTGGCTTAGTCTCACCCTTCGCCTTTGGAGGCTGGCTTGGTGCCGCAGCTAGAGATTCACGGTCGACCGTGGTTGCGGCATCGGCTGGTTTGAGCCCTAGAAGCCCGTACTGGTGCGCCAACGCGACTATCGATTCAGCGCTGTTCGCCGTTGATGACTGACCTAGACTCACGGATTGAGCTTGGCCGTTGACTTCAGCGCCGTCGTCGCGTGGCTTGAGGCCTTGAGGTCCAAACTCGCGAGCCAGCGCAAGGATAGGCTCGGCGCCGGTCATTTCCCGAGTTTTCATGATCAGACCTCCCCCCGGCACGAGCTTGAAAGCTCCGGTCTGCATCTGGTGTAGGACTGATCCTCGCTCGTTTTAGTGGACACCCATGCTAGCTCTGAGGAGCTGGAGAGGCGTGTCGGATGCGTGTCATCAAGCGCCGTGTTTTTCCGGAGTCATTCAAGCGTGAGGCGGTGGACCAGGAGTTGGGCCTGCACGAGACGGTGCTGGGCCGGTTGGCAGAGGCGCTAGATGTTCATCCTTCCGCCCTGCTTGCTGAGGCGTCAGGTCCCAGCGGGTAGCTCGCTACAGGGCTGGCGCAACCCGGCTGCCCTTCGGTGGTCGCGCCGGAATTGAATCAGAGGGCTGCATCCGATAGCTTGGCAGTAACATCGCCAGCGAGCACCGGACCATGGCCACAAAACCTGAGATATTTATCGTGGAGTCCCTCAACTTCGACGACGAGGCCGCTGATAGGCGCGAGGGCGAAATTCTATCCCGTATGCTCAAGCTAATCGGGAAGGAAAACACGACGTATTACTACATACGGACGAAGCGAGAGCTGAAAGAGATTATAAAAAAGTTTGACGAGAGTAATTTTAGATATCTGCATTTTTCGTGTCACGCCGATAAAAATGGAATGGCCACCACGCTTGATCACGTGAGCTACGAAGAGCTGGGCAAGATGCTAGAGCCCTGCATGCTCGGGCGGCGCGTATTTGTTTCCGGGTGCGAAATGGCTACGCCTAAGCTCGCAGGAGTGCTGCTGAAAAACACGGGCTGCATATCCCTGCTCGGACCGGCGAAAAAGATAAACTTTGCTGATGCAGCAGCTTTCTGGCTGGCGTTTTACCACCTAATGTTCAAGAAAAACAAGAAATCAATGAAACATAGGCATGTTAAATTATCTACCACTGAGCTGTCCATGCTTTTAAGAAAGAGATTTAATTACTACCTTTCTGACAAAAGCAAGGAGGCTGGCTGTCGAAAAATCAACACGTGGAAGGAGCTTCTCTGAGAAGTTCGGCCGCCTCCTTGATGGTGTAGAGCCGCTACAGCTGAGCTGGGGATCCGTTATCAGCGGCGCTAACGGTCATTGGTCGCCTCCCGCGCGCGTCTGAGCGACGGCGGTCTCGATCTCCGAGATCCTCACGGCCCATCGGTTGGAGAATGGACGATAGAGCGGGAACAGGCCCCTCTTGGCCGCCGCCCGCAGTGCATATTCGGGATCGAAATCGTAGGTTACAGTTGCATAGGACTCTTGGCGTTTGCCGCGCCTGGCCCTAGGTCTAGCAGCCTTCAATATCGTGTGGAGAGCCATGTACTGGCTGATATGGGAGCGGAAGGCAAACACCACGATCAAAGTGATGCTTAATGGGCACCAAGTCGACTTCAACGCCGCCGAGAATGCCATGGATGACGATATACGGGAGAGCCTGCATAGAGCCTTTGAGCCAGGCCAGGAGAAAGAGTTTCTGGATGCTTACGCCATCATCCATGCTGCCCGCTTCAATGGGGAGGTCTTCAAGATATGACCTACAGCACCGTGAGCCGAAGCCGGCGACTCTAGCGGCGGCCATCCGATCTGCACCATGGGTGTGTGTTAGCGCGCATCTGGAAATCCCTTCAATTGTAGTACCTTAAGGGGGTCGATGTGTCCCGCCTTTGTAGAAATCAGGGTGGAGGATCGACTATGGAAGCCCGGTATCTTTGGGCGATGGTCCGGGGCTGATCACCCACCTATCGGATCATGGTTCAGGCGCGGACCGGGTCGTTCTGCGCCATTCTCCCCCGTCCCGCCATGTGGGCATAGAGCCGGGACACGCACCGGCTGCCGGTCTGTTCGAACAGGAACGGAAGGACGGCATGGACCAGGCAGGCCAAGCCCGCCCCGATCAGGACCAAACCATACCGGCCCGCATGGGCGAAATGCTCGTCATAGCTCTCGCCAACCTCTTGCAGATGTTTTCCGAGCTGCGGTGCCATTTTACCCTCATAGTCTGACCGCCTAATGATCCGGAATTTTGGAAAATTACTGTGTTCATTTGGCTGTAAATCCGGCATATTGGAGAATAATTTTCTCATTATACGGCTGATTAGATCATGGAAATTCTCGACGCGATAGACCGCCGCATTTTGCGGGAACTCCAGGTGGATGCCACCCTGGCGATCAGCGAGCTGGCCGAGCGGGTCGGTTTATCTCAGACCCCCTGCTGGAAGCGGGTCAAGCGGCTTGAGACCCAAGGGATTATCGAGCGCCGGGTGGTCCTGTTGGATCGGGAACAACTGGATCTCGGTCTTGTGGTGTTTGTCACCGTGCGAACGGCCCGGCACGATGAAGATTGGCTCAATCAGTTCGCCAAGGGGGCCTCGGCCCTGCCGGAGGTGGTGGAGTTTTATCGAATGAGCGGCGAGACCGACTATTTGCTCAAGGTCGTGGTCCGGGATATTGCGGCCTATGACCGGTTCTATAAGCGGCTGATCGCAACCGCCCCCTTGGGAGATGTCAGTTCATCCTTCGCCATGGAGCAAATCAAGTTTACGACGGCATTACCCCTATGAAAGCGCCGGGAAGGCCGCGTGGTAATGACCGTCCTTGAATCCTATGGCTGGACGCCCGAGCGACAGACTGGGTTTGAGCCCTTTGCCGAGCGGGGGCTCCTGCCAGGCCGGATTGTGGTCCAGCAGCGCAGTCATGCCAGGGTCATGACTGAAGACGGTGAAGTGACCGCAAGTCTTGCCGGAAAGCTGGCCTATCAGGCCGGTGATTTGGATTTTCCAGTAACGGGCGATTGGGTCGCCTGCACCCACCATCCCGGAGACGGTGCCTCTATTCAGTCGGTCCTACCGAGAACCGGCCTGTTTGTCCGCCGCGCTGCCGGTCAGGGGCAGGCGGTTCAAGCCGTGGCGGCCAATGTTGATCTGGCCCTGCTGGTGTCATCTCTTAATGCCGACCTTAACCCCCGACGGTTGGAGCGGTATCTGGCCATGGCGCTGGAGAGCCGGGTGCGGCCTGTGGTGGTGCTGACCAAGGCTGATCTTGCTGAACAGGGGGCCCCGACGGCGGTGGATATGTCCTCTGCGCTTGGCGGGGTCGAGGTCCTGGTGATCTCAGCCCGGACCGGGCTTGGCATGGATGCCCTCTCAGCCAGGCTGGCCCCCGGCCTGACGGCGGTGCTGCTAGGAAGCTCCGGAGCAGGAAAATCGACCATTGTGAATGCCTTGGCCGGTGAAGAGAAAATGACCACGGCGGCGATCCGGGACTCTGACGCCCATGGCCGACATACTACAACCCATCGTGAGTTGGTCCTGATGCCCTCTGGTGCCCTGCTGCTGGACACCCCAGGTATGCGCGAACTGGGCCTTTGGGACGCTCAGGCCGGGCTGACCGCCGCCTTCGCCGACCTGGAGGCACAGCTAGAAACTCTGGCTCAGAATTGTCGGTTTCGGGATTGCCGCCATGGTGCCGAACCCGGCTGCGCCGTTCAGGCGGCCCTGCGGGAGGGCCAGCTGGATCGGGACCGTTGGCAGAGTCTGGGCAAGCTTCGCGCGGAACTCGCTCAGGGCCAGGGTCGACAACGACGTCCACCTCCCGTCAAGGCCAGACGTTCGACCTCAGGACGGTCAGGACGGACCGGGTCAAATGGTGTGGAGCGGGGCTAATCCATGTCGGAGATGTCAGATGCCAACCTTGAGACACTACAGGCCAGTTTTCGGCACAGGGTCGTCAATACCTTTCATTTCCTTGCGGCTCTAGCCAGGCTGCGGGCGCAAAGAGGCGATGACCCTGCCCCGGGCCAAGGGCTTTTGTGGATGGCCGATACCATAACCGATCTTGGCACCCTGGAGCGGTTTGTCCGGGGGGACGAGGTCGATATTCAGGCCTATCTTTTAGCCATGGTGTCGGTCTGGCGCGACCGTTACCGAAGTCAGCGTCTGGACGTGATCGCAGACACCTGCCCCCTGATCCTGCATGAGGCTATGGCCTCCACCCTTGTCCTGGCGGTCCTGCAATTGGTGGCCAACGCCGCCGGTCATATTCGGGCCGGGAATGAGCGGTCGGTGATTCGTCTTGGCCTGGTCTCAGGGGATGGGGGCTATCGATTGGGCATTGCCGGCGGGACCGACCTGGGCATGACTGCGCCGGAGGACACCTTTGGTCTCTGGCTGGCCAAACGGCTTGCCCAACAGATCAAAGGTGAACTGGTGCTGGCGGCTGACGGCGCAGCGACACTGACCTTCAGAGTTTAGAATGTGTTCCGTAGGTGGAAACCGGTTATCGGATCGAATCCGCTCTAATTTTTTGAATTGGAGCCTTTTTATCCCTTCAGACGATTTCGTATGAAGGCAAGGGGCTTTAAGCACGAACCGCAATACTACCCGATGGCGCGGCGGGTACCGGCTTCGACTTGAGCCCGCGGGATCAAACGAATTGTCGAGCTTCCCTTGGCTAGAACATTTCCGGCCAAGTTCAGCAGTCGCCCCTCAGCAAAGCAGGTGGATTTTCCGCGCCGCTCGATCCAGCCCTCGGCGATGACCAGGCCCGGGTGCGCCGGGGCGAAGAAGCTGACCTTCAGCTCTAAAGACATAGGAGTTGTATCCCCATGGCCCACCATGGCGGCGTGGGCCATGGCTGCGTCAATCCAACCGCAAATAAACCCCCCCTGCACCACGCCGCCTGAGTGACACATGGGCATTCCGGCTAAGTATTCGATGACCGCCCGACCCGGCTCCAGGGCCAAAACCCTCTGCTGCCCCAGGGATATTTGCAAGTCTTGGATGGCGGGGGGTTCGATGGTCATGGATGCACGCTTTCAAAAGCGAATTTTTGTCATTTCATCTGCTTCGGCTCAAGGCCCCTGAAGTTACCAGTTGGCGAGATTTATGTGAAAGTAAGCAGCCTGGAGCGAGGTCCGATAAGTGAGAACCGGTTATCGGGAGCAGGCTCTAATTTACTGAATTTGAGCTCATTTTATCCCCTGAGACAATTCTATCTAAAGGGAACAGGCTCTAGGAACCGGTTTGCACAGGTCCAGGCTATGTTGATCTGTTTAACTCTACGACGTCTAAGTTGTCCGCAGGACAGGATTTTTAGAAACCCATGCTCTTCGGGCACCGCATGAAAACCATACCCATGCCCCGGCAAATGATGGCTCAGTCAGATCGGGTCGGGGCCAGCGAGGACCCGATTGCTCAAATTTCAGGAATACCGGTTCGCAGCCTTATGGCTGTGATCCTGTGCATGGCGTCAATACCCGTCTTCGGTCCCGTAATGCCGGTCGGCTGGCTGGCGATCATGACAGCGTTTCTGGTGGTTGAAATCATCGCAAGGGGTCGGCCCGCTTCCGGACTTATCTACGGCGCTCAATGGCTAACAACAGTCGGTTATGCCTCGGCGGCGTTTTTTCTCTACGAAAAGGGCGGTGCGGCCCAGACCCTTTCGGTTTCCATTTGCGGCCTGGTCATCGTGCAGGTCCTGGTATCGAACTATAACAAGGCCGGGCGGCTCTGGTTCGGGATCTTCCCCTTTTTTCTGTCGATCGGCGCAATTTTGGTGTCAGAGAGCACCCGACTTTTGAGCCTGCAGGAGGTTCCCGGAATTTTCACCCTGGTGGCGGGCCCGATCCTTGTCATTGTCGTTTTCCGCACCGTCCAGATTTCCCTTGTGCAAAGCCGATTGCGGGAAGCAGAGGTCCTGGCGGTTGCGCAGGAAAACGCTAATGCTGCGATCGAAGCGCACCGTTTGTCGCTTATGGCCGAAGAGGTTTCGGGCATGGGGCATTGGCGGTTGGATGGCGGCACCTTTGAACTCAAAATGTCTGACGGTGGATACCGTATTCACGGCCTGGAAAAGCGGGATACGCCGTTAAACCTGAGTGATATTTTCGGGCTGTGCGATCCGGTCGATCAGCAACGCATTTGGGAACAAGTGACCCACGCGATCAAGAGCGGCACCGGGTCGGCCTTCGAAACCAAGATCCGTCGTGCAGATGGAGTCTTCCGGCATGTTTCGGTCCGCTTTGTTGTCGAACCTTCTCCCCAGGGAGAGGCCATGACCCTATTGGGCATGGTGATGGATGTCACCGACGTTCATGATCGCCAAGCGGCCCTGCTGGAAAGTGAGGCCCGGTTTCGACTGCTGGCAGATCACACCACCGACATTGTCGTCTGGACGGCACCCGATGCCCGTATTCTCTATGCATCGCCATCTGTAAGACGACTCGGTTATTCCCCGGATGACCTGACGGGTCGGATGTCCCTGGATTTTGTCCATCCAGATGATCGGGCTGGTTCCACAGAGCTTTTGCGCAATGTTTTCGCTGATGCGCAATCTGACGGGGCCCTGCGGGGGAGTTCAGATTCCGCACCCAGGATGGCAGATGGGTCTGGTTGGAAGGGTATCCGACGGCCATTCGCAATCAGGCGGGGCGACCGATTTCGGCAGTCACCAATTTTCGCGATGTCACCCTGCGGCGGCAACTTGAGGAAGACCTGACCCAGGCTAAGCAAAGGGCGGAAGCTGCGGCGGAAGCCAAGAGCGAGTTCCTGGCCAATATGAGCCATGAAATTCGTACGCCTCTAACCGGCATTATCGGCTTTTCTAATCTCCTTATGGCCTTACCCGATCTGTCGGAAACCGCAGGATCTTATGCACGGCGGGTGGCGAGCAGCAGCCTTGTCCTGCTTGACGTCGTAAACGACATTCTCGACTTTTCGAAGCTGGAGGTCGGCCAAATTGAGGTGGACCCTCAGAACATTCAACTGCGCACCCTATTGGAGGACGCCGTCGAAAACTTCGCAAACCAGGCTGCAGAAAAAGGCCTGCAGCTGAGCCTTGTGATTGACCCCGACTGTCCGGGTGAGCTTTATCTCGATGGTGGCCGCCTGCGGCAGATTCTCAATAATCTCGTCAGCAATGCTCTGAAATTTACAGAGGTCGGCTCGGTCACAATCCATGGTCGCTATGACCGTTCGGCGGCTCGCCTCCACTTGTCGGTAACTGACACCGGAGTCGGGGTGCCTGAGGACAAGATCAGTCGTCTATTTCAGCGATTCTCCCAGGTGGATGGCTCCATCACACGGCGCTATGGCGGAACGGGATTGGGTCTGTCGATTTGTCGTCAGCTCGTCACCCTGCTGGGCGGTGAAATCTTCGTTGAGTCTATTTTGGATCAGGGCTCGATCTTTAAGTTTTGGGTATCTGCCCCAGAGGCCTTGGCAACGGACCACCCGGTGATCGCAGAGGGCGGGGACGTGGCGGGCGCGGTCAGCCTTCGGGACGATTTGCGGATTCTGGTGGTCGATGACCTCGTTACAAACCGGGAACTCGTGCGCGCCCTGTTGGAGGCTGTTGGACAGGCCGTGGACGAGGCCGACAGTGGAGCTGCGGCGGTGTCCATGGCTATGACCGGGGCCTATGATCTCATTCTCATGGATCTGCAAATGCCGGGCATGGACGGCTTTGCTGCAGCTAGGGCTATCCGCGCCCTTGATTCAGAAAACAGTCAGACGCCGATCGTGGCGATCAGTGCCAACGTCCTGCCCGATCACCTCAAGGCCAGTTCCGAAGCGGGCATGAACGATCATATCGGAAAACCTATATCCCTGCCGCTCTGATCGGTGCCGTTCACAGGTGGGCTGGTGTTCGGATCAGCCCTTCCGATCGGACGCATTAGAGTGCGTTCCGATAAGTGGGAACCGGTTATCGGATCGAGACGCACTCTAACATCTTGAATGAGAGCC
>NMUI01000201.1 GCA_002221445.1 Phenylobacterium zucineum | reverse complement strand
CTTATCGGAACGCACTCTAAGTCGTCAAGCTGTCGCCGCGTAAATCATAATCGCCGTGGCAATGGACAGGTTGAGACTATCGGCACGGCCCCGCATGGGAATCTTCACATTCACATCGCAGAGGGTGGCGAGTTCGGGTGTCAAACCCTGCTGTTCATTGCCCATGAGGATTAGGGATGGTTTGACGTAGTTGGCGTCTTTGTGACTGACCATCGCGGTCAAGAGGGTCCCGATCACTGATCCCGGCCAGGATGTCCGCCAGGTGCTGAAGTCTGGTTCTGAAACCTTCACAACCGGGACTGCAAAAATAGATCCCATGGTCGCCCGCACCGCTTCCACGGAATAGGGATCGCAGCATTCCCCCACCAGGATTACCGCACCGCATCCAGCGGCGTCAGCCGTCCGGATAATCGTCCCTAGGTTTCCGGGATCCCGGACACGATGCAGGGCGACAAAGGCCGCTGCGCGGCTGGGATCGAGTTGGTCAAGATCTGTAAAAACTTGCCGGAAAACGCCGACCACGGCCTGGGGGTTGTCCCGTCGGGAGACCTTGGCCAGAATGTCCCTTGTGACCTCTATGACCTCACCGCCCCGCGACCGGGCGGCGTTGACCGCCTGACGAAGGCGGGGATGATCCTGCGCTTCCTGGCCATAAAGCAGGATCTGTGGCGCATGACCGAGTTCCACCGCCTCGGTAATGATTTTCAGACCCTCTGCCACGAACAGGCCAGACTGGTCCCGATCTTTGCGCTGGTGCAAGGCGCGCACCGACTTCACGGTGGGATTGGTCAGTGAGGTGACGGTTCGGGCGGTCATGAGGTCCAGCGGGCATAAAAGCTCATGCCGATGTCGCGGGTCCCGTCGTCCTGGGTAAGGGCCAGTTCACCCCACTCAATGGTCCCCCCGCGATCGGATAGCTTGTCGGACAGCAACCCAGCCAGGGCCGCCCCAGAAATGCGCTCGGCATAGGCGTTCAGCAGCAGAAATGACGCCGAATCTGATAGCAATTGTGCGCACAGGCCAGCCAGCTTTGGCAGGTTTTCAAAAAGTTTCCAGATTTCCCCATCCGGTCCGCGACCGTATTTGGGGGGGTCAAGTATGATCCCGTCATAGCGATTGCCGCGCCGAACCTCCCGCTGGACATAGCGTACGGCGTCCTCGCAAATCCATCGGATCGGACGGTCGTCAAGTCCGGAGAGGGTGGCGTTTTCCCGGGCCCATCCGATGGCTCTTTTAGAGGCGTCAACATGGGTGACGGCGGCTCCGGCTGCCGCACAGACCAAACTGGCCACACCCGTATAGCCGAACAGATTCAAAATCTTGGGCTGTCCGTCAAAGGCTCTGACTTTTTCGTTGAGCCAAGCCCAATTGGCAGCCTGCTCGGGAAAAAAGGCTAGGTGTCGGAAGGCCGTGAAGCGGCCCATATATCGGACATCCCCCCAGGCCATGGGCCAGCTATCCTTGGGCTTGACCTTGAAGCGCCAACGACCGGCTTCATCTTCGTCGGTCGGATCAAAGACTGCGTCGGCCTTGTCCCATACGGCGGTTGGCAAGTTCTGTGACCAAAGACACTGGGGCTCCGGGCGCACCACCTGGTAGGGACCATAGCGTTCCAGCTTGCGACCGCCCCCGCTGTCGATCAGGGCATAGTCTTCCCAGCCGGTTGTACGCATGACGCCCGGTTTGTCAGCGACGGCGGGATGGAGCTTGGTCATTTGCGGCAGTTACGAGGGGTGGGCGGGATTGTCCAGATCACCCTTTAGATCGATACAGGGCCGCTTGCGTCAAAGGCAGAATTATCCTCCTGTCAGAGTATCGGGGTGGAAAGGGCGGCCGTGGCGGAAATCGAGACCATGCGGAGGTCGGCGCGCAAGCCGAAGGGTGACGGGCATTTGCGCCGCGCCGAAATACTTGAAGCGGCAGAGCGGATATTTGTAGCGAACGGCTATGAGGGGTCAACAATCCGCAAGATTGCCGACGAAGTCGGCGTTTCGTCCACCGCGCTCTATATGCACTTTCCGGATAAGGGTTGTATTTTACTGGAAATTTCTGAGCGGACCATCAGGCAGTTGCTCGAACGGAATGCTGAAATCGGGGCCTTGCCGCAGGACGCGGCACGTCGGGTTGAGCTTATGCTTGAGTCCTACATGCGATGGGGTCTGGAACATCCCAATGCCTATATGCTGGTATTTTGTAGCGTAAAGCCGGTCTCAGATGTCCTGGGCGACAGCCTGGCCGAGCTTTCAGCCCGCTGCTATGACATTTTCTCAGGGGCCGTCCGAGAACTGGCCGTTGAAGACCGCCTAATAGCCGGGGATGCGGACTCGGTTGCCCAGGCACTCTGGGCCGCCACCCATGGTGTGGTGGCGCTCTTGATTACCCGCTCAGACTTCGACTGGGCCCCCAAGGAAGCGCTGATGCGTGTGACCCTGGACGGATTGATGCGGGGTCTGGTTCGGGCTGGCTAGAGCGGGATCCGAGCGGG
>NMUI01000200.1 GCA_002221445.1 Phenylobacterium zucineum | reverse complement strand
ATCGGATCGAAACACGCTCTAACTTTTTAAATAAGAGCCCTTTTTGTCCCTTCAGATAATTCAGTCTAATGGGAAAAGGCTCTAGGTACCTGCGTTCTCTTCGCCAGCCGCCGCCGAGGCCGAGGCTGACGACCCGGCGATGGTTGCTATAACCAGATCGGCGGGGATGGCAGAGCTGATGCCAGCAGGCAGGGTGAAGGCCGACACCCGGATGGCGTCACCAATGTCCAGGCCGGCCAGGTCAAAGACCAGTTCTTCTGGGATATGGTCGGCGGGGCAGTTCAGTTCAATTTCGTGGCGCACAATGTTCAGCGTACCACCGCGCTTTAGGCCGGGTGAGGCTTCCTGATTCTTGAAGTGAACCGGAATAGAAATCTTGATCTGCTGGTGCTCATCCACCCGATAGAGGTCGAAGTGAACCGGTTGGTCGGTGACCGGGTCCATGTCCACAGCTTTGGCGATGACCGGTTGAGTCTCTTCGCCATACTTCAAGGTGACCAAGTGCCCCAGCAGCTTGCCGGTTGTGAGGGCCTTACGGAACTCGTTTTCCTTCACCGCAATCGCGACAGGGTCCTTGGCACCGCCATACAGCACGCCGGGAACCTTACCGCTGCGACGGGTTTCACGTGCGCCGCCCGTACCGGTGCGCGCGCGGACTTCAACGTTCAAAATAATATCGGCCATGGCCTTGCCTCAAAACGAAGTCGCCGCGCGAATGTCACGCGCGGCGACGGACGACCCGTCAGGGCCGAAAGGTGGCGGTTGATACACAAAACCCGCGCCCATGGCAACGGGCGCTGACGCATTTTCCAATTGTGCGGGTCCGACAAGCCCGCTCAGTGACGCCTGGAGGTTTTCTTCCTCCGGCCCGGCGTCTTTGGTTGGTTGTAACCGATGTCGGATCGAACCACCGGGATGAATTTAGCCTCATAGGGTTCGGCCTGACCGGATGCCTTAATCAGGCATCGCCCGGTATCCATCATCACATGCTGACCCAGACAGAAAATGTCTTCGTAGTTGGGCCGTGCAACTGCTAGACACTGATAGAGGTTCAGCTTTGACATAGTCATACAGTAACTGACAGTCTGATCGGCCATGACGGCGTCAATAGAGGCCATGTTCTCAGTATCGGCTTGATTGAGAACCGCCAGGGCTGCAACAGCTAGGCTGCGAATAACAACCTCTGTGTTGGCACCTGGTGTTGTCGATGGGGTCAGTCCCAGCTCTACGGCCCCGACCGAGGCTTGTTCCAGACGCGCCGTGATAGCATTCTCGCCCGGCGGCAGGGCGGAGGACAGGGCCTTGGCCCGACCAAGACGACCGTCCCGATCTACCACCTCGGCCTTAGACCAGGGTTGTTTTTGCAGGTCATAGGCCGATTGTTTAACCGCCAAGCCCGCTGTGTAGAGCGCCAGGCCGTCGGCGTTCAAGGCCTGCACCACCAGGGCCTGAGCCGAGCGCGACCCGGGCAGTTCCAGGACATAGGTGGGGTTGCGCAAAATTTCGTAGGCCAGTTGTCGGCCTTGTTCGGCACCGCTGCCAAAGCTGCGAATACCGGCCACATAGGCCGGGGCCTGAAGGGCGGCAATCGCACCATAAGCCATAGCCCCCCGTACCAGGGCTGCGGGCTCATAGGCTTCTCCCGCTTGCAGGGCGTGGGCAACATCATCGCCGGATTGAAAACCCCCGGTAATGGATGCTGCGCGGTCCATATAGGTCCGATAAGCGCTGGCCTGTTCAAGAATAGCCGGAGCCAGTCGAACCACAGGCGGGGGCGGCGGGGCGACCGGCAGGGGCGCTGCTGGCTCCGATGCACAACCCGCCAGGACCAGCAAGGAAAGGGCGACGGATGCGAGGATCGATGCCTTGGAAGAATTACGCATTACGACAGGTTTCCCGGTTAGTCTGGCTCGAACCGGACGGCAGACCAGCCCGGGCGATTTTGCATCCCTAGACCAGTTCGGCCTGAGACGGAATCCACCGAAATATAACCTGTGCTGTGTTGAAATTCTGGCATGTGCCGATGGCCTGGCACAGACGCTCAGGTAATAATCCCAACCGGAAATTCAGGTCTGAGGGTTTTGGGATTGCTCGGGTCCCAGATCAGTCAAAGAGTTTTGACACCGATTCTTCGTTGGCGATCCGTCGAATAGCTTCACCGATCAGGGTGTCGCAGCTCACCTGACGAATCTTGTTGCACTTGGACACCAAGGCTGAGGTTTCAATAGAGTCGGTGATCACCAGCTCCTTAAGCACCGAATTGGCAACCCGCTCATGGGCGGCCCCAGACAGGACGCCGTGGGTGACATAGGCAGAAACCTCCACCGCTCCCGCCTCCATCAGTGACTTCGCCGCATTACAAAGAGTGCCGGCTGAATCGACGATATCATCGAACAGGATCAGTCTGCGGCCTTCCACATCGCCGATGATATTGGCGACTTCACTCTTGCCAGGGCCGGAGCGGCGCTTATCCACAATGGCCAGATCGGCGTTCAGGCGGCTGGCCACTGCCAGGGCGCGAACTACGCCGCCGACATCGGGTGAGACGATCAGTAGGTCCTGGGTATTGCTGTAATTGGCCTTGATGTCTCCGGCCACCAGAGGCGTTGCCGCCAGATTGTCAGTGGGAATGTCGAAGAAACCCTGAATCTGGCCGGAGTGCAGGTCCATGGTCAGAACCCGGTCTGCACCGGCCCGGGTGATAAGGTTGGCCACCAGCTTGGCGGAGATAGGTGTACGACCGCCAGTCTTCCGATCCTGCCGGGCATAGCCGAAATAAGGCATGACCGCCGTGATCCGCCGCGCCGAAGCCCGCTTGAGGGCGTCAATACAGATCAGCAGTTCCATGAGATTGTCATTGGCCGGATAGCTGGTCGACTGGATCACGAAAACGTCTTCGCCCCGGACATTTTCGTCAATGGTGACGAAGACCTCATTGTCGGCGAAGCGTTTCACCTGGGCTCGGGTCAGGGGCAGGTCTAGGTGGGACGCCACCGCCTCTGCCAGGGTGCGATTGGAGTTGCCAGCCAGCAGCTTCATGGAACCCTCGAGGTTTTGAGATCACCAGATGGCGCGGCTTGTAGCAGCCCCTTGCCGAGGGGCAAGGCCTAGCGGTTCAAACAAGTGTAATAGCTGAGAGCAGCCGGCCAAAATCGGGTTCACCCCGCCGGAAGGCCCGCCGGTTTGAGTAGAACCGTTGTTCGTTTTCACAGGTGTCGGTACCGATCCAGGTACAGGTCCCGACCCCCGCGCACCGTAACTGCGACAGCACAAAACCCGGAAGGTCAAATTGGCGCTTGTCTCCGGTCTCACCGGTTCTGAAAAATGCTGAATTGGCAGGATCTTCCGCCACGAACCGGGCTTCGAACTCCAGACCGACCTCATAAGATGCTTGGCTTATGCAGGGACCGACGACCGCCACGAGGTTGTTTAGCTTGGCCCCCTGGACAACCATGGCCTCCACCGTGGCCCCGACGATCCCGCCGAGGGCCCCTTTCCAACCCGCATGGGCGGCGGCGACGACCCGCCGTTTGGGGTCGGCCAGGAGAATGGGCGCGCAATCCGCCGCCAAGACCCCGCACAGAACCCCGGGCGCGGCGCTGACCACGGCATCCCCCTCGGGACGATCAAAATCCCAAGGTGCATCGGCGATCAGGGCCTTGGCCGAATGAATTTGGTAGCTGGTGGTGAGGGACTCTACGGGCAGATCAAAATGCGCCGCCGCCAATCGCCTGTTTTCCATCACGTTTTCCAGGGCATCGCCGGAGCCCTGACCCACATTCAGTCCGGCATAAATCCCTTGAGAAACCCCACCCTGGTGCGTGAAGAAAGCATGGCGGATGCCAGGAAGATCCAGGAGAGGCGACGTCAGAACCGGTAGCATCAGGGCGTCTCAAAAGCAGGTGGGATCAGGCCCGGCTGGGCCAGGCAGATCACCTTAAACAGGTCACCCATGTCCTGCGGCGAAATCAGGCGGCTCAATTGGCGTTCCAGGACGTCGAACCGATCTGGTCGGGCTGCGGCCAGGGCTTGCGCCCTTTCTATGATGCCCATGGCCGTAAGAAACTTTCCCTGTGTCAGGATAGGATGCGACGGCAGGCCTTCGGCTGAGGCGGCCTGAATGAAGGCTGGAAAATCGGCGTGAATGGTAAGGTCCGCCTGACCGGGTTCGGCGAGGGGCGAAACCTTTTTGTGCTTGGATAAGGCTTGAAGGGTATCACCAAATCCGGGCTCGGCACGGCCATAGTCGATCAACAGAGCCGCCCCGCCGTCCATAATTATCCGCCTTGCAAGGTCCCGGGCCAAGTTTTCCTGCGCCGCTGAGACTTCAACCACGGCCCCGACCGGCGCATGCGGGAAAATACGGGTCGGCAGGGCGGCCATCAAACCGAAGATCAGATTTTCAGCCTTGTCCAATCCGACCCCGCGCTCAGACCATCCCGTCTGAGTTCGGATAAACTGCCGGGCCGGCAGGCAGTCCAAAAGCTCATTAGCCACAAGCAGGAGGGGCACACCTGTCGGGACCCCGGCAAGGGATGTCGCCCATTGAGGTCCCCGACCGAGCCTCTCGGCTTGCACCTTTTTCAAGGGGATTGAGGTTTCCACAAGCCATAGATCCTGCCCTGCCAGAAAGGCGGGGTCCTGTCTCACCGTCCTTTGGATGTCGAGCATCAGGGTCCCGTCGCCCGGCCCCATTTCCACCAGTCGAAAGCGCGCGGGCCGCCCTAGCCGCCGCCAGCTTTCGATCAACCAGACGCCGATGATTTCCCCAAACATCTGACTGGCCAGGGGGGCTGTAATAAAGTCACCGGCCTCACCTAGAGCTGGGCGCGTCGCATAATAGCCGTCCTGCGGGTCATGGAGGCAGATCTCCATATATTGCGGGACACTTAGCGGGCCTGTGGCCCGGATCTGGTCCTTAATGCGATCAAGCAGGGCCATGGGGCGTCGCTGGAATGTCTTCCTTCAGGCCTCGCCAGATCAACCATGCCCCGCCAAGGATCATGGGTAGGCTAAGGATCATGCCCATGGTCAGACCCCAGGGGAAGTTGGGCATACCCTCGTCCGGTTCCCGGAAATTCTCCAGGGCGACCCGGATCAGGCCATAACCCAGGAAGAAGAGGCCAGCGATCACCCCCCGCCGGCGCAGCAGATTTGCGCCATGGGTGCCCCAGCGCAGAACTAGAAAGAGGACGGCCCCCTCCAGAGCGGCTTCATAAAGCTGACTGGGGTGACGGGGCAGAGGTCCGGCCCCCGGAAAGACCATGGCCCAGGGGACATCGGTCGGTCGTCCCCACAGCTCCGGCTTGATGAAATTGGCTAGACGCACGAACAACAAACCAAATGGGGATGCGGCGCAGATCAGATCACCCAGCTCAAACAGGTTGAGGTTATTGCGTCGGGCAAACAAAAGGGTTGCGATAAGGACTCCTAGGGTTCCCCCATGAAAGCTCATGCCCCCATGCCAGACCATCAGGATTTCCAGCGGGTCGGTCATGACGATCTGCGGTGTGTAGAACAGGACGTGGCCGATACGTCCGCCAAGGATGATCCCAAGGGTGATCCACAGAACAAGGTCGTCCAGCTGAACGGCGGTAAGCTGAGGCTTTCGACCGCCCCACAACCGATCAGCCTTCAGCATGTCGAGGATATAGCGCCACCCCAATAAGATCCCGCAGATATAGGCTAGGGCGTACCAGCGGATCGGCAGGGGGCCGATATTCACCAGAACGGGGTTGATCACCGGATAGGGCAGGGCCACCAATAACTCTCCATCCACACGATGATATGCGCTTTAGACGAGAACCCCCTCGCATTCATCCCCAGAAAGGCCATATTAGATCCATGCAGACACAGAACCCTTTCCTTGATGAAGTGGCCAAGCTGACCAATGCGGCCATGGGCTTGGCGCAAAGCGCTGGCGAAGAAGCCAAGGCTGCCTTCCGTGCCCAGGCTGATCGTATGGCGGCAGAACTTGATTTGATCCGCCGGGAAGATTTTGACGCCCTTAAGGCCGAACTGGCAGCCCTCCGGGCCGAGGTCGCCGAGGTTAAGGCTGCCCAGTCATCAGCCAAGACCCCGGTCAAGAGACCATCCAAAACCGGGGAATAGTCGCCCCAAACACGCGATTGTGGCTCGCTTCAAGGAAGAAGCCTGTGACAAAGCGTCAATAAAGCAGATTACTTTCATCATCGCATGATGATTCGTGGGAGTCCCCACATCCGGTGCGAGGAGACCCGCGGTCTTATGGAAACGCCTCTTTCCGACGATGACATCATTCTGGCCCACGATCCTTTGGATGTGGTCGAGCATGTGCTTCAAGCCGAAAACCTGCAGTTTGATCGCACGGAAGAGGGCGACCTTGCTTTCACCCTGTCCGGCGACTGGAAGGATTTTGAGCTCTGGTTTGCTTGGCGGCCGGAAGCAGACTGCCTTCAGCTTTGTCTCTCCGTCGATCTGGAGGTGAAGCCTGAACAGAGACCCGCCGCCTTCGAGCTGGCTGCGACCATCAATCAGCGGGTCTGGTTGGGGCATTTCGAAATCTGGGATGATGGGGAGGTGGTCTTCCGGCATGCCATGACACTCACCAGCGGTGAACGCCCCAGCTTGGCTCAGGCCGCGGCCATGATTGATGTGGCCATGGAGGCTGCGGACCGCTTCTATCCGGCCTTCGATTTCCTGACCCAGGGCGGCAAGACTCCTTCCCAGGCGATTGAGGCATGCATGTTCGACACGGTCGGCGCAGCTAAGGCGGGCGTATTTCCGATGTCCATAACGCCCATTCTGTTGCTCGGCGCAGGCCGGATGGGTGGTGCCCTGATCGAGGGGTGGAGTCGCAGCGGGGCCTTTGCCGCCTCTGATCTGATTATTCGTGATCCACATCTGTCCGAAGCCGCAAGGGCGGTGGGCGGGCTGGGGGCCCGGCTGAACCCCGAACTGGAAGACCTCGCCCGCGCGAAAACCGTATTGCTGGCGGTAAAGCCCCAGATCTGGCGGGAAACAGCTATCGAGGTCGGGGACCATCTGGCCCCGGACGCCATCCTGATTTCGGTGGCCGCCGGCGTGAGGTCTGCGGATATTTCAGCGGCGTTCGGCGGGCGAAAGACGGCACGGGTCATGCCCACCACGGCTGCTGCCATTGGCCAGGGGGTTGCCAGTCTATATGCCGAAGACGCAGGGGCCCGGGCGCGTGCTCGCGCCCTGTTCGAGCCCGTCGGTCATGTGGTCGATCTGGACGGCGAAGACCTACTGCACGCCGCCACAGGGGTTTCCGGATCAGCGCCGGCCTATTTTTACGCCTTTGTGGAGGCCTTGGAGGCGGCTGGTGTCTCGGTAGGCCTTTCCCAGGATGCCGCCCGTGATCTGGCCCGCGCCACCATGATCGGCGCGGCTGCCCTGCTCGCCCAGTCGGGAGAGGCCCCAGCCGACCTCCGTCGCCAAGTTACTTCGCCCAACGGCACGACCGAGGCCGCCTTAAAAATCCTGATGGGAGAAAGTGGCCTGCAACCCCTGCTGCGGGACGCCGTGATCGCGGCGACCCGCCGATCGGTGGAATTGGGCAGTTAGAGCCTGTTCCCTTTAGAC
>NMUI01000451.1 GCA_002221445.1 Phenylobacterium zucineum | reverse complement strand
GGCACGTCGCGCATGATGTACTCGACCGAGCCGAAGGCCAGGGCGGCATCCGGCTTGTAGTGCATCACCAAGAAGATGCCGGTCACGATCTGGATCACCAGCACCAGCAGCGACAGCGAGCCGAAGATGTACCAGAAGTTGAAGTTCTTCGGAGCGTAGTACTCCGACATGTGCACCTTGTAGGCGTCGAAGGCGGTGGGGAAGCGGTTCTCAAACCAGTTGGTGAGCTTGGCTCCCGCCGACGCGTTGGGGGAAATTTCCTTGAATGTCGCCATGTTCTGTGTCCTCAGGCTTTCTTGTCTTCACCAATCAGCAGCTTGCTGTCGGACAGGTACATGTGCGGGGCACTTCGAGGTTGTCCGGGGCGGGTTTGTTCTTGAATACGCGGCCGGCCAGGTCGAAGGTGGAACCGTGGCAGGGGCACAGGAAGCCGCCTTTCCAGTCATCCGGCAGCGAGGGCTGGGCACCGGTTTGGAACTTGTCGGAAGGCGAGCAGCCCAAGTGGGTGCAGATACCCACCGCCACGAACAAATCGGGCTTGATCGAGCGTCCGCCGTTAAGGGCGTATTCGGGGGTTTGTTCGCCGCGCTTGCGCTCGGACTTGGGGTCGGCCAGTTGGGCATCGAGCTTGGGCAGCTCGGCAATTTGCTCGGGCGTGCGACGCATGATCCAGACCGGCTTGCCGCGCCATTCCACGGTAATCTTTTCGCCGGGCTTGAGCGCCCCGATGTCGACTTCCACAGCGGCGCCAGCGGCTTTTGCGCGTTCGGAAGGCTGAAAGGTGCTGACAAATGGGACGGCGGTGGCAAGGCCACCCACGGCTCCGGCACAGCCAGAGGCGATCATCCACGTCCGCTTACTGCTGTCGATCGATTTGCTGTCGACTAGGGTTTCACTCATGAGAATCCTCGATGAACATCACAACTTAGGCAAACGCCGATTGTAACTGAGGGTTTGGGCCGGATGGAACGCCTGCGCACGCCCGAAACGCGTGGCCTGGGCGCGGGTAAACCACCACGAAAATCC
>NMUI01000199.1 GCA_002221445.1 Phenylobacterium zucineum | reverse complement strand
GAGATGAGCTTCGTCACCCAGGAAGACGTGTTTGCGGCGATCGAGCCGGTCATGCACGGGGTTTTCGGGGAGTTTTCCGACGGCAAGCCGGTCACGGCCTATCCGTTCCCGCGTATTCCCTATCGGGAGTCCATCTCGAAGTACGGCACCGACAAACCGGACCTGCGCAATCCGCTGATCATGCAGGACGTCTCTGATCACTTCCGGGACGCGGGTTTTGGCCTGTTTGCCCGGATGCTTGAGTCTTCTAAGAACGCCATATGGGCCATTCCCGCTCCGGGGGGCGGCAGCAGGGCCTTCTGTGATAAGATGAATTCCTGGGCACAGGCCGAAGGTCAACCTGGTCTGGGCTACATCTTCTGGCGGGAAGGTGAGGAGGGGGGGCCGGCCCTATCGCTAAGAATATCGGAACCGAGCGGACTGATGCCATCCGTGAGCAACTGGGTTTGAACGTCGGTGATGCCGCCTTCTTCGTGGGCGGAGATCCAAAAACCTTCCTCAAATTCGCCGGAGCGGCCCGCACCAAGGTTGGAACCGATCTGGGACTCGTGGACGAAAACCGATTCGAATTCGTCTGGATCGTGGACTTCCCGATGTTCGAGATGAACGAGGAGACCAATCATGTCGACTTTTCGCACAATCCCTTCTCCATGCCTCAGGGCGAGATGGAAGCCCTGACGACGAAGGATCCGCTGGAAATTCTGGCCTATCAGTACGACATCGTCTGCAATGGCTATGAATTGTGCTCAGGTGCCATTCGGAACCATCGTCCAGACGTTATGCTCAAGGCCTTCGAGATCGCTGGCCACTCGCCGGAGTTCGTCGAGGAACAGTTCGGCGGTATGCTCAACGCCTTCAAGCACGGCGCGCCGCCCCACGGCGGTCTGGCCCCCGGTATTGACCGGATTGTGATGCTGCTCGCCAACCAAACGGCCATCCGCGAAGTCATCGCCTTCCCGCTGAACCAGCAGGGTCAGGATCTTCTGATGAATGCGCCGTCAGAGGTGTTTGATAAGCAGCTGAAAGAACTGCATATCCGCACGGTGCCGCCGATCAAGGTCTAGGGGGTGCTGGGGGTGCCGGCGGCCGCGGGACCCAGCGGATGGCTGCGCCACGGCAGGTCTTGGCCACCAGCCCCTTGGGTAGTCGTGTGGTGCTGTTACTGCAGGCTTCGTCAATTTGATCTTGGCCTAGATTGCGTGCGCCTGTGAGATCTGCGCCATAGAGCGCGGTCTTATGCAGGCTGGCATCTCGAAAATCCGCGCCGTCGAACTGGCCGCCATTGAGAACGGCACCGTCCAAGCTGGAGTCTACGAAGATCGCGCGCTCAAATCGACCGCTAGTTAGATTGGCACCTTGCAAGGCTGCATCCCGAAAACTTGCGCCGCGGCCATCGGCACGGCTAAGGGTCGCCCCTTGAAGGGACGTGTCATTCAGTTGGGCATTGGATAGGTCAGCATGGGCGAAGTTTGCACCTTGGGCCTCCGTGTCGCGCAGGTCGGCCTTCACCATGGTTGCGGAATTGAAGGTGGTCCCCCGGGCCTGAACGCCTCTTAACCGGGCATTGGAAAGATTGGCGTTAGAGAAATTGGCCCCCACCATTTCAGCATCGGTTAGATCGGCGCGCGACAGGTCAGCGCCTGAAAAATTGGCCCCAAGCACCCGAACACTCCGCATGTCGGATCCGATCAGGGCGGCACCCGCGAAATTGGCTCCCAGAATCTGTGCACCCGACAGCCTGCGTCCGGAAAGATCACATTTTTCGCAAGCGCCGCCGAAGGTCACGATCCGGGCGACAACCTTGTCACCGTCTCCGCTTAGGGCCTGTGCTGCGGACGGTGCCAGAATTAACAGGGCCAAGACGAGCCCAAGCAGGTGATCTGACAGACGGGATTGATCCATAACGATACTCAATTGCCCCGTCTTATGGGCAAAGGCTACTTAATTCGCCGTAATCCAGGTCGGGGCGATAAGATCAGTCGGATGCAGATATTGAGCGATCTGGGGGCATGGTCAAACAGCGTCATCCTGTTAATCTCATCGCATGTCACTTCGATGGCCCCAGTCCCGACAAAGACCACATGGGTTTGACGCCGGCGAGAATGCGCTCAATGGTGAGATAGCCTCGGAAAAGGCCTCGACCCTAGGTCGGGCCGGACGGTTTATGGAGGCGGCGCTTCTTCGGCTAGAAGATGCCACCTTGATTGAACACCTTGGTCGGGAGGCCCTGTTGCGGGAAGCTGCCGACGCGGTTTGGCAGTTCCTCATTCAAAGGGATGTTGTGGGCTTGCGCGATCAGGCCGTCGTCGTCCGTGAATATCAGATTCCGAGAGCCGTCATGGTCCGGATTGGTGTGCGTTAGATCAGGCGGGGTTCTTGATGCAAGCTATCAAGGTCTACGGGATTAAGGCCTGCGACACCGTAAAAAAGGCGCGGTCCTGGCTGGAAAGTCGTGAAATCAATTACATCTTCCACGACTATAAGATTGAGGGCGTGACGGCAGATATGATCACCCATTGGGTTGATCAGGCGGGGTGGGAGGCCGTGCTCAACCGCAATGGAACCACCTTCCGCAAGCTGCCGGAAGCCGATCGCCTCGACCTTGATGCGGCCAAGGCGACCGGCCTGATGACGGCCAATCCATCGACGATTAAGCGACCGATTATTGACGGTGCAGGCCCTCTGATCCTGGGTTTCAATCCGGACATCTATGAAAGGGCATTTCGTCTTTCAGTCTGAAAAAGATCGCTTGCCCGCATCCAACGAGGGCTGCAGCGGCAATTTGTCTGCAGAGCCCCGGCTTTTCGGGCGATCATTTGCGAGAGATGATGAAATGCAAGACTTTTGGTGGAGTTATTGGTGGCTGATCTTCCCGGTCGGAGCCTTCGTCTTCGGAGCCTGGGATCGTTGGCTGAGCTATCAACGCAGTCGTGACACCCTGGAGGTGGTCAAGGCCTACGCGGCCCAGGGTAAGGAACCCCCTGCTGAAATTACCCGCCGCCTTGAGGACGATGCCGATGAGGATGATGACATCACGGATGGTCGGCGGGGGCGGAGGGCTCGTCGCTATCGTCGATACTATCGGTGGGGCCCCTATCGGGAATTTCGGGCGGCGATCATAACGGGATCGGTTGCCGCTGCCTTCTGGTTTGCGGTGGTGTATGGTTATATTCCTGGCGCTGTAGGTCCGTTTCGACTGGTTGCGGTCATCCTCACCTTCGTGGCCGTTGCAAATCTGTTGTTTGCTGTGGTCGGAAGTCGGCTCGACAGAAGATGACTGTGACGGTCCTTGCATTTGGTTGACAGGCGCGCGCGCAATGGATGACGTCATTGGCAGCCACCTTCAGCTCGACTTCGATCCGATCTGGGAATGAAGATACCCTGATCCGAGCGGTGCAAGGCGGCTCAGAGAAGGCTTTCACGGCACTTGTTGAAAGGCATCAGCAAGCCCTGCGCAATTTTCTCCGCAGGGCTTGTAGGGATTGGGCCTTAGCTGATGATCTGGCCCAAGAAACTTTTCTGGCCGCATGGTCAAATATCCGCAAACTCGAATCCGGGGCAAACCTGCGCGCCTGGCTGTGCGGTATCGGCTATCGGAAGTGTCTGGCGGCCATGCGGTCAAATCGGCGTTCCCGTCGCCGGGATGAAGATTACGGGACCACCGATCCGGGTAATGGAGCTGTCTCGGCAGAAGATAGCCTGAGCCTTGATGCCGCAATGGACAAACTGTCAATTGAACAGCGGGCCTGTATTGCCCTCTGTTTGGCGGCCGATTTCACCCATACGGAGGCGGCCGAGGCTCTCGTGCTTCCGGTGGGTACGGTGAAGTCACACATAACCCGCGGTCGTGCTCGGCTGCTGGCAGTCTTGGGGAATTCTGATGACGCAAGCTGATCAGATATTGCAGGCATTCCTCGCTGAAAGTCGGGTGCCGGCCCGTGATATTGTCTTTGAAGGGGCTGTTCTTCAGGCGCTGGACCGTCGGATATTCTGGCGGGACATCAGCAATTTAATGGCGGGGTGCAGTTCTGTCTTGGGGTTGATCTGGTTGTTACAGCCCTATTGGAAACCAATGGTCGCCGAGTTCAGTCGTCTGGCGACCCCAGGTCTGTCGATCTTGGTATTGGGGGCGCTTCTGGTCGGTCAGGGTTTTCGCCCTGAGCGTGCGGCAGGATTATGACAAATATTTCATGGTGCTGGCTGCATCTATGAGCCCTTCGGCGCGCCTCTTACCTGTATTCATGGGCCTTCGGGCTCTCAAACTCACAGGAAGGACTGCCAAAATGGAAGCTGTCGCCATTGTCGCCATCATCTTCGGAAGTGTCGCATCGTTGTTCATTGTTCCGACGGTCATGCGTAGCCGGGAACGGGAAAAACTTCAGGATACCCTGAAGGCCGCCATAGAAGCTGGCCAACCCTTGCCAGCAGAGGTCATTTCGGCGCTGTCATCAAACGTCAAGGTTAGGGTTTCGGCCTCCCCCCAACGGGATCTCAGAGTGGGTATTGTCTGGACCGGGATCGCCGCAGGTCTGGCTGGTTTGGCCATTGCGCTGAGTTTTGGTGAGCCAGATGCTACATATCCGTTGCTCGGTGTGGCTTGTTTCCCCGGATTTATCGGTCTGGCCTTTATTCTGATGGCCTATCTCGGTCGTGAGCGCAAATCCTGATTTTGATTTAGGGGAACCGCTAGGTGTCAGGGGCGCAAAATCTTGCGGGTCACCACGATGTGGACCTGGCCAACCTTGCCGTTGCCGGTGATCGGCGCGCGTTCGGCGAGCTCGTGCGACGTCATGCGGCGGGGGTCAGGAATTTGTTGCGCCGGATGGGGGCCCCGCCATCTGAGGCAGATGACGTAGCACAGGACGCTTTTATGACCGCATTTGAGTCCGTGAGTGAGTTTCGCGGCGAGGGTGCCTTTGCAGGCTGGGTGAAAAAATCGCTGTTCGCCTCTACATCCGTCGTTTGCGTCGGGAGAAGCGTCTAGCGACCTTGGCGACAGACTCCGTAGCTGAAGACGTCACGCCGATGGTGACGGACGCAGCCATGCGTATGGCTCTGGACGATGCCCTAAACCAGTTGCCGTCGGCGGAGCGTATGGCGGTCACCTTGTGTTTCGGTGCCGGTTTTTCCCACACCGAAGCTGCTGAGGCCTTAAATTTGCCGCTTGGAACGGTGAAATCCCATGTCAAACGTGGTTTGGAAAAACTCCGGACGCGATTGACCACGACCGAAACGCTCGCATCTGTAGGGAGTCAGGCCCATGGCTGAGCTCGATTTTGAACGACGGCTTGAGCGGCTATTCGCACAATCAACCCCTTTTCCCGATGAGGTTGAATTTGCGCGGAGCGTCGAGGCGAGGTTGGATCGGGGATGGAATTTGCGGCGTTGGCTGATTGGTGCCGCGGGCTTTTCCGGTGGAATCGTCGGTGCCAGTCAGTTGATCTTGTCTAATTTTGCCCATCGTGTTGAGGACGTTTCGCAGGGGTCCAGCAAACTGATCCAGGCTGGCGTAAGCCAGTTAAGGCCCGGCGTGAGTCTTCTGGGACTCCTGTCTACGGATTGGATTATCATTTGGGTCGCCAGCGGTCTGGCCGTCGTTGCCATGGGCTTTGTCTTAACCCGGGTTATCGAGGAAATCTGACCGCCACGGTTCGGCCATGGTTCCAGGTCAAACGAGGTTTCGTCAAGGCTTGAAGCCGTGGACATTGCGGCGCACGGCGCGCCACTATAGGTTCCGCGGCTCTATCCCTTTGCGCCCTTCAAGTGGAGTTTATACGTGGTGGATGTCTTTGAAGAGGTTGAAGAGCAGATTCGCTCCGACCACTACAAGGCGCTTGCGCTGAAGTTGCTCCCTTGGGGGATCGGTGTGCTGGTCGCCGCGCTCTGCGTTTATGGGGCTGTGGCGGGGTATATGTCATACACCGCCAAGGCGTCTGCAACGGCATCTGAAACCTACAGCAAGGCATTGGATGCCTTCGATCAGGGGCAATCCGTTGAGGCTCAGGGCCTTTGGACGGAGGTTTCGAAATCACCGTCGAAGGTCTATAAATCGCTGGCCTTGCAGCATCTGGGTGCGCTTCGGCTTGCGGCCAATGATCCAGTCGGGGCCGTGAAATTCTTTGATCAGTCAGCCGCCGAGGCCCCAGATCGCCTTATCGGTGACGCGGCGGCCCTGAAGGCGGCCTATGCCCTGCTGGATACAGCCTCCCTCAAGGACATGCAGGCGCGGCTTGATCCGCTGCTGAAGGACGATCATCCTTACCGAGCGGAGGCCCGGGAAGCTTTGGCCTACGCGAAATTGCTGGCGGGTGACATGGCGGGGGCACGGGGTGATTTTGTGGTTTTATCCCTCAGCCCCGATGCGCAGGACGGGTCGCGCGAACGGGCAAGAGCGGCTATGGCATTGATCGATTCCGGTTCGGCGAAGCTGACCTCTGCGGTTGTTAAGGCTTCGCTGGCTGCCCCCCTCCTATCCCTCCCGTCCCAGGCACCGGACGTCCCGGAATGCCGCAACAGCTAGGCCCTAACGCACAATGACGTTCTTGCGCCGGAATGGCTTTATTATTGTCCTGATCGCCGCAACGCTTACGGTCAGTGGCTGCGCGACGGTCAAGCGGATCGACTTTTCCAGGAAGTCTAATGCCGGGCCCGCGGAAGTCGCTTCCGAGGGCAAGCGTATTGCGATAAATCCTCCAGACGAAACCGTGGAACCGGCGGAGGGGCTGAAAGGGGCAGATTTCTTCCTCCCCGATCCTAAGCCCGTGTCCGAATGGGCCCTGCCCGGCGGCACCGCCGAACAGTCCATTGAACATGTCGATGCCGGAAATGGTCTTACCATTGTTTGGCGTCAGCGGTTTGGACGCAAGTCAGGTAATGGCGGCTATATCACAGCGCCGCCTGTAGCCGCCAAAGGCAAGATCTATGTCATGGATGCCGAGGCGACAGTTTCAGCGCACGATGCCAAAACCGGGGCAGAGATCTGGAAGGTTGATCTGCGTCCAAAGTCGAAGTCTGATCGTGAGGGGTTTGGCGGCGGACTGGCGCTGGCAGACGGTAAGTTAACAGTCTCGTCCGGCTATCGCTTCGTGGCACAGCTCAATGCCGATACCGGGACACTTATTTGGCGCACAAATACCGAGGAGCCCATCCATGGCGCGCCGATGGTTGCGGGCGGGCGGATTTTTGTGGTGGCCATCGACAATACCCTGCTCACCTTCGATGCCGCGACAGGTGCAGTGGGTTGGACCTATCAGGCGCTTTCGGAATCGGCGCGTATTCTCGCAGCTTCAAGCCCTGCGGTTTCAGGGGACACGGTTGTTGCGACCTTTGGGTCTGGGGAAGTTGTTGCCCTGCGCACCGCAAATGGCAATGATCTTTGGAACGAGGCGCTGTCAAAGGCCAGCCGTACAAATGCCTTGTCGGAAATCCGCGATATTCCCGGCCGACCGGTCATTTATCAGGGCGATGTGTTCGCCATCAGTCATTCCGGGCTTTTGGCTGCGACCGATCTTCGTACAGGCCAGCCCCGATGGACCCTGCCGATTACAGGTATCACCACCCCTTGGCCCGTAGGTGACGTTGTCTATGTGGTTGATAAGCCGGGTAAGGTTTATTGCATCTCTCGGGAAACCGGGCAGATCTATTGGGTGCGCGATCTCAATGATGGTCGTGTCAAAAAGACAGGGCGTTGGAATTTCACCGCCAAGATGGGCCGCAATGCCAGAAAAAATACCGCAAACCCGCTGTGGTCCAGTCCCATTCTGGCGAATGGCAGGGTGATTACCGCCTCAGACACCGGCGAGCTTAAAGCCCTTAACGCCAAGACTGGCGTGGTGGAAAAGACGCTGCAACTCGGGCAGGCGGTGTTGTTGGGACCGATTGCCCTGAATGGAACTTTATATATCGCGACCGATGAGGCCCAGCTCATCGCCCTGCGTTAGAGCGGGAAGGGGATGCCCCGATGCCGCTTAGGCTCGCCATTGTCGGTCGCCCGAATGTGGGTAAATCGACCCTGTTCAATCGGCTGGCCGGAAAGAAGCTGGCGATTGTCGATGACCGTCCTGGGGTAACCCGGGATCGACGCTTTGCGACGGGACAGCTTGGCGATCTCGCGCTTGAGCTGATCGACACGGCGGGCTTTGAAGACGTCACCGATGACAGCCTAGAGGCTCGGATGCGGGCCCAAACGGAAATTGCCATCGACGAGGCCGATGTTGCCTTGTTCGTTGTGGACTCCCGTGAGGGCATTACCCCTATGGATGAAGTCTTCGCCGAGATTCTTCGTCGTAAGGATAAGCCGGTTATCCTGGCAGCCAATAAGGCAGAGGGTAAAAAGGGCGACGACGGGGTGAACGATGCCTTCCGCCTGGGGCTCGGAGAGCCCATCGCCATTTCCGCCGAACACGGGGAGGGCATGGCTGATCTCTTTAATGCCCTTGTGGACCTCTCCGATGAGCATGAAATTGTCGAGGGCGTGCTCTCGGAAATGCCCATCAAGCTGGCGATTGTCGGTCGACCGAATGCTGGAAAGTCGACCCTGATCAATAAGTTAATCGGCGAAGACCGCCTTCTGACCGGGCCTGAGGCCGGGATTACCCGTGATGCTATCCCTGTGGATTGGGACTGGGATGGGCGGGCTATTCGGCTGGTCGATACGGCCGGTTTGCGCCGTAAGGCTCGGGTCCAGGAAAAACTGGAGAAGCTGTCTACAGCCGACACAATCCGCGCCATTACCTTTGCTGAGGTCGTAGTTCTGGTGATGGACGCGACTCACCCGTTCGAAATCCAGGACCTTCAGATCGCTGACCTAGTGGAGCGTGAAGGTCGCGCACTGGTGTTTGTGGTGGCGAAGTGGGATCTGGTAGACGATCCGAGGGCGACGCTGGATGACATTATCGAAAAGGTAGATCGCGCGCTCCCGCAATTGCGGGGGGCGCCATTGATCGCGTTGTCAGCCGAAACCGGGCGCAATCTCGACAAGCTGATGCCGGCGGTTCTCAAGGCGCACGCTGATTGGTCGACCAAGGTTAAGACCCGTGACCTTAATGACTGGCTGGCCATGGCAATTCAGAGGCACCCGCCGCCTGCGGTGGGGGGGCGTCGAGTAAAGCCAAAATACATGGCCCAAACCAAGGCGCGTCCGCCCACCTTCGTCATGTTCGCCAGCCGGGCCGATCAGCTACCCGAGCACTATAAGCGCTATCTGATCCATTCGCTGCGGGAGAGTTTTGACTTACCGGGGGTGCCCATGCGGCTGACGGTGAAGTCAAATAAGAACCCCTATGCGGAGGGCGAGGCCAAGAGTGGCGTTGCCATTGATCGACCCAAGCCAAACCGAAACAAGACCAAGACCGGCCTGGCCACAAAGAAAAAGGCTGAAGCTGCTGCCAAGGCCAAGGCTGGTGCAAGTGGCAGGCCCAAGCCTATCCGGGTTGCTAAACCCCAGCCGGCCGGCGCACCGAAGGGCCGAGCCCAGAAGCTGGCCCGGCCTGGAGTCAAGCCGAAGCGGGCAGCCCGCGTTCTTTCCGCCACGCCGAAAAATCGACGTTAGTCTTGGGTAAGCCCAAGTCCGCCTGAGCGAGTTCCACCACTAAGGGGCCAATTTCGGCAGGGTCGGGCAGGGTCTGCGGATCCTCACCTGGCATAGCCTCGGCGCGCATCTTGGTGCGCATGGCACCCGGGTCAATCAGGGCGGCCCGGACTGTGGTGTTTTCCATTTCATCGGCCCAGGTACGGACGATATGCTCCATGGCCGCTTTGGAGGCCCCGTAAGGTCCCCAGAAGGCTTTGGGTCTGATCACCCGTCCGGTTGTGATGAACAGGGCTCGGCCCTGCGGCGCAGCCTTGAGCAGCCGTTCTGTGGCCCGGATGAGTCGATAGGTCGCCGTCGCATTTACGGTCATGACCCGGTCCCAGAGGCCCGGCTCAACATGGCTGACTGGGGTCAGGGGCCCGAGCACAGCCCCGCAATGGACCAGGAGGTCCAGATGACCGAACCGCTGATGGATGGCCAAGCCAAGGTGATCGAGACCATCCGGTTGGGACAGATCAAGAGGGACCAGGGTGACAGAGTCGCCGGTCAGGCCCCGAATTTCATCATCAAGGGATTCAAGCCCACCCTGAGTTCGTGCGGTTGCCACCACATGGGCACCGGCGGCGGCTAGGGCCAGGGCAGTCGCGCGACCGATGCCGCGGGTCGCGCCGGTAACGAGGGCAATCTGGCCCGCAAGAGGTGTTTTCGAATTCGTCATTTTTGCTCTTCAGAGGGTTTCCGGCACGGTCTGGTCGTCCGATCTTTCGGCGTAGTGCTGGGCGATAACGGCGCTGGTCATGAGTTGAATCTGGTGAAAAATCATAATGGGCAAAAGGACCAATCCCAAGCTTGCCCCCGGGAAAAGGACACCTGCCATTGGAACCCCACTGGCGAGGCTCTTCTTAGAGCCGCAAAATACGATGGTGATTTCATCGGCCTTGCTGAATCTGAAGGTCCGCGCCGCCCAGCAGGTGGTGAACAAGACCACTGCCAGAAGACTGGCGCACAGCAGGGTGAGCCGGAGGAGGTCTGCAAGGCCGACCCGGCCCCAGATACCGCCGACCACGGCCTCAGAAAAGGCGGTATAGACCACCATCAAGATGGAACCGCGATCAAGATAGGACAAAATCTTGCTGTTCGCAGAAATCCAGACACCGATCCAAGGTCGCAAAACTTGCCCAGCGACGAACGGTATCAATAGCTGAAAAATAATGGCCTTCGCCGAATCCACGGAAAGACCGCCCGCTTGGGTGTGCATGAAGATAGCGCCGAGCAGGGGCGTGACGAGAATTCCGAGAAGATTAGAGGCCGTCGCTGAGGCTACCGTCGCCGCGACATTTCCACGGGCAATGGCGGTAAAGCCGATTGAGGACTGGATGGTGGAGGGCAGGCAACCCAAAAAAATCAGGCCCGGGGCCAGGGCGACCGGTGTGATCCACCCCGGCAAGGCTGCGAGACCGAGGGTCAAAATCGGGAACAGAATAAAGGTCGAAGCCAGGATAAGAAGGTGCAGACGCCAGTGAGTCAGGCCCGCCATCACCGCCTGTCTGGAAAGCTTGGCACCGTGCAGGAAAAATACCAGGCCGATGGCAAACTTGGTCGCCAGAGAAAAGGGCATCACCGCCCGACCATGAACCGGGAGGAGGCTCGCCAGCCCCACCATGCCGATAATCAGCAGGATATAGGTGTCCGGCTTAAGCCGGGCGAGGAGGGGGCGCGACCTTGAAATGGTCAGGCATCCACCAGGAAGGACAACTGGCGGTCTGTCGCGTCATTTCCACCCTCAGCGATTTCCCGATCCAGAAGGCGAGTCGGATAGTCGCCGGTGAAATAGTGATCGGTGAATTGAGGCTCTACGGGGTTTCGAGGCCCAGCCCCCATGGCCCAATAGAGACCATCCACGGAAAGGTAGCCCATGGAGTCCACGTTCAGGAATTTTGCGATTTCCTCAACCGTGTGTGTCGCTGCCAGGAGTTTATCTCGGTCGGGCATATCAACGCCGTAGAAGTCCGGCCACTTCAGCGGTGGGGAGGCGGATCTTAAGTGGACCTCTGCGGCACCGGCGTCCCGAACCATTTTCACAAATCGCACGGCCGTGGTGCCCCGAACGATTGAGTCGTCAATCAGCATGACGCGCTTACCGGCGAGGACGGCCCTATTGGGGGAGAGCTTCATTCGAACCCCCATATCCCGGGCCCCTTGGGTGGGCAGGATAAAGGTTCGCCCCACATAGTGATTGCGGATTATGCCCATTTCGAACGGAACGCCGGTCTCCTGAGCATAGCCGAGGGCTGAAGGCACCCCGGAATCGGGTACCGGAACAATAACGTCTACAGGGGCGTGGCATTCCTGAGCCAGGCGTCGCCCCATGCGCTTACGCACCTCGTAAACAGAGCGCCCGTTCACCACAGAGTCAGGTCGCGCAAAGTACACATATTCCCAAATACAAGGTCGAGCCTTGGCCGCAGGGAATGGACGCAGACTTTCAATACCGTTGTGATCAATGATCACCATCTCGCCGTGTTCAATATCCCGGACGAAGCGGGCACCGATAATATCCAGCGCGCAGGTTTCGGAGGCCAGAACCGCCTTTCCGTCCAGGTCGCCCAACACCAGCGGGCGAATCCCGAGGGGGTCACGGATACCGATGAGTTTCTTATTGGTCAGGGCGATCAGGGCATAGCCGCCCTCGATCTGGCTGATGGCGTTGATGAACCGGTCTACAAGCTTGGTGTGACGTGATCGGGCCAGCAGATGCAAAATCACTTCCGAGTCCGATGTGGATTGGAAGATGCTGCCCTCGGCTACCAATTGCTGACGCAGGGTCAGGAAATTGGTCAGGTTGCCGTTGTGCGCAATGGCCACGCCGCCCTGATCAAGATCGGCGAACATCGGCTGGACATTACGAATAAAACTGCCACCCGCAGTCGAGTATCGGGTATGGCCGATGGCAGAGTGTCCGGGTAGTCGGCTGCTGAGATCATTACCCGCAAAGGCATCGCCGACATACCCCATGTGCCGCTCGGTATGGAAACCTTGACCGTCAAAGCTGACAATTCCACAGGCTTCCTGACCGCGATGCTGCAAGGCGTGGAGTCCCAGCGCTGTGAGGACAGACGCCTCCGCAATGTCGAATACTCCAAAGACGCCGCACTCCAATCGCGGAGCGTCGTCATCCGGATCTCGGGGAGACCAACGGTCCGGCGGGGTCATCATCGGGCTTTCTCCACCATATCGTCGGTTCCGCCACGCGAGCCGGGGTCATAGCCCGAGCGGCTCTCAGTGTCACGTTTTGGGTTCATCGACCCTGTAAGAATGGTTTGTTTAAGAGCCGGGGCCATTCGTCCTGCGGCATCCATCCCCTGCGGGGCAAGGGTCTTCAGGACGGCCCCCGCCATTTCGGTAAGCGGATAGAGCTTGGACTGCGCCAACCAGGACGGTCTCAGGCCGGCGGGTGTCGCCGCATTGAAGGCCAGATTACAAGCTCCGAGAAAAATAAAGGCCCTGAGCAGGCCGAAACCTAATCCTACGGATCGATCAAGCGCCCCTAGACCCGGCATGTCGTGGATGCTCTGGCTGAGGCTCGCCCCCAGGAGTCTCAAGACCGTAAATACCGCAATGAAGGTCAAAATCAGGGCACAAGCCGTTCCAAGCCAATCGGGATGGATTATACCTTGTAGGAGGGGAGCCGAGAACCGCAGGCCGTAGACCGCCGCAACGGCGGCCGCAAGAAACGAAACGGACGATACCATTTCACGCACGGCACCCTGATAGAAGCCGATCGCTGCCGAGACCATCAGGACGCCGAGCACGATGATGTCGAATGCCGTCATAGTATCTAGGTCCAGTCGCCTCCGCCGATGCGCGCTATGGCCTCAGCCAACCGTTTCACGCCCGACATTTTCAAGGGACCTCCATCTAGGTCTGAAGGCCCTAGCGCTTGCTTAAAGCCCAGCTTGGCGGCTTCCTTGAGACGAGAGTCCATGCGGCTGACCCCGCGAATGTCACCCGAAAGACTGATCTCACCAAAGACCACGCAGTCCTGGGGGAGTGCGACGTCCAGGGCGGACGAGGCCAACGCCGCCGCAGCGGCGAGATCGGCAGCTGGTTCATTAATCCGCAAGCCGCCTGCCACATTCAAATAGACGTCACGATTGCCCAGGCTAACGCCGCAGCGCGCTTCCAGGACAGCCAGGACCATGGCAAGACGCCCGGAGTCCCAACCCACAACCGCCCGACGGGGGGTTCCATAAGCAGAAGGAGCCACTAGGGCCTGAAACTCGACCAGGACCGGACGGCTGCCCTCAATCCCTGCGAAAACCGCCGCCCCGGCGGCCCTTTCGCCAGAGGTGTCGAGAAACAGGGCGGAAGGATTGCGGACCTCATTCAGCCCTGAATCCCCCATTTCGAAAACACCGATTTCGTCGGTCGCGCCAAAGCGGTTCTTAACCCCACGCAATACCCGGAAAGGATAGCCGCGCTCGCCTTCGAAGGCCAGAACGGCATCAACCATGTGCTCAATAACGCGGGGGCCTGCAATGGTCCCCTCCTTGGTTACGTGACCGACCAAGATGACGGCGACCCCCTGCTTCTTGGCAAGTCGGACAAGTTCGCCGGCGGCGGCGCGGACCTGGGTGACCGAACCGGGGGCCGCTTCATGGGCATCACTCCACATGGTCTGGATCGAATCGATCACCACGAGGTCGAACCGATCACGCTTCAGTCCATCAAGAATGTCCCGCAGGCTGGTCTCGGCCGCCAGTCGAACGGGGGCATCGGCCAGCCCCATCCGTTGTGCGCGACCGCGAATTTGCTCCACCGCTTCCTCTCCGGAAATATAGGCACAGACTGCACCGCGCCGGGAGGCCGATCCCACCACCTGTAGCAATAGGGTGGATTTGCCGACCCCCGGATCGCCGCCGACCAAAAGGGCCGAGCCCGGCACAACGCCGCCGCCACAGACCCGGTCAAATTCGTCGAGACCGGTGGCAATACGCGACGGGGCAGGGGTTTCTGACTCCAGTCCCTGGAAGATGAGCCCCCGGGTCTTGGCCGCCCTGGTCGGGGCTAAGGCCCCCGGTGGTCGGGACTGAACCTCTTCGACCAGTGTGTTCCAGTTGCCGCAGGCCGGGCACTGCCCGGCCCATTTCGACTGAGCTGAGCCGCAGGACTGGCAGATATAGACGGCACCGTCGCGGGCCATGGATTCTCCTCAATCGGGACCAGCCCCGAGACGATATTTTTGCACAAATCGGCGGTCTTCGCGCACGCCGAATTTTCAGGCGGTCTATCTCTCGCCGATGACAACCCGGTCGGCCCGGGTGCTGAGCCGGACAAGACACTCGTGAGCCACCGATCCTGCCGCGGCGGCAAGGTTATCGATGTGAGCATTGGGACCTATCAGCTCAACCCACTCGCCGGGCGCGGCCGGGGTATTTCCGATGTCTATAGAGGTCAGATCCATGGTCACCGAAACAATCGGCCGTAAGGCTCCCTTGAACCATGCCCTGCCTCGGCCCTTCGACATCCGTAACAGGCCGTCGGCATAGCCCGCTGCGATCACTGCCAGCCGGGTCGGCTTTTGCAAAACTGTCCCGCTGCCATAGCCCACCGTCTCGCCCATAGCGACGGCGCGGACATCACAAATCGGGGCTTCAAAGGTGGCAACGGCTTTTAGCCGGGGATCAGGCTTTTCCTCCGGGCCGCCGCCGAACAGGCTGATACCCGGGCGGACAAGATCGAAATGGTAATCTGAGCCTAGAAAAATACCCGCAGAGGCGGCTAGACTGGCTGGTGTTTCCGGGAAGAGCGCACGAAGCGGACGAAAACGGGACAGCTGATCAGCTGATCTTGGGTCGGAGGGCCGCGTGGATGATCCCAGATGGCTCATGATCAGTCGCAGATCTAAGCCTGCCATGTCCTCTGGTCGCTGGGCCAGTTCGACAAGATGCTCCGGCACCAAGCCCTGCCGGTTCATTCCCGTGTCCACCTGAAGGGCGACCGGCAGCGGGTAAGGCAGGGCTTTTGCCCATGCTCTGACTTCCTGAATCTGCGCTTGGCTGTTGATAACCGGGGTGAGGGCGGCGTCAATAATCGTCCCACCGGTGCCGGGTATATAACCATCGAGGACATAGATAACCGCTGGGCGGTTAGGCCCCATGGTGTGTCGGAGGGCGACCCCTTCCGACAATCTTGCGACGAAAAACCGCCGGGCACCTTCACGCCAGAGCCGTTCGGCGATGAGGCCTGCCCCAAGGCCATAACCATCGGCCTTGACGACGGGGGCCGCTTCAACCCCGCCCGCGATCTGGCGCAAGGTCTGATAGTTCGCCGCCAAGGCCTTGAGATCAATGGTCAAGCGTGCCGCGATCGGGGTCATCCCAATCCCTCAGCGGACATCGTAACGTTTGGCATCCTGGGCGAGGTTGCCGAACTTGGTGATCTCCTCGTTGAAGGCCAGTTTTACGTTACCAATGGGTCCGTGGCGCTGTTTGCCGATGATGATGTCAGCCTGGCCGGCGACCTGATCCATCTGTTCCTGCCAGGTTAGGTGTTCCTGGGTGCCCACCCGAGGTTCCATCCGGCTGAGATAATAGCTCTCCCGATAGATGAACATAACCATGTCCGCATCTTGCTCAATCGAGCCGGACTCCCGCAGGTCGGATAGCTGAGGTTTTTTGTCTTCGCGATTTTCCACCTGACGGGACAACTGCGACAGGGCGATCACCGGAACGGCAAGCTCTTTGGCCAGGGCCTTGAGGCTTTGAGTAATCATCGAGACTTCTTGAACGCGATTGTCAGAGCGTCCGTCACCGCTGGTGACCAGTTGTAAATAGTCTACAAAGATCACATCCAGCCCATGCTGGCGCTTTAACCTCCGGGCCCGGGCCGCGAGCTTGGCCATGGAAAGACCGCCGGTGGCGTCAATGTAAAGGGGCGCTTCCTGGATTTCGAGGGCAGCATCCCGAATACGCCCGAACTCAACGGCATCAATCTCGCCCTTGCGCAGGCGGTCACTGGAAACCCCAGACACCTCCGCCAGGAGGCGCATCGCCAATTGTTCGGCGGACATTTCCAGAGAGAAAAAGGCGACCACACCGCCCGCCACCCGCTTCTTGGAGCCGTCCGGTTGTGGTTCCCAGGCATAGTGTTTGGCAATGTCGAAGGCGATGTTGCAGGCCATCGAGGTCTTGCCCATGGATGGGCGGGCTGCAAGAATGATCAAGTCAGAGGGATGCAGGCCGCCGATTTTCTGGTCAAGGTCGATGAGGCCTGTGGAAATTCCGGCAAGACCGCCGTCGCGGCTATGGGCCTCGGCAGCCATGGCGACCGCACCATGAAGGGCGTCTGCAAACGGGATGAAGCCCTGATTGACCGTTCCCGTTTCCGCCAGGGCGTAGAGTTGAGCCTCCGCCGCTTCGATCTGATCCCTCGCGGACATGTCGGGGTCGGGTGACGCTGCAGAAACGCTGATGTCGCCGCCGATGCGAATAAGATCACGGCGGATGGCAAGTTCATAAATAGCCCGGGCGTAGTCGGCGGCATTGGCAGCAGGGGGTGCGCGGTCGATCAGATCTGCGAGATAACGAACGCCGCCCAGTTCCTCGAGGCCGGATCGCGGCTGAATTGCTCGGCCAGTAGGATCGGCTCGGCCAGTTGCCCCTTCCGGATGTGAGTTTCGATGACCGAATAGAGCCGCTGGTGAAACGGTTCATAGAAGTGGCGGGCTTGGAGATAGTCGCCGATCCGCTCGAACGCGGCATTGTCATAGAGAACCGTACCGAGCAGGGCTTGCTCAGCCTCGACATTAGCCGGGGCGTGAGGGATCGCTGTGTCGTTGTGCGCAGGGACGAGATCAAGAGCCGGGACGATTGCCATGGCCTCAGGATAGACGATACGGCGCGATCAGGCAGTGCGTCTTAATGGGCGGAATCAAGTTTCCAACAGGATTTAACTTAGCCTGTGGAGAACCTCGGGAAACGATAAAAAAGGCGGCGCGAACCAAAAACAGAGTCCGCGCCGCCGGAAACCTACCAGTTGTAGGTCAGACGTCCGTAATAATAGCGACCGTTAAAGCCGAAGGGTGAGAAGCCGGGGAAGCCGACCGGGCCATTGGTATTGACGTTGGTCGGAGTCGGGTTTGGATATTCATCCAAGGCATTGTTCACGCCCAAGGCGATACCGATACCGATCGGGGTCTTGTAGCGACCCTCCAGGTCCAGGACGCTGTGGGTCCCCACATGGTAATCCAGCGTCGAGGTCGCATTGTTGGGTACCAGAACGTCGCCATAGCGCGAGACTTTGGCGGTCGCGCCCCAATCATTGAGACTCCAATCGACACTGGCCACAAACTTGTCGGTGGGTGTGCCCTTTTCAAAGGTCAGGCGATTGGCCCGGTCAAAGAGGATCGGTGGCACGGGCAGGCCCGAAAGGACCGAGGTGGTCGGAACCTTAGTGACCCGGGTCTTGTTAAAGTTCGCAGCACCGGTCAGGTCGAACCGGCCCAGGGACTCCGTGTCCCAATGATAACGCGCGACAATATCGAGACCCTTGGTTTCGGTGTTGACGCCATTGATGAAGAAGCGCGCAGCTCCCAGACCTGCCCCGGAGCCCGGAGGGTTGATCAGGTTAAAGATAGCGACGGCTGTGGCCGACCCGGTGGGTGAACCCTGGATGTTTTCCGACAGCACGATCCGATTGTCGATTTTGATTTGATAGGCGTCAACCGTCACTTCAAACGCGCCCTGATGGTAGACTGCGCCCAGGGAGTAGTTGGTGGATTTTTCCGGCTCCAGGGGTTTACCGCCGAGGGCCTTGGCCGTGGCACTTGTCGCTGGGAAGGTGCCGACCTCAACCGGAGTACTCACGCCGGCGATGGTGATAAAGTTGGTCGAGGTCGCCGTGAAATACTGCTGCTGGAGGGCAGGGGCCCTGAAGCCGCTTGCCACCGTTCCGCGAAGGGCAAAGCCATCAGCGAAGTCATAACGCGCCGAAACCTTGCCGGTGACGGTCGATCCGAAGTCCGAGAAGTTTTCGTAGCGAGCGGCTGCATCCACATCGAATTTTTCGGTGATCTGCGAGTCCAACTCAACATAGAGCGCTTCGGAGTGGCGATCTTTGCTGACCTCGTTGCTCGGCTTGAAGCCTGGGAAGCCCTGAGCCCCGGCCGCCTTACCAGCGACGCCGCCGAACACATAGGAGGCCAGGTCACCGCGACCGATTTGATAGTGTTCTCTGCGGTATTCGACACCAAAGGCGAGGTTGGCGGGTTTTGCGAAACCCAGTTCCAGGGGCTTGGAGGCGTCGATCTGGGCGACGGTTTGGTCGTACTGCATGGTGCCGGCATCGAATACCGTGGGCGAGGCTGTACCCATGGAGGCATTCACGGAATCCCGCACACCGTAGTGAACCTTGTTATAGCCGTAGACGAGGCCCGCATCGACCTTGAATCCGCCAATTTCACCTTTGGCACCTCCGGACGCCGTCATATCGTCGATGTCGGTGGTGATCAGCGGCAGGAAGCCGCCTGGCCAGATGGAGGCGACATTGTTCGCATTGGTGGCAAGGCGCGGGTTAGCGGCGCTATCGGTCTTGCGATTCTGATACCCGGCAAACCCGTAGAGGCTCCAAACCTCATTCACCGGCCGGCCTGCATTGGCGTAGAAGCTGAGGTCCTTAGACTGCGGATCGCCGTAGCGGGACGTCACCTTTGACGGTGAAACACGGGGGTCGAGATCGCCCCGGCTGGTCGGGTTACGGAAGCGATATTCACCGCTCAGAGTCAGGAAGCCATCAGCACCCAGGTGCAGGCCCTGCCAGCCGGACACCGTGAAGGTCGGACCATCCGTCTTGTGGCGTCCGGCCACATTACGGGCGGTCTTCACGTCCGTGTCGTAATTGCCGAAGGTGGTGGAAACACTGCCGCCTTCGCGGGCCTCACGCAGGTGCATGTTGATAACGCCGGCAATCGCGTCAGATCCATACTGGGCGGATGCCCCGTCCCGAAGAACTTCAACCTTGTCGATAGCGACGGTCGGTATGGCGTTCAGGTCAACGGCCGCAGAGCCGCGACCGATCGAACCATTGACATTCACCAGGGCCGAGGCATGGCGACGCATGCCGTTGATCAGAACCAGGGTCTGGTCTGGGGCCAGGCCACGCAGGGTGGCCGGGCGGACACTGTCAGTGCCGTCGGTGATGGCCGGACGGGGGAAGTCCAAAGACGGCGCGACGGTCGCCAGGGCGGCGGCCATTTCGGTGGTGCCCTGGCGGGCCAGGGACTCAGTTGAAATTACATCCACTGGCGCGAGGCTTTCCAGGCGGGTGCGGCCTTCAGCGCGTGTGCCTGTGACGACAAGCTCTTCAACTTCAGAACTCGGTTTGGCGACGTCAGCTGCGGCGGCTTGTCCTGCCATCAGAGATGCGGCTGAGGCGGCCATGAGAAGAAGTGTGCGATAAGTCATTATTTCGTTTTTCCCGGTCTGGTCAGGGCAATCACCCGAACACTCAGATTACCCGCGCAGGGTAGGGCCTCGGCAGGGTCACGGAAATGACATATATGCAACAGTGCTGAGAAAGACGTCATCTGCTGATGAGTTGTGTGTCAATTCGCCGAAAATTGCAGCGTTTTTCAATTGAGCCTTGCAATTATCCAACGAAAAAGGCGCGGAAGTTTCCCCCGCGCCTTCTCGATAAATCCTTTATCAGACGCCTTTAGGCTTCTGAATAGTCGCCTTCATGGCTGCCAGCACCGCCGGCGAGCATGTCTTGAGCCGCTTCTTCAGCCGCCAGACGATCTTCTTCGAATTGCGAATCGATGACGTTTTCACCGCGCGCCTGGCGTTCGGCTTCGTCCTGACTACGCGCGATATTCAAGGTTACCGTGACCGTGACTTCGGCGTGCAGACGCACCTTAACTTCATGCAGACCCAGGGTCTTGATCGGCTTGTCGAGAACGACCATCGACCGTTCGACCTTGCCCCCTCCGCGTTAACGGCGTCGGATACGTCGCGACCAGTGACCGAACCGTAGAGTTGGCCACTTTCACCAGCTTGGCGGATCAGGATGTAGCTGGTTCCGTCGAGCTTTTCACCCGACTTGCGGGCTTGTTCCTTGGTCTTGAGGTTGCGTGCCTCAATGTCAGCCCGTTGGGCTTCAAAAACCTTAAGGTTGGCGGCATTGGCCCGGAGGGCCTTGTGGCGGGGCAGGAGGAAGTTACGGGCATAGCCGTCCTTCACGGTCACAACGTCCCCAAGGACGCCGCGGCCTTCCACGCGTTCGAGCAGAATGACTTTCATGGTTCTCTGGCCCCTTACTTCACAACGTAGGGCAGCAGGGCCAGGAAGCGGGCGCGTTTGATGGCTTTGGCCAGTTCACGTTGCTTCTTAGCCGAAACGGCGGTGATGCGTGACGGCACAATCTTGCCGCGCTCGGAGATATAGCGCTGCAGGAGTTTGACGTCCTTGTAATCGATCTTCGGTGCGCCGGTCCCCGAGAACGGGCAAACCTTGCGACGGCGGAAGAACGGGCGGCGAGCCCCGGCTGCAGACGGTGTATTGGAGGTTTCGTCGGTCATTGTGAGCCCTCCTAGTACATTTCTTCGCGGCGCGGTTCGCGCTCACGATCACGGTCGCGACGGGCGAGCACCGGAGACAGTTCCAGGTCGAGTTCCTCAACGCGGATGGTCATATAGCGCAGCACATCTTCATTGATCGACAATTGGCGCTCCAACTCCTTGACGGCTGGTGCCGGCGCATCCAGAGCCAGCAGGGAATAGTGACCCTTGCGGTTCTTTTTAATGCGATAGGTGAGATTACGAAGGCCCCAGTATTCGATCTTGGCGACGGAACCGCCCAGGTCTTCAATGAGCGCCTTGATCGTATCGTTGAGGGCTTCAGCTTGTTGCGGCGAGATGTCCTGCCGCGAAATAACAACGTGCTCGTAGAGCGCCATAGTGTCCTTTTCCCTTGTGGGAGGCGGCGCAGGCGACGGCGGGTAACCGGCAATTGCGATGGATCCTGCACGAGGCGACCGGGATGCTCCCGATCCTTTGACATTCCGTGCGCAAGACCGCCTTCCTTAGAAGAGCGCGGCAGATAGGGGAAAACCGGCTAGGTGGCAAGGGCTTGGACATTGTCTTTGCCGCAAATTAAGGCCAGCACGGCTCCGAACTTCAATCCTCGGTGGCAGTCATGAAGTTTTCAGCTCTGATCCTTGGCTTTATCCTAGCCCTCAGTGCTACCGCGACCGGGTCCTCTGCCGCAGAGTCGAGCACGTTACCGACCCCAGCACAGCTGACGCTGGCTCATCGATATATTGAGCTAATCCATATTGATAAGACCTATGCCGACGCCATGCGATCCATGGGTCCGGCCATCTTGGCGAGCCTGCCAAAGGGAGACGGAAAAGACCCGGCATTACCCCAAAAAGTTCTCGACGCCACCAACGAGGCAGCCGCTGACATGATGGTTACCCTGACCAAGCAGATTGAGCCGGTCATGGCGGCAAGGCTTTGGCCATCCAGAAATAAGGATCAAGGCGGAAGGGCGGCTACCCCTCCGCCACCGCGTTGGACTATTTCCGGGGATGTTTGGCGCGCCAAGCCTTGAGGCTGCTCATGGTCTGATTGACGTGGTCATCGGCCGCCAGATTGTCGTAGGTCGAGATCACCGTGCCGTCCGGGGCGATGACATAGGATGTCCGGGCCGACAGGGCCATGGGCAGGGTCACGCCCGCCATTTTCAGCGATGAGTCATAGGACTTTGCAATGGCGGCACCGGTATCGGCGGCGACGGGGAACTTGCCGCCGCAGTGTTCGGTCTCAGCGGAAAAGGCTGCCAGTTCATTGACCTTGCCCGCCGTGACGCCGATCAGGGTCGCACCCTGTGCCTTGAAGTCTTCTGCGGCTTCGGAGACAGGTGGGCTTCCAGATTACAGCCCTTGGTGTGCGCGGACGGGAAGAAATAGAGAACCACGGGCCCCTTTTTACGGGCTTCGGTCATGTTGAAGGTGAAGGGCTTACCCGCCAGATAGGCCGGAGCGGTGAAATCTGGTGCCTTGGCACCGGGTGCAAGGCCTGCCACGGCAGAGGTCGCAGCGGCGATCGACACAGCAAATGTTGCTAAAAGGGCAGTGCGGTTCATGGGAAATCTCCTTCTGCAGACAGCATACGAACTGGACGACGGTTTGTCTTCGCGGCAAAGCCTAACTTCAAATAAGTTTTCGGGGTTGTGCAATGACGGTTTTCAAGGCGGGACAAGCTCTCACCGAAATTGATCTGCCGGAATTGCCCAATCCTTATCATGGGAAGGTCCGGGATAATTACGATCTCCCCGACGGGCGACGGATTATTGTGGCGTCAGATCGACTATCCGCCTTTGACCGGGTCCTGGCGGCGATCCCATTCAAGGGCCAGGTCCTGACCCAAACCGCGCGGTACTGGTTCGAACAGACCGCCGACATCTGCCCCAATCATGTGCTTAGCTATCCGGACCCCAATGTTGTGGTCGGTCAAAGGTTGGACATACTACCTGTGGAAATGGTAGTCCGAGACTATCTGGCTGGTACCACCGGGACCTCGGTTCTGACCCTTTATAAACAAGGGCGTCGGGATATGTACGGCTTATGTCTACCCGAGGGCCTAAGAGATAATGCCAAATTACCAGAGCCGATTTTGACCCCCACCTCAAAGGCGGTTGATGGGGGTCATGATGAGCCCCTGTCCCCCCGGCAGATCTTGGACCAGGGATTGGTGACCCCGGCGCAGTGGGAAACCATGTCCGCCTATGCCCTGGCCCTGTTTGCACGAGGGCGAGACCTTGCCGCGGAGCGGGGCCTGATCCTGGTCGATACGAAATATGAATTCGGGCTGGATCGGGATGGCCGTGTGGTCTTGGCTGACGAAATCCACACACCGGATTCCAGTCGTTACTGGTTTGCCGACTCCTATCCGCAGGCCTTAGCCGACGGGACCCGCCCCCCCAGCTTTGACAAGGATTTCGTCCGCAGCTGGGTCGCGGACCGCTGTAACCCTTACAAAGACCCTATTCCTGAAATTCCGGCCGAACTGATCGCCGAAACCTCCAAGGTTTATATATCGGCTTACGAAACCCTGACCGGGCGGATCTTTGATTTACCCCCGACCGGAGAGGTGATTCACGACCGTATCCGGCGCAACCTGGCCCAATTCTTTTGAAAGCCGTTTTGATGCTGAAAGCTCTGACTGTGGCCTCTTTGGCCCTGGCGGTTTCTACCGCCAAAGCTGAGAATTTGGTGGTTCATGCCGGGACCTTGATTGATGGGTCCGGTGCCGTACCGCGTCATTCCGTTTCCATCCTGGTCGAGGAAGACAAGATTACGCGGGTGGTTGATGGGTTTACGACCCCCAAGGACTATCGGGTCGTCGATCTTTCAAAGGCGACGGTGCTGCCCGGATTCATCGATGTTCACATCCATATCGGTGCCAAGCTGCCCAGCACTACCAATGCCACAGAGGACTGGGTGACTCACTCGGCCTTGGATCGGGCATTTGATGATGCGGTTTACGCCAGGGCCATGCTTCAGCAGGGCTTTACCAGCGCCCGAGATGTTGGCGGTTCAGATGACAGTGTTGCCGTTCGCAACGCGATCAATGCCGGGAAGATTTCCGGGCCGCGTCTCTGGGTGGCGCTGGAAGCCCTTGGGCCGACCGCAGGGCATGGCGACCCCCGCAGCGGCCTTGACCCCGATCTCTACCATCCGGGCTGGGAGCAAGGGATTGTCGATACACCTGAGCAGGCGCGCCTCCGCGTTCGGGAGCACAAGCGCCGGGGTGCTGACCTTATCAAGATCATGCCCTCCGGCGGGATCGCCTCTACCGGTGACGATCCCCGCCAGCAGCTCATGACCGATGCCGAAATGCAGACAGCGGTTGAGACGGCCCATGGCCTGGGCATGAAGGTCGCGGCCCACATATATCCGGCGGGGGCTATCGAAGCGGCCGTGCGTGCTGGGGTAGATTCCGTCGAGCACGGTTCCTTCGCCTCAGACCAGACCTTTGCCCTGATGCGGGCGCAGGGAACCTATCTAGTCCCGACCCTGACTGTATTCGATGTCTTCTATCGGGCAGCCCGGGAGCACCCGGAACTGCTGACACCGGGCACAGCGCAGAAGGAGCTGGCCAATGACCTTCTACCCAAGCAGAACATGCCCCGCGCTCTAAAGTCAGGTGTCAAGATCGCCTATGGGACCGATTTGGGGCAGGGGGATCACACCCTGGAATTCTCCCTACTAACGACCGCAGGTATGTCGCCAATGGACGTGATCTTGGCGGCAACCCGCAATGCCGCAGAGCTAATCGGTGCCTCAGACCGCATAGGTGCCGTGGTGCCGGGACATTTTGCCGACCTCGTTGCCGTAAACGGCGATCCGCTGAGGGACATCAGCCTGCTCCGCCATGCGCCATTCGTCATGAAAGGGGGCGTTATCTACCGGCAAGGTGATGCAGCAACCGCGCAGCCTTGATGATCAGCCGAGTTAGATCCCGACCTTTCCCTCTGATGCTGGGATTAGGCGACCACAAGACCCATCTTAACCCTGTAGGCTTCGCGGGCGGCCTTGAAGTGTTCGAAGGGAAACTTGATGGATACACCTTCCAAGGTGGCGGCCAACATTTCCAGATGGGCCTCCCAACCGGCGCACGACCGGGCGACATCTTCGCTGGCGGGCATGGTCAGGGTGAGAGATAGGTGCGTCCCGCCCTCTACCGCCGCGACTTCCCAGCGAAGCGGCCGAAGCGTGTCGCCAGAACCGCTCCAAGAATACTCCAACAGCCGCCCCGGCGAATAAGCCGAAACCTGACTATAGATGACGATACCGCTATCGCCGAAGTCGAGGTTCACGTGTCCGCCGAGAAAGAGCTCAATCTTCCCCGGGGCCAGCCACTGAGCCAGCAGGTCGGACTGGGTCAAGGCCGCCCAAACGGCCTGGGGCGGATGATCGAAGGTTCGACCAAAGATCGCCTCGGCTTCGTCGCCGCAAATTGAAATCTCACCCAATTTTAGGTCCGCCATGGGGGCCTCCTGCATTGTGTTAAATCTGGAGGAAGTGTCGGCCCGCATGGCCGGCGTGCCTTGATCAAGGTCAAGGGCGACTCGAGAAGGTTCGAAATTCCGGCATGTATCGGGCGATGGAAAACCAACCTTTTTACGTTCGGGACGGGAGTTATTACATCCCGCAGGAATCGGGGCGCGGTCCGTGGGGCAATCGATCCCTGCATGGTCGCGTGGTCATCGGTCTTTTAGGGCATGGGCTTGAGGAGGCCTTCGGGAGTGATGACTTTACGCCAGCCCGGCTGACCGTGGATATGTATAAATTACCTGGATTTGATCCGGTCGAAATTCGCACGACCCTAATCCGGGAAGGCGGTCGAATTCGGATGACCGAAGCCGAATTCATCTCTGGCGGAGTCAGCATGGCCAAGGCCAGTTGCCAGTTTCTGCGTCGGACCGAAAATCCTGACGGCGTGGTCTGGAGCCCGAAGACCTGGGATGCGCCCATGCCCGAAACCATAGAGCCTATGCCGATCACCCGCTCACCCATGGGCGGTATGTGGGCGACGCGGCAGATCGCGGGCGGGTTCGGGGATCCGGGACCGCGTAAGATATGGATGAGCGAGGTCCGCGATCTGGTGGCCGGTTCACCACTGACTCCGTTTCAGCGCGTTGCCGTCGCGGCGGATTTTTGCAGTCCCTTTGCCAATGCCTCGCAGGATAAGGGCTTGGCCTATATCAACACCGATGTTTCGGTTTACCTGCACCGCGCACTTGTGGGGGATTGGGTCGGATTTCAGTCGGTAAATCATCAGGCCACAGCGGGTGTGGCGATCGGGGAATGCTGGCTCTATGACCGTGACGGCCCGATCGGCACGGCGACCTGCGCTGCCCTGGCCCAGAAGCGGTTACCGCCGAAATAATCGTATGAGTTTGATGGGCTCCCCCAATCCAGGGGTGACCGCTCGGAGGCGTCAGAACCCTTGCAAATCGGGGTCCAGCACCTGGCCTTCATCAAGCTGGACGCCAAAGCTGTTCAGGATCATGCAGACCTGGGTGTATTGACCAGCGGTGAAGACCACATCCATGCACTGCTTGTCCGTGAAGTGCGCCTTGAGGGCATTCCAGGTCGGCGTTGTAATGAATTGGTCCTTGTGGAGTTCGTCAGCGGCCTGCAGCAGGGCCTTGTCTGAAGCGCTCCAAGCCGAGGCATCTGCGCCGATTTTGATACGGGCTATGTCGTCGTCGGTGAGGCCGTCGCGTTTTCCGATGGCCACATGCTGAGTCCACTCATAACCGGATTTACACAGATACCCGATCCGCAGAATGACAATCTCCCGGTCGCGGGCCGGCAGATCATTTCGGCGTGACAAGACATAATTTCCCCAAGCCAGGAAACCCTTGGCGGCTTTGGGCGCATTGACCAGGGTTCGGAAGATATTAAGCACCCGTCCGGTTGCCGACATTGGAGCCAGTATGTCCGCCTGATCCGCATTCAGGTCTTGATCCGCCAGCGGCGCTATACGCGGTGATGTCAGTCTCATGACTTTTTTCCTAAAGCTGAATTCACTTCAAACAACTTGGATCAGGTTTTTAGAAATTTGAATTTATTTCATTTTTGTCGAACAATGCCCATTATGGCAGAAGGTAGATCAAGGTCGATCACTCGACAAGGAAGCGCCCCTAAGCGGGCAGGTGCCGGAACATTCGGATCAGCATAGGGGCCACCTGGATCAGCACCAGCAGGCCAAATCCCAGAATCATAAGTCTACCGACCAGCTTATTGCGAGCCAGACGTTGAGCGTCTTCTGGGGGGTGGTTTTCCATAAGGCTGCGTCCCGTGGTGTGTTAGGCGGTCCAATAGGCGCTCTCAAGTTTCATGCCAATGGCGCAAAGAAAAGGGACCGCCCCCCG
>NMUI01000001.1 GCA_002221445.1 Phenylobacterium zucineum | reverse complement strand
TGTTCCCTTTAGACGGAAACGTCTAGGGGGATAAAACAGGCTCTAATTCGAGATGTTAGAGTGCGTTTCGATCCGATAACCGGTTCCCACTTATCGGAACGCACTCTAGGTTGTCCTCACCTCACCTTGAACGATGGTGATCGTCCAGGGGGTTAGGCTCTGGCCTGCACAGGGGCCACCGACACACACCCCATCGCCCGGTCGGAACACAGCCCCATGGGCGGCGCACAGAATACGGTCGCCGGTTCGGGTCAGATAGAGGTCATCAAACACCGCCAGCGGCCAACCGTTGTGCGGACAGGAATCCACATAGCCTGTGACGGTCTGACCCCGGCGCACCAGGAAGCCCGCAAACAGAGCCTTATCCTGGCGAAACCGGAAACCCTTGGCCCCCGGATCAGACAGGTCCTCGAGCCTGCACAGCATGGTTCCCGCCGCAGGCCGGGCTGGATTGTCGGGGGTGTCCCGGATCAAGCCAGGGCACCTAGGGTCGCCTTGAAGGGAAAGACCTCTACATCGGCAAACAGGCCCGCTTGGGTGTAGGGGTCGTTGCGGTTGAAGGCCCAGGCCTGATCTGCACTGTCGAACTCGAAGATCAGTAGCGAGCCCGCCATATCGCCCGCCGCATCGAGAATGGGACCGGCCAGTTTCATCCTGTCCGAAAAGCGCCCGGCATAGGCCAAGTGCTCCGACCGTGTGGCGAGGCGAAGGTCGAGGCTATCTGGCTTATCGCGGCAGACAAGGACGTAAAGGGCCATGTTCGACTTCCTAATGTTCCAATTTCAAGGGACGGGATAATAGGCCTGAAATGGCCTGATCAATGTCGACTTCACCAGCCAGTATAGCGGCGACCGCCTCGCAAATCGGCGTTTCGACCCCCAGCTTGCGGGCCAACTGGCGCACAGCGGGTGCCGAGGCGACCCCTTCGGCCACGGACAGCTTGCCAGATAGGGCGGTTTGCAGGGACTGACCCTGACCCAGGGCCAGGCCGACGCTCATATTGCGCGATTGAGGGCTGGAACAGGTGAGGACAAGATCTCCTAAGCCACACAGCCCAGCGACGGTTTCAGCCCGGCCGCCCAGGGCTTCGGCCAGCCGGATCATTTCAGCAAAACCCCGGGTGATCAGAGCAGCGTGGGCGCTGCGGCCCAGGCCTCGGCCTTCGACAATACCACAGGCTATGGCCAGAACATTCTTCACCGAGCCGCCGATCTCAGCACCAACCATGTCGCTCGCCACATAGGGCCGGAAGCTGGGGCTGGCGAGGGCGGCGGCCAGCTGGCGGCCCAGATCTTCATCGGGACAGGCCAAGGTGACAGCCGTGGGCAGGCCCAGGGCCACCTCCCGGGCAAAGCTCGGCCCTGACAGCACTGCGGCGCGCGCCTGGGGCAGGGTCTCCGCCAAAACCTGGGTCATCAGCTTTAGCGACCCCTGCTCCACCCCCTTGGCGCAGAGCAGGACCGGGGTTCGGTCACGAAGATGCGGTGCGAAGGCGGCGAGGCCTGCGCGCAGATGCTGGGCCGGGATCACGCATAACAAGATGCCGCAGGTCGCCAGATCAGCCATGTCGTTTGTAGCGGTAACTTGGTTCCCCAGATCAATGCCGGGCAGGAAGGGCGTGTTCTGACCCGTCTCCACAATGGCCTGGAGGACCTCCACCTCGCGCACCCAGAGGTGGGTTTGCAGCCCGGCCCTGGCGCAGACCAGGGCGAGCGCCGTGCCCCAGGCTCCACCCCCCAGCACCCCGACAGATGACAGTCTCATGCCTTGGCTCCCTTACGACCGGCGGGATGACTGGGGTTGGCGCTGGCGGTGGCCAGATCCAGGGGCCATCTGGGTCGTGCCGCCGTGCTCAACGGGTCGGTCAGACCCAGGGCCAGGCGCTCGGCTCCAGCCAGGGCGATCATGGCGGCATTGTCTGTGCAATAGACCAGGGGCGGGGCGTCGAAGCTAAAACCGTGATCTTCCGCCGTTTGGGTCAGTCGGCTGCGTATAGCCCCATTGGCGGCAACCCCCCCGGCCACCACGAATCGCAGGGGTGTACCGGGATGGGACAGCTTGTACAGGTCCATGGCCTGGGCGGTACGATCAGCCAGTTGCCAACCAATAGCCTCCTGTGCTGCCGCGGCCAGGTCGGCGGCCTGGTCCGAGGTGGTCACAGCGACGGCGTGCCGGGCGGCAGCGGTCTTGAGGCCCGAAAAGGAGAAGTCGAGATTACCCTTGCCCAACCGCACCCGGGGCAGGTCATAGGCCCCCGGATCTCCGGTCCGGGCCAGATTTTCCAGGGCCGGACCGCCGGGATAGGGCAGGCCCAGGCCCTTAGCGATCTTGTCAAAGGCTTCCCCCGCGGCATCGTCTCGGGTGGTGCCCATGCGCTGGCACTGGCCGACGCCTGCCACCGACAATAGTTGGCAATGGCCGCCTGACACCAGCAGCAGCAGGAAGGGATAGGGAATATCCGCCGTCAGCCGGGCCGAGACGGCATGGCCTTCCAGATGATTGACCGCGATTAGGGGCAGGTCCCGCGCCAGGGCCACGGCCTTGCCGAAAGCCAGACCGACCATGACCCCGCCGATCAGGCCAGGACCCGCTGTCGCGGCCACGCCGGAGAGGTCCTGATAGCCCAGGCCCGCACGGTCCAGAGCCTGGGCGACAACCTTGTCAATGCTTTCCACATGGGCGCGGGCGGCGATTTCCGGCACCACCCCGCCGAAGGGGGCGTGCTCGGCGATCTGCGAGGCAATGATTGAGGACAGGACCTCTACCCGCCCGTCCGCATGGCGACGCACCACGGCAGCGGCTGTTTCGTCACAACTGGTTTCAATCCCGAGCAGGGTCAATGGCATTATTGGGGGCGTCATCAGGTTGCGACTTCGGGTCTGGTCCTGTAGCAGGCGAGGGCTTCAACTCACCGAGGTAGCTTCCCAACCGTGCCCACGCAACCGCAAGTCCGGATCGGGGCCCGAGGCTCCAAACTTTCCCTGGCCCAGGCAGGCCATATGCAGCGGGCCATAGCCGCAGCCCTGGGGGCGGGGCCCGAGGCGGTCGCGCGCGTCGCACCGCTGATCGTCATCACCACGACCGGAGACCGGGTTCAGGACCGCCGCCTGCTGGAAATCGGTGGCAAGGGCTTGTTCACCAAGGAGATTGAGGACGCCCTGCTGTCGGGAGAGATCGACTGTGCCATTCATTCCCTGAAGGACATGCCGGCCGCCTGTCCCCCCGGCCTGGTGATCGCCGCCATTCCCGAGCGGGAGGACCCCCGGGATGCCTTCCTCAGCCACAGCGTCGCGCGCCTGGAAGATCTACCCCAGGGGGCACGCCTGGGCACAGCCTCGCTTCGGCGGCAGGCTCAAAGCCTTTATCGCCGTCCTGACCTCGACGTGCAGATGCTGCGCGGCAATGTGGACACCCGCCTGGCCAAGCTGGCGGCCGGGGATGCGGACGGCATATTGCTGGCCCTGTCAGGTCTGAAACGTCTGGGCTTGGGTCATCTGCCTAAGAGCCTGATTGATCCCGTGGAGGTGCCACCCGCCCCCGGTCAAGGGGCTCTGGCCATCCAGACCCGGGTAGAAGACCAGAACGCCCCTTGGGTCCTGGCCCTGCGCCACGAGCCGACGGTCGTGGCCATCGCCGCCGAGCGGGGGGCCTTGAGTGCCCTGGAAGGGTCGTGCAAGACCCCCATCGGTGCCCATGCCCGGATAACCGGCGAGGTCCTCCATCTGATCGTCGAAGCCCTGTCCCCAGATGGGCGGCACCGGTTCCGCCGGGAGGGAGAGACCGTCCTCGGGACCGATGCCGAAGCCGCTGCCCGCGCCCTGGGCCTTGAACTCGGGGCCGCCGTATTAGGCGAAGGTGGTGACCTAATCATTCTGCCTGACTAGGGGTGTTTTGATAATTGAGAACCGCTCTAACTTTTTGAATGAGAGCGTTTTTTATCCCTTCAAGCGATCCCGGCTAATGGGAAAGGGTGCCCGCGGTCTATGAATTTGGATGAAAACCGTCCAAGGACACACCGATGATGGATTTTGCGCAGACAGGACGACCGCCAATCCCGTTCAGCGCGGCAAACAATAGAATGCGGACCGGCTTGCGGCCCCAATTCCTTAGGATCACATATGGCCAACCGGCATAAGCGGATCTGGATCACGCGGACCGAGCCCGCAGCGACCGAAACGGCGGCCCAGGTTCGTGAGCGCGGCCATGACCCCTGGGTTGCACCGCTTATTGAAGTTCGGCCCCTGGTCTCAGAACCTCTTGATCTTAACGGCGTAGGTGCCCTGGCCTTCACCAGCAATAATGCCGTGCGGGCCTTTTGCGATCTGAGCTCAGAGCGCCAGGTCCGGGTCTTTGCGGTTGGGGCGGCCACGGCCAAGGCCGCCAGGGCGGCAGGATTTCGCCGGGTTTTGTCATCGGACAGGGATGTTTCGATCCTGGCCCAGGGCATTGTTGAGCGTCGACGGGAAATCACCGGCATTGTCCTGCATCCGGGTGCCCTGGAGCCCGCCGGTGATCTGGTGGCGGCCCTTGAATCTCATGGCATCGCCGCCCGAGGGGTGGCGATCTATGACACCTGCCCGACAGATCTGTCCGACGGTCAGATCGCCGAAATGGCTGAGATGGATATGGCGCTGATTCATTCGGCCAAGGCGGCGCAGGTCCTGGCCGATCATGTGCGGCAGCACCCCTTGCCGGGACTGGCCGTGGCCGGACTGTCCCGGGAGGCCATAAAGCCCCTGGCCCGCACCCCCCTGGTCTGGAAAGCCGCCGCATCCAAGCCCCTTGAAGCAAGTCTGCTGGACCTGATCGACCAGACGCCCTGACCTGCCACAAGGTCTCACCCGGGATGAGCCGACAAAATCCATAAGGCTTCCTGCGCGACGCGGCTTGGCGAGCGGACCAAGAGCGTCTAAAGAGCCCGCTTTGGAGGGCTTACCCCCTCCGCCCAAGGGCCGCCTTAGCTCAGCCGGTAGAGCATCGCATTCGTAATGCGGGGGTCAGGTGTTCGAGTCACCTAGGCGGCACCATTTTTATCAAGTCCCGAAGGCTCAAGAACCGGACCTATTTCCGGCGTTGTTTGCGCGCGGCGTAACGGGCGTCGCGGGCGGCTTTTTGGGCGGCGCGCAGGGCCAGTTCGCGGGCTTCTGCATCGATCAGTTCTTCCTCACGACGGATGGCAGCCGCCTTCTCGTTTTCGATGCGGCGGGCTTCTCTTTCCTTGCGGCGTTCTTCCCGCAGGATTTCCAGCTCAAGCTCCCGCTCAGCCTTTCGCTGCTCGATATGGGGGTCGATGACCGTGGGCTTTGGTTTGAGCTTCGCCAGGAGAGCTTTCTTGGCGGCGGCAGACGCGGCCTGACGGTCGCTGAAGGTCGAGTTTTTCGGTTGGATCATGGCGCGGTCGTCTAATGGTTTTGCGCGGAATTGCGAAGCCCCCCGAGGGTAAAAATCAACCTTTAGAGGACAATTTCAGGCAGATTAGGGCTGATTTCGTCAATCAGCACCTGGGCGGTCGCCGGATCGTGGACGCGCCGCACCTCAACCCTGTGGTCGGGATCAACTAAAATCCCTGAAAATCTCAGGCCAATGGCCCGGCGTTAAGAGATTGGAGGATGTTCTGAGGCGATAAGGGATCACAACGCTCACCTTTCAGATGGTTCCCAATGGACAGGTCACGGATTCCCCCGGCTGGCGCAGAGATGATTTCCGTGCGGATCGGCGATCAGTTCTATGCCATCGACATTATGGCGGTGCGGGAAATTCGCGGCTGGACAGCATCGACCCCCCTGGTTCATGCGCCGCCCCATGTTTTGGGCATGATGAATCTGCGCGGGGCGGTCCTGCCGGTGATTGATCTGGGCGCACGCCTGGGCCTGGGCCCCGCGAACCCCGGCCCCTCTTCTGTGGTGGTCGTGGCCCAGGTGGGTGACATGCAGATGGGTCTGGTTGTCGACGCCGTATCCGACATTCTGACTGTGACCGAGGGTCTTATTCAATCTGCCCCAGATGTGGGTTCTGAACAGTCAAATGCTTTTGTGGCCGGGGTGATGACCACCGAGGCCGGAATTGTCAGCCTGCTTTGCCTGGATCAGGTCCACACCCCTGATGTTTCTCAGGGGCAGGGTCCGATAGCTGGGGGCCCGTTACCGGAACCGGCTTTGGCGCATTGAATTAGACCTCTTCGGACCCCGATCGGGCAGGAATATCCCCTTGGTCGGTCAGAAGACCTGCTTTACCCAAGCCGTCGAACACTTGTGTTCCGCCTTGAATGCCGCCGCCGCCATGGCTTTGACGCCGCCGTCCCCGGGGACATCCAGGGCCTGAACCTTGCCCGACTTGAATCCCACCCAGGTGGGGACCCCCTTGCCATTGGGGTTTCCGCTGCGCGCGAAATTGGTCCAATAGGTGGCCATCGTCGCCTTCAGCGCCTTGCGGTCTGCGGACCCCATATCCATCATGTTGAACAGATAGGGCAGCTCAGAGGCGTGGGCAGCACCCTGGCTGAAACTCAACACATATTTGCCACCAAAATTGCCCACCAAGGATGGGGCACCCTGGTCGCGGAATTCATACATCCAGACCGGCGAGCCTTGAGCCGCCACCCGGGCCGAGACATTGAGCCCATTGCAGGAAAATGTGCTGTCCGTGCCCGCCGCAGCCGACGCCAGGGTTGGCTGTAATGCGACGTCCTTCCCGTAGGCCTTGAGCGGATAATAGGTCGTCGTCAGGTCCGCCACCGACAGACCAGAGGTCTTGGCCAGGGCCTCCGCACCCTTGGCATAGGTGTCTACGCTCATCAGGAAGGATCGGTCAGCCGGGTTGAAATTGACCGGCTTGGCTTTGAACCGGGCGGCCAGTTCGCCCAGGGCGATAAACAGGGTATTTTCGTTCTCGTTCGAGCCGTTGATCACCGGGACCTTGTTATTGCCCCCTGCGGCAAAGATCGTCTTGATCGTCTGAGGCAGGACCTTGCCGTCCACCGAAGGGATGATATTGGGCACAGCGGTGGTGAAGGCGCTCATCAGCCGGCTGCGCACCAGACTGACCGGCAGGGCGCGCAGGCAGTCGGCGGTGACCTTGGCGGGGTCGCAGGTGGCGGGTGCGTCGTCTTTGGCTTCCAGCACCTTGGCCAGGGCCTGGGCGCTTTTGGCCTCCAGCTCAGCTTGAGTCAGCTGACTCGAAACGCCATAGGCCCCGCTTTCGATAATCGCCTTGGCAAACAGGCCCGCCGAGCCTGGTGCGGCCAGGTGGGTCAGGACGCTGAACCCCCCAGCTGACTCGCCGAAAATCGTCACATTCTTGGGGTCGCCGCCGAAGCCGGCAATGTTGTCTTGAACCCAATGCAGGGCGGCCTGCTGATCCATGATGCCGTAATCACCGGAACTGCCGTCGGCGTCCCGTAAGGCCGGATGGGCCAGAAAGCCAGGGCCCCGAGACGGTAATTCATCGCCACAACAATCACACCCTGGCTGACCAAGGGGGACGGGTCGGCATAAAAGGCTGAGCTGCCGCTGGTGAAGGCCCCCCCATGGATCCAGACCATGACTGGGAAGGGGCCATCGCCCGTAGGACGGTGGACGTCGAGATAAAGGCAATCTTCACTGTCACCACCGGCGCGGAAGGACTCAACCCCGGTCTGCAGACAGGCGGCCCCCGACTTGGTCCTGGCCAGCGGTGTTGTCCATTTGACCGGCGGCTGCGGGGCCCGCCAACGCAGGTCGCCCACGGGCGGTGCGGCATAGGGAATGGCGAAATAGGTGGTCATGGCACCCCGCGCGATGGCCTTGACCGGCCCGCCCGAGGTTGCCGCCACATCTGGGGCCGCAGCCTGGGCTGTTCCCGCAACCAGTCCCAAGGCCAAGGTTAGCCCCACGCCGGTCCGAAGCCGTTTGCCCATAGCCTGTCTCCCGAAATCCTGTGTTTAAGATCAGGCTAAGGCATTGATCGGCGGAAGGCTACTACCGTCCCGTGAACTTCCCCGGTCGGCGTTCTTGAACTGAGCGCACACCCTCGGCGAAGTCGTCGGTGGCTCGCAGAATGGTCTGCTGGGCGTGCTCGTGATGGGTCTGTTTGCGCACGGCGGTGGCCAGGGCACCGCGGAGGGTTTTGCGCGTGGCGACCACGGCCAGGGGGGCGTTTTCGGCGATTTCCGCAGCCAGGGCCTGGGCGGCCTCCAATAACTTATGTAGGGGAACCACCTCGTCCACCAGACCCCAGGCCAGACCGTCCTCGGCCTTCACCCGGCGGCCGGTGAGGAACATGAGGGCGGCCCTCTGCTCGCCGATCAGCCGGGGCAGGGTGTGGGTCAGGCCAAAACCCGGATGGAAGCCCAGCTTGACGAAGTTGGCGGCGAATCGAGCCTCAGGCGCGGCAACCCGGAAGTCGGCCACGAGGGCCAAGCCCAAACCCGCACCCACAGCCGCGCCTTGAACGGCGGCGATGATGGGAGTCTCGATGGAGAACAGCCTCACAGCCTGATCATAAAGGGCGTTAATCCCGCCCATGCCATTATGGGCTATGCCGTCCGACGACACCAGATCGGCCCCGGCGCAGAAGGCCTTGCCCGCCGAAGCCAAGACCACGGCCCGGACTTCTGAGTCGCCGTCGAGGTTTTCCAGCACGTCGGCCAGATCGCGCATCAACTCAACTGAGACATGGTTATTCGGCGGTCGGTCGAGGGTGACTGTGGCCACATGGCCGGACTTGGAAATGGTGATGTTTTGGGTGGTGGTCTGGCTCATCGGCTTGTTCCCATCAGGTTGCGGGCCACCACCATGCGGTGGACTTCAGAAGGCCCGTCATAGATTCTCATATTGCGAACGCTGGCGGCCATCAGCTGCAGCGGCATTTCCTTGGTCATGCCCATAGCCCCGAAGGCCTGCATGGCGTGATCAATCGTCTCCCAGGCCATTTCGGTGGCGAACACCTTGACCATGGAAATCTCCTGGCGGACATCGCGGCCCTGGTCCAGCTTCCAAGCCGCGTCATAGGCCATCAGCCGGGCGGCATGGATCTTGGTGGCGGCGTCGGCGGCCCACCACTGGATGGCCTGACGATTGGACAGGGGCTGGCCGAAGGTAACCCTCTGGGGGGCGTAGTCGCACATCATGTCCAGCGCCCTCTGGGCCAGACCAATGCACCAGCTGGCCATTTGCAGGCGCCGGGTGCCAAGGCGGATCTGCATGGGTGCAAAGCCCTGACCCTCGACCCCCAGCAATTTCCAGTCCGGCACCCGGCAGTCTTCCAGGGCGACCTCATAGGTAAAGGCCCCGCCAATCATCGGAATGCGTCGCAGAACATTGAAGCCTGGGGTGTCGCCGTCCACGAGGAAGGCCGAGATTCCGCCTCGTGAACCCTTTTCCTTGTCGGTCACGGCCATGAGGATGGTAAAGTCGGCTTCAGCGGCCCGGCTGGTCCAGATCTTCCGGCCATTGATCACCCAGTCGTCGCCATCGCGGACAGCCCGGGTCATCATGCCCGCAGGGTCAGCTCCAGCACCCGGCTCGGAAATGCCGATGGCGCTGATGGTCTTGCCGGCCACATAGGGGGCCAGATAAGCCTCCCTCTGGCGCTCGTTCACGGTGGCCATGAGCATTCGTAGATTGGGGGAATCCGGGGGCAGGGTATAGGGGGTCACGGTGGCGCCCATGGCCTCATTGACCCCGATCAGCGCCACCTGGGGCAGGTCGGCACCGCCCACATCCTGCGGCGCATCCAGACCCCACAGGCCGAGCTTTTGCGAGACAGAGTCCACCTTCGCCCGCTCTTCGGCATTGATATAAATGCCCTGACCCGAGGCTTCCCGCTGCATGACGGCGGTTTCTAAGGGCATGAGCTCGTCCCGGACGAACTTCTGCACCAGGTCCTTGAGCATCCGGTGCTCTTCTGCGAGTTCGAAATTCAAGGGCTTTCCTCCGCCGCCTTGCACGATCTATCCAAGTGATCATAACGAGACTTATGGCCGTGGGGAGAGTGGACGTGGCGGAAACCAGACAACTTGCAGACAAGGCGACCGGCCCCCTGGCGGGAATTCGCATTCTGGACCTGACCAGCGTGGTGTTCGGTGCCTATGCCACCCAAATGCTCGGCGACCAGGGCGCGGAGGTGATTAAGCTGGAAGATCCCGGCTCAGGGCGCGGGGACGGCGGCGACATCATGCGCTGGGCGGGCCATGTGCCGCCGGGGGCCCCTCGGGACCTGGGCCCCATCTTCCTGGCCATCAACCGCAATAAGCGTTCGGTGCTGGTGGACCTGCGGGCAGCCGAAGCGCGGCCCTTCCTTGAGGCCCTGATCAAGTCCTGCGAGGTCTTTGCCGTCTCGATCCGGTATGACGGCCTAAAGCGCTTGGGTCTCGACTATGAGAGCGTCAAGGCCATCCGCCCGGATGTGGTCTATGTTCACGCCGCCGGCTATGGCTCGGACGGGCCCTATGAGGGTGAGCCGGCCTATGACGACCTAATCCAATCGGCCTCGGGTCTGGCCGACCTCCTGCCTCGGGTGGACGGCGATCCCACCCCGCGCATCCTGCCGACCCTGGTGGCCGACAAGGTCTCGGGCCTGTTCATGTGTCAGGCCATTACAGCGGGTCTGCTCCATCGCGAGCGAACCGGGGAGGGGCAGTTCATCGAAGTGCCCATGCTGGAATGCGTCACCAGCTTCACCCTGGTCGAGCACCTCTATGACCATACGTTTGAGCCGCCCACGGGCCAGTGGGCCTATCAGCGGGTGGCCAATCCCAACCGCAAACCCTACCAGACCAAGGACGGCTATATCGGCCTCCTGCCCTATACCGACAAACAGTGGGACCAGTTTTTCGCCGCTGCCGGTATGGCCGAAACCTTCGGCAAGGACCCGCGCTTTGCTGACTATGCCCAGCGCGGCAAGCACATCAACGAGCTCTATGGCCTGGTGGGCGAGGTGACCCAGACCAAGACCACCCAGGAATGGCTCGACCTGCTCAAGCCCCTGTCCATTCCGGTGGTCAAGACTTCGCGCCTGGACGACCTGCCGGAGGATCCGCACCTTAAGGCGGTGGGATTCTTCGAGCGGTATGACCACCCGCACGCGGGCCTCTATAACGCCATGAAGCCCCCGGTGAAGTTCACCGGTTCGCCCTCCAACATCCGCCGCCATCCCCCGCGCCTGGGGGAGAACACCGATGAGGTCTGGGCGGAGCTGGGCCTCAAACGGGACTGATGCGGATCACCGTCAATGGCAGTTCGGGGTCGGGGAAATCCACCTTGGCCCGTCGACTGGCGGCAGAGCTTGCCCTGTCCCATGTGGAGCTCGACGCCATAAACTGGCAGCCGGGCTGGATTGATCTTAACACTCAAGACCAGCCCGAATTCCATCGGCGGGTCCTGGCCGCCCTGTCTGGCGAGCTTTGGGTCACGGACGGCAATTATAGCTCCATCCAACCGCAGATTCGGGCCATGGCCACAGACGCCGTCTGGCTGGACTATCCCCGGCCACTGATCATGGGTCGTGTGATCCGCCGGTCTTTCGCCCGGACCCTAGAGGGACGGGAGCTCTGGCCCGGCACCGGCAATGTGGAGACCTTCGCCAGATGGCTCGATAAGGAACACCCCATCCGCTGGAGCTGGGATCACTACCATCTGGTCAAACGCCGCTATGGTGAGGTCTTTTCAGACCCCGCCAACGCACATTTGCGGGTGCATCACCTGAAACATCCCAGGGAAGTCCCGGCGCTCATCGCAAGGCTTAAGGTCCTTTCCGGACTCAGACCGGCGTAAACACCGGCACCGGCGGCCCGCCCTCGGTGTCCTGGAACTTGACCTTCACCTTCTGGCCGATGGCCAGTTTGGAGAAATCGCAGTCCACGAAATTGGTCAGGACGGCGGGGCCCTCATTCAGGGTCACATAGCCGATGGCGTATGGGCCGGTGGGGGATCGGTGCATGACGCTATAGGTATAGATCACCCCTTCGCCGGGGCTCTCCTCCCACGCTACGTTTTCCGAGAAGCAGAAGGGGCAATGGCCTCTGGGATACCAGTGGGCCTGCCCGCAATCGGTGCAGCGCTTAATCAGGAAGCGGCCTTCGGTCGCGGCGTCCCAGAAGGGTTTGGTCTCAATGGTCACCGCCGGGGCGGGGATCTTGCGGACCTGGGTTTCAGCTTCGCTCATAATCCTTATTCCCGTTCCAGAATGACCGTGCCCGCGCCGTGGCGGGTGCCCAGCGACCCGCCGGTGCCGTGGGCCAGGGCGATGTCGCAATTAGGCACCTGGACCTTGGGATGGGCCTCGCCCCGCAGTTGGCGGACCGCCTCAATAACCTTGGTAATGCCGCCCCGGTTGGTGGGGTGGTTGTTGCACAGGCCGCCGCCGTCAGTGTTGAAGGGCAGCTTGCCGACGCCGGAGATCAGATTGCCGTCGGCGACGAACTTTCCGCCTTCGCCCTTCTTGCAGAAGCCCAAATCCTCCAGTTGCATCAGCACGGTGATGGTGAAGCTGTCATAGATTGAGGCGTACTTGATGTCAGCGGGGGTGACCCCGGCTTCCTCAAAGGCGATGGGGCCAGACCAGACCGCGCCGGAATGGGTGAGATCCAGGCCGCGACCGCCGCTGGGGCCCTTGGGCGCCTCGCCCACACCCATCACCTTGACCAGGGGCCGGTTGAGGGACTTGGCGATTTCCGGGCTGACCACGATCAGGGCACCGCCGCCGTCGGTGACGACGCAGCAGTCCAAGAGGTGCAGGGGGTCGGCGATCAGGCGGGAATTGACCACCTCTTCCACCGTCACCACGTTTTTCAAGAAGGCGTGCTCATTCCACTGGGCATGATGGCTGGCGGCCACCTTGATCCAGGCCAACTGCTCTGAGGTGGTGCCATAGTCATACATGTGGCGCATGGCGCACATGCCATAGGTATTGTGGGTGGTGCCCCCATAGATGTTTTCGAACCCGGCCTCAGGCGGCCCATCAGACAGGGTGCCCGCCTTGCCGCCGCCGAAATTGGGACGGCCGCCCTGACCCTGACGGGGCCGCCCGGCCAGGGTGATCAGGGCCACCTTGCACTTGCCCTGCGCAATGGCCTGGGCCGCATGGCCCACATGGATCAGATAGGACGAGCCGCCGGTCTCGGTGGAGTCCATGTGACGGATATTCCGCAGGCCCATATAGTCGATCATCGACATGGCCCCAAAGCCCGGTGCATCCCCGGCGCAGAAATAGCCGTCCACATCGTCCATGCTCAGGCCCGCGTCCGCCATGGCCCCCTTGGCACATTGCGCGTGCAACTGCGCCGTGGACACATTGGGCGCATCGCGCAGCGGATGCTCATAGGCCCCCGCAATATAGGCCTTGCCCTTAATGCTCATAATCCCCCTCAGAAATCATTGGTCCTGCAATAAGGCCACGGCTTAACCCGCCGCCGCCGGAAGCGAAAGTGCAGAAAATGGGATCAGGGCCGGGCGCAATCGTCACAAGGCTTGCGAAGCTGCCGACCGATGAGTAGGTTCCGCCCTCGCTCGGCGGGCCCCTCTAACCAAAGAGGCCCCCAAACGGCTCCGGAGAGGTGGCTGAGTGGTCGAAAGCACCGCACTCGAAATGCGGCGTACCTGGAAGGGTACCGTGGGTTCGAATCCCACCCTCTCCGCCATTGCATTCTAAGCTGTTGATCGGCTTAGAAATATAAGGAAAACAATGGGCTATAGACGGCCATATTCGATACACCGTGCGTTGCGACGGCGCGGCCTCCGGCGCGGATCTGAAAATCCGCTGCTCGCTAAGTAAAATGCGGCCTGATCGGCGGGCCGCTTAACAGGGGGCGTATATGCTCATCATCGACACCCCATTCCTTCTAGCCCTAGCCGCCCTTATCTCGGCCACTGCACCACTGGTATGGGCGCTTAGGCGAAGGCCCTGACGTTCGCCGCTCTGCGGCCCGGCGGCCCCATGGGGGCGATCCCGCTCTATCTGTTCCGAAGGTGCCTCTTCGCGGCGCTACACCAAAATTTGGTCGTTGAAATCTGCTCGAATTTAGTTCTTCTTTTGTTCTCTCGTCCGCTCATAAAGAATCGCGCCACATAGGCTCGGCCAATGAGCCGCCCGTAAGGAACGTCCGATGGCCCTCCGTCTACTCGATCTCTTTAGCTGTGCTGGCGGCGCAGGCATGGGCTACCATCGGGCGGGTTTCGAGGTGGTAGGCGTCGATATTGCCCCGCAGCCCCGCTATCCCTTTGAGTTCACCCAAGCGGACTGTTTGACGCTCGATCCCGAATTCATCGCGACCTTCGATGCTGTGCACGCTTCGCCGCCGTGCCAGTCGTATTCTGATCTAGCTAAGCGGAACGGCAACGCCGATGCCTGGCCGCGCCTAATCGAGCCGGTTCGCGAGATGCTTATTCAGTCCGGCCTACCCTATGTCATTGAGAACGTGGAAGGGGCACCGCTTATCAATCCGGTGGTTCTGTGTGGGACCATGTTCCCTGGCCTTCGCGTGCTGCGTCACCGGCTGTTTGAGGCTAGCTTTGAGATTGTCGCGCCAGTGCATGGCAAGCATCCCAAGGTGCACACATTCGACAAGCGCAAGTCCCACTTTGGTAAAACCGACGAATGGAAGGATTTCGTTCAAGTAACAGGGGGTGGAAATTGCACACTCGCGGCGGCCCGCGAAGCAATGGGCATCGACTGGATGAGTAAGGGTGAAATCAATGAATCCATCCCGCCTGCTTATACCCAACTGATCGGTGAGCAGATGATCCGCCACATCGAAGAATCTCGGGAAGCTGACTACAAGGTGCGCAGGCGAGCATAGGTATGAGTGCCAAAGACCTCATTCGGAAATTCTTCCTCGACAACATCGGCGTGGTCGTCAGTTCTGACCAGATCAGGGCCGCGTCGGGCAACACAGCGGAATGGGGGCGACGGGTCCGAGAGCTTCGCGGGGAAGAGCGGTGGCCGATCCTTACGCACAACGATTCTGCGGCGCTGAAGCCCGGCGAGTACCTGTTGAAGGAAGCGCCTCCTGAAAAGAAGGACGTGGCGTTCTCGCGCTCTATCTCGACAAAGCTCCGCGCCGCCGTACTGGACCGGAACGGTTTCACTTGTCAGATGTGCGGTCTGACGCCGGGCGACTTAGACCCCGCTACCGGCCGCAAGGTCCGCCTTCACATCGGCCACATCGTGGACAAAAGCCGTGGCGGGCAGGACGTGCTGACTAACCTTCGCGCCCTGTGTTCGACGTGCAATGAGGGCGCTAAGAACGTCACGGGCGAAAAGCCTGCGGCCATCTGGTTACTATCCCAGATCAGGCGGGCGGGCATGGACGAACAGCGAGCCGTGTACGATTGGCTCCGCACCAAATTCGACGGATGACGGATCACATCTCCAAGGAACGACGCAGCGCCAACATGCGCGCTGTCGGTGCACGCAATACTAAGCCGGAGATTACCGTCCGGCGACTTGCGCATCAGATGGGTTACAGGTTCCGGCTCCATCGGGCGGACCTTCCCGGTAAGCCGGATCTCACCTTTCCCAAGCGGCGCGCGGTAATCTTTGTGCACGGCTGTTTTTGGCACGGCCACGACTGCAAACGCGGCACTCCAAAGCCAAAGAATAACGCCGACTTTTGGGCGACCAAACTCGCTCGGAACGTGGAGCGCGACCGCCGCCAACTGGCCCTGCTGGAGCTATCGGGCTGGCGCGCCCTTGTGGTGTGGGAATGCGAGTTGAAGCCAGAGGCTGCCCTCAAAGCACGCCTTGTTGGGTTCCTGGGCTAGGGCTTCCCATCGCCAGCCAAAACTATTACAAACGCCTAACGCAACAGTTACAGTCGGTCTTCTATAAGTCTTTGTTTTCAAACGGTTGTTAGGGTCCCGGTAAAATCCCACCCTCTCCGCCACTGCCCTGTCGCGAACCGACGAGACGGGCCTTGTGAGGCCGGAAAATCCCCAGCTTCCCCGCCGTTTTGCGTTTTCCGACCAAACCTTCAAGACTGCCGGAAACCCTCAAATCCGTCTCTGACCGGCTTGTGTCTATCGCAATAGATATCGCACTTGAAAGCGACGGTATTTCGAGGTTTTGGCTTTGCTTGCGCCTATACATTTTGGGTTTAATCTCGGCAGTCGATGCAATTTAAGAATCCAAGTTATAACCCCTCGGACAGATCTTGCAGTTGATATTGGTGTCTCATATTGACACTGCCATGCATCCAAAATTCTTCACTAAGACTGCGTGTAATGATGCCACGCTCGTCAACTTCACCGAGGGGTGCCTCGATACTACAGTCTATCGCATATTCAGTCGGACTCGGTTCGAGGCGTTGCTAAAGAACGCTCAGAATGGCTTAGGCCTTGTTGACATAAGTTGGCATCCATAGCTTTACGGAAGCAAGTGCCGAGAAGCCTAGGTATGATGTGGCTGTCTTGTCGTATCGGGTTGCGATGCGTCTGACCTGCTTGATCCGATTGAACATGCGCTCGACGCGATTGCGGTCCTTGTAGGCCCGGAAGTCACAAGCTATCGGCTCCCTGCGGTTCGATTCCGGCGGTATCACTGGCAAGATCCCTTTCATTAGGAGGGCGGCGCGGATCTCGTCACTGTCATATCCCTTGTCGGCGAGCATCAGTTTTGGGGTCTTCACCGGCAGCTCGATCAAGCCCTCAACGGCCGTGTAGTCGGAGGCCTCGCCGCCGGTTGGGACAAAGCCAAGAGGGCGTCCTTGACCGTCAGAGCGGGCGTGGATTTTGCTCGTAAAGCCGCCCCGCCTAAGATCTATGTCGCCCTGGGCGACATAGCGCCGGATTGCCTGGGCGACCTCCACATCCAAAAGGTGCGGAACGTGTAGGGTTTCCCCGGGCGTGAACAGGCGGGTTTCGATGGCGTGGGCGGCGTGGGTCTGCAGGAGGACCTCCAGCAGGGCCGAAGCGTCGACAATGATCACAGGCGATCGCGCTCGGCCCGGAAGAGATCTGCGGGAGGGGCCGACAGGGCCGCAGGGTTCCGACTGTGCATCCTGGCCCGCAATTCCTCCAGGGTGGGACGCTCGGCCGACTGCCTAATTCCATTGAGCAGATAGTCAGACAGGGACATGCCAGCCAAGGCGGCCCGAGACTTCAGCCGCCTATGCAGCGCGTCCGGTACATTGCGGACGACATGGCCCGCCTTGCCCGCCTCGTGGTTCCCGGCCTGCCGCATCACTTGGCCCAGAGGGGCAATTACCGGGAACCGGTGGTCTTCAATGGCGGCAACTATGCGGCCGATCTCGATCTGACCTCAAAGGTGGCCAAGGCCTCGGGCACGGAGATCTGGGCCTACTGCCTCCTGCCCAACCCGGTTCATGTCATCATGACCCCCAGCCACGGGGATGGCCTGCGGGTGACCTTTGCTGAGGCCCACCGGCGCGACAGACGGGATCAAGGCGTTAGGGGTGCAGGCCGGACGGGTTCTGGCCGAAGCCGAAAGCTGGAGGTGACTTGGTGCGGGACTTATCTCATACAGAGGTGCCGTAAATACGCTTCCTGGACTCGCTGAGCGTTCTCACGCGGGTTATTCGATATCAATTATGAAGTCTTAAGAAAAATGTATCTAACTTCATCTTCGAGAAATGTTTTAGTCAGATGGATTCAAGTTTTTCAAAATTATATAATAGAAAAAGACCGCGAAAATGGATTAAAAAGTCCAGATATAAACCCTGAATCTAATTATATTTTAGATTTCACAAATAAAACAATTACAATATTGAATCAAATTATATTAAATGGAGAGCCAGAATTCGAACCAAAAAGTGATCACAGAATTATAGAAAACTCATGGAGTAATTTCATATATGATGAAATTTTTCGCGTTAATCAAAATGGAATTGAATACATATCTTCATGCTCAGAAGCATTGATAAAATGTCATGCTATAAAGCGAGCAATTGATAATTTTCAGTGTCCTATGTTTTTCCGGGGAGAACATAGATTTGGATGGGATTTAATCCCGAAAATTGCCAGGAAAAACAATATAGAAATTTTAGATGTGAATAAATTATCTCAGTTTGAAATTGAATCTGTTCATAAATTTCAAGAAAGAGTTGAAAATGACGAAAATCTTTTTAAAAAGATATTTATAGGTGAAAAATCAATACAAAAAGATCATGCAGGATGGTGGCATATTATGCAACATTATGACGACTTAGTCGGTACCAGAATGATTGATATTACAAATTCTATATTTTGTGCATTATATTTCTCTTGTTCAGATTTTGATGGAAAAATAGACGAAAATGAAGATGGAAAACTTTATATGTTTCCCTATCAGCCGGGCATAAATTATAGTGAAACAGATATTATCATCGATCATGATGTTGAGTTTAGCAATCAAAATTTATACGATTATTTTGATATAAATAGAAATAGAAACTACCCCAGATTTAGGAAGGCAATAGTCAGAAGCGATCGTATTTTTGCGCAAGACGCATATTTTTATGGCAGGCAGATTTTACAAAGCCGATATACTTGCATCTATATTTTCCGTTTCGGGTTTACAGAGGCGCGAAGCAAGAAATTGTCAAGGAACTCGCTGCGATGGGATATACAAGGGAACGAATTTTGGGGAATAATTGGCCCTAATACTGTTCCCTCACTCATCATCGGAATTATGTCATATCGCCTGTCTGACTTGTTTTTCACTCTTGGTCCTAGCCGACTGCTCCTCAGCCGCCGGACGCGCTGCTGCAAACATAGCGTCGATCCATTCGGAGGTCTCATCGTCCATGAGTTCCGGATTTGGCTCGGTCATATTTCCGGCCCTCTAAGCGCTCATCCCCAACAGCCGCCGCGCTTCCGCCGCATCGGCCTTGATCTGAACCGTCATGGCCTCCAGGCCATCGAACTTGGCCTCGTCCCTGAGGAAGGCCACCAGATCGGTCTCGATGACTTGGTCGTAAATGTCTTCGTCGAAGTCGAACAGCCAGGCCTCCAGGCGCGGGGCAATTTCGCCCTCTATGGTGGGATTGACGCCGATATTGGCCACCCCGGGAATCTCACGACCGTCTGGCAGTCTTGTCCGGGTGGCGTAGACGCCGAACCTGGGGCTCACATAGTCGGCCAGGGCGACATTGGCGGTGGGAAAGCCGATGGTGCGGCCCAGTTGGCGACCGCGCTCGACCGGCCCGCGAATGGCGAAGGGGCGGCCCAGGATGTCGGCGGCGTCCTCGGGTCGGCCCTCCCGCAAGGCTGTCCTGACGGCGGTCGAGGAGTATTTCGAGCCAACGGGTCCAGCTGGCTGGGCGATGGAGACGCCAAACCCCATAGCCGCCCCATAGGCGCTCATGGTTTGGGGACTGCCGGTGCGGCCCTTGCCGAAGGAGATGTCGAAGCCGACGCTCACATGGCGCACGCCCAAGCCCTCATGCAGCACGTTCCGGGCGAAGTCTTGGTCGCTGAGATGCTCCATCTCGGCGTCAAAAGGCAGGATGTAGAAGATTTCGACGCCAAGATCGGCTAGGGCCCTGGCCTGTTGGTCCAGATTCATCAGCCGGAAGGCCGGGGCATCAGGCTGGAAGATTCGCCTCGGATGCGGATGGAAGCTGATCACCCCCAAGGGCACGCGGGTGTCCCGCGCCGCCTGGGCGGCCAGGGCGATGACACTCTGATGACCCCTGTGGACCCCATCAAAATTGCCAAGCGCCACCGAGGCCCCCCGATCGGCCTCGGCCAATCCCGTCCAGCTTCGGACAATCCGCATGGGCTCAGCGGCCCTCTAGGGGCGTCCGACGGGGCGTCATGATGACAGCCTCGCCTTCCACCACGGTCTTGCCGTCCACCTGGCAGAGGGTAGTGAAGGTGACGTGGCCCCGGCGCTCGTCCAGGGCCGAGACGGTGACGGTGGCCACCACGGCGTCGCCGATCTTGACTGGGCGGCGGAATTTCAGGGTCTGCGACAGATAGATCGCCCCCGGCCCGGGCAGTTTTGTGCCGATCACGGCCGAGATATAGGCCCCTGACAACATACCGTGGGCGATTCGCCCCTGAAAGGGCGTGGTCCGGGCATAGGCCTCGTCCAGGTGGACAGGATTCACGTCGCCGGAGACGGCCGCGAAGGCCTCAATATCTGAGGCGGTGACGATCTTGGTCATCTGGGCGCTTTGATCCAGGCTCAGATCCTCGAAAAACAATCCCTGCACGGTTACCCCTCGAACTCTGTTCTGTTTCCATACCGTCTGGCGCGGCCCGATGCTACCAGGTCAGATCGGCCATGGCGTAGGTGGCGTGGGCACCTGCCTGTTTCAACAGGGTGTTGACCGCCTGCAGATTAAGGCCGTCAGGGCCGAGGGTCTCAGCCCCGTGAATACCGCTGGCGATGAATAGGACGTCCAAGCCTGATCATTGGCCCCCTTGATGTCGGTGGCCAAGCCGTCGCCGATGCAGAGTACACGACGGCGGTCCACCGGTCGGTTCAGCAAACGCTCGGCCTCTGTCAGGCAGAGATCATAGATCGGGGCATGAGGCTTTCCGGCCATGAACACCTCGCCACCCAGTTGCGCGTAAAGCTGGGCCAGGGCCCCGCCGCAATAGATCAGCTTGTCTCCCCGCTGAACAACGATGTCGGGATTGGCGCAGATCATCGGCAGACCTCGGTTCACCGCGATCTCGAAGCGGGCGCGGTAGTCTTCCGGGGTTTCGACCTCGTCGTCATAAGGGCCGGTCAGGGCGATGAAGGCGGCGTCCTCCAGATCGGCGAATTCTAGGCCCAGGCCGGCATAAAGGGTTTGCGCCCGTTCTGGCCCTATGGCCCAAGCCGGACCGGGCGCGCGGGGGCGAGCAAGGCGCGGGTGGCATCACCGGAGGTCACAAAGCTCTGCCAGGTGGCGCGGGGTACTTGCAGGTCATCAAGCTGGGCTACCACGGCCGTGGCCGGGCGGGGCGCGTTGGAGATCAGGACCATCGGACCACATTCGGCCCCCCAGCGCGCCAGCGCCGCACAGGGCCCCGGAAAGCTTTCTCGACCATTGTGGATCACACCCCAGACATCGGACAGGATCACGTCATAGCGATCAGCGAGGGTGGAAAGGCCAGGGATCAGTGTCGTCATCAGGGGGCGGTAGCCGCCGGAGGCCTCAGGGTCAACCGCGGCGCGCAACCCGCTTGCGGGTGGCCGGGCGCATGAAGTCGCTGGGCGGTGTGGTCTCGGCCAGAACCGCGTCCCGGATCGGGCGAGGCTCGCCGAACAGGTTGCCCTGGCCATAGCCGATTTCCAGTTCGAGAATATCGACAATCTGGCGTTCGGCCTCGACCTTTTCCACGATGATTTCCACCCCGTATCTTTGGGTCAGGGCCGAAAAGTCCTGGGCGGCGAGGTCGGGTAGGGCCTTCAGGATCAGACCTTCATCGGTTTCAATCAGTTGGTCGAGCAGGAATTGGGCCCCGACCTTGATGAACTTCACATCCGACCGGGCCAGGTCTTGGAAGTCGAGATCAAGGTCGATGATCTTGTCCAGGCTGAACCGGAAGCCCAGGTCAGCCAGCTTGCCCATATTGCGGGCTTCCACCGAACCACGGGTATCAAAGGCGGCTTGACCGAATTCAAAAATCAGCGCCCCGGCCAGATCGCGATTCTCCGACAACAGTTCCAGGAACTGCGGGAAGAAGGTCTCATCCCCCAAACTGCCCATGGAAACATTGCAGAAAATGCCGATCTTCTTGTCGGTCTTGGCCAGTCGACGGACAATCTGGACGCAACGGAACAGCAGCAGATTGTCGATGGCTGTGACCAGACCTTCCGGCTCGGCAACAGTGAGATATTCGGCAGGCATCATCACCCGGCCGGTTTCATCCCGCAGACGCGAGAAGCTTTCATAGAACACCGTCCGCCGCTGGGGCAGGTTCACGATGGGTTGGAGGTAGAGATCGACGCGATTATCGGCCAGGGCCTGACGCACCGTTTCCAGCAGGGCCACCGACTGCCTGTGATAGCGGTCAAATTCGCGCGGGACCCCAGATGAGGTGGCCGCCGTCAGCCGTTCTTCCAACTTCTGGCTCATGCGCTGAACCAGATCTTCCAGCAGGTGGACTTCGCCGGTCAATTCCTCGGAGCGCCGCTTTGCATCCACGGTGGTGATTTCAACAACTTCGGAGACGCGCTTGTCCATGCGCTCCATCTGATCAATGACGATGCGATGGGCCTCACGAATGGCCTCGAGTTCGCCGCGCAGGGCATTGGTCTCAATCACTCGGCTGATAATGGCGTGAAAGGCGAAGCACAGGCCGAGGGCACCGACCATGGCGGCTAGGCCCGCACCCCAGCCGCCCCCGTTGCGCCAAAGCAACAGGGCCAGAAACAAGGCCGCCATCAGATAGCTGGCCGTCAGCAGAGGCAGGGTTAGGCGTCTCATGTCTCGCCGATCCGAATCAACCTTCAGTATCGTCCAGGCAGGCTGTCCAAGTCGACCCAATTAGACGAAAACGCCTGATAGGCGGCTCTATCGGGTCGGAATCGGGGTTTCACCGCGATAATCATAGAAGCCGCGGCCGGATTTGCGCCCGAGCCAGCCAGCTTCCACATACTTAGTCAGCAGGGGACAGGGACGGTATTTTGAGTCTGCCAAGCCTTCGTGCAGGACATTCATGATCGACAGCACGGTATCCAGACCGATGAAGTCGCCGAGTTCTAGCGGTCCCATAGGATGGTTGGCACCCAGCTTCATGGCTGTGTCGATGGCCTCGACGGTGCCGACACCCTCATAGAGGGTATAGATGGCCTCATTGATCATCGGCACGAGCACACGATTGACGATAAAGGCCGGAAAATCTTCGGCATTGGCCGTGGTCTTGCCCAAGGATTTCGCGAAATTGACCGCCACTTCATAGGTGGCCGCCCCAGTGGCTATGCCGCGAATGATTTCGACCAGCTTCATCAACGGCACGGGGTTCATAAAGTGCAGACCGATGAACTGGTCCGGACGGTCTGAAGCCGAAGCCAGACGGGTAATGGAAATCGAGGAGGTGTTGGAGGCTAGGATTGTTTCAGGCTTTAGATAGGGGGTCAGGGCCTTGAAGATCGACTTCTTAATCTCCTCGTTTTCGGTGGCTGCCTCAATCGCCAAATCTGTGGCCCCTAGGGTTTGGAGCTCCGGGGCCGCCTTGATCCGGGCAAGGCCTGCATCCATGGCATCCTGGGTGATAATGCCGCGAACAACCTGACGACTCATATTGCGTTCAATCAGCTTCAGACCGGCGTCGATCCGGTCGCTGCTGACGTCATGAAGATGGACCTCATAACCGCCCAGAGCCACCACATGGGCAATGCCTGAGCCCATTTGACCTGCGCCGACAATGCCGACCGAACGGATACCAACCATGTGACCTATGCCTCAAAGGGGCGACCCATCTCGTCGCCTGTGACAGTTCTCTAACACAGGCTTAGGGCGCAGGTCGTCAAGGATTTGCTGCATCGCAGCGCAATGTCACCGCCGCACCCGCTAGGCCAGGGGCTTGCCCATGCGTTTCAAGGGCACGACAATACCCTTAGAGGTTCGCCCTTCCAGGTGTTCTAAGACCTTATAGCCCATGGCCCGATAGAGGGGTTCCCCTGAAAGGGTGGCTGCCATCTCCGCGCGCTTAAACCCCGCAGCTGCGGCGGCGGCTTCGCAGGTCGTGATGACCAGGGTCCCGACACCGCGTCGGGCGAAGTCGGGGTGGGTGTACATGGCGCGAATCCGGGCGGCATCCTGCGCCGGGTTCAGCAGGGCCGCATTCCGCCCCGGAGTCTGATCGCCACCGAACAGGGTGGCCCGGTGACTCCATCCCCCACACCCGGCGATCTGATTCCCGTCTTCCACCAGGAAATAGGTTCCGTCGATAATCAGCTGAGTGTCCAGGCCCATGACCTCATGAGAAGCCTCCACCTGTTCAGGGGTGAGGAAGTCGGTCTGAAGTCTGTCAATGGCCAGCGTCATCAGGGCGGATAGAGCGACAAGATCATCTTGCCTGGCCAGACGGATTTTCAGGACTGGGGGCGCGGTCAGAGTCATAATAGTATTTTAGCGGGTCTGAACCGCGCGCGCCAATCGGCAAGTGCATGTGACCTTCGAGCGGGAGAGCGCACCAAGGCTGTTGGAAACGGAGACGACTGGCGATATGTCCAAAATCCCAATGTCGGACGTGAAGGATCTTGTGGTCCCGCTATGTTGAAAATCATCAATTTTCTGATCCCGGTTTCCCTGGTTGCTGTGACCGGTGTCCTGCTGTTTGGCCTCTACGCCCTGTTCAAGGGCGGTGACTTCGGACGTTCCTACTCCAACAAACTCATGCGGCTTCGGGTGCTTATGCAGGCCATAGCGGTGGCCTTGCTGGTCGGGGCCCTCTGGTTTCAGCATCGGACCTAGACCTTGGTCACGCTGAACCGCATCTATACCCGAACCGGCGATAGCGGGACGACGGGTCTGGCCAATGGTCAGACGGTCCGAAAAACTGACCTCCGGGTCGCGGCCTATGGCGAGGTCGATGAGATCAATGCCTGTCTGGGGCTGGCGCGCCTTCATACGGCAGGAACTGCCCTGGACCCCCTGTTGGCCCGGCTGCAAAATGAACTCTTTGACCTTGGAGCCGATCTGGCGACTCCCGCCAAGCCCGATGAGGCGGAAGGCTCGGTTCTGCGCATTCTCCAAAGCCAAGTCGGGCGGTTGGAGGCCGAAATTGATGCTCTGAACGACACCCTGCCGCAGCTCACCTCCTTTGTCCTGCCCGGGGGAACCCCGCGGCTGCGGCCTTGCACCTGGCCCGAACGGTCACTCGCCGGGCGGAACGCGCCGCTGTGGCCCTCGCTGAGGCGGACCCGTCCGTAAGTCCACCGGCCCTGCGCTATCTCAATCGGTTATCCGACCTGCTATTTGTCGCCGCCCGTGCCGCCAATACCGCCGGGCCTGGGGATGTTTTCTGGCAGTCAGGGGCAACCCGTTAAGCTATTTTGACGCGGCGGCCTTCAGCCTCGAAACTTCCGCCTTGGCCGCATCGCGCCCGGCGTCACTCCTGATAATTCGCCCGGTGATCGACGAAATCATAATCGGCTGCGCGCATTCGCGGGTTCGCCAGTCCCACCATTTTCCAGACTCTTCACACCGCTGACCCGGCCAGATCCACACGATATGAATCATGAAGATGGCAAAGGTCGTTGCGAGAAAAACGCCGAAGATGATCTTGGTCTGGCGCTCGATGGTCAGCTTCATGTGGTTCGTCTTGCCGTGAATCCGGGGCGCCCGACGGACGCCTAGCTTGAAATTCAGATAACTCTTATCCGGCGGCGCGCTTGCAAACCCCGCTCAAATGGTTATGCCCCAAGCCGTCGAATTTGTTGCAATGCATTTTGAGGCGCAAGGCAAGTCATGAAGGTGCTCGTCCCGGTAAAGCGGGTGATCGATTATAACGTGAAGGCGCGAGTGAAGGCCGACCAGAGCGGCATTGATCTCGCCAACGTCAAAATGTCGATGAACCCGTTCTGCGAAATCGCAGTTGAAGAAGCTGTCCGCCAGAAGGAAAAGGGCGTTGCGACGGAAGTCGTCGCCGTGTCCATCGGCCCGGCCCAGGCACAGGAAACCCTGCGCACGGCCCTGGCCATGGGGGCTGATCGCGCCATCCTGATCCAGACGGATGTAGACCCCGAGCCTTTGGCCGTGGCCAAACTGCTCAAGGCGGTGATCGCTCAGGAGACCCCCGATGTGGTGATCATGGGCAAGCAGGCCATTGATGGCGATAATAATGCCACCGGCCAAATGTTGTCGGCCCTGCTGGACTGGCCTCAGGCCACCTTCGCCAATGCCATCGAATTCTCGCCCGGCAAGGCCACAGTCTGTCGCGACGTGGACGGCGGTATCCAGACTCTGGACGTGACCCTTCCGGCCATTATCACGGCGGATTTGCGGCTCAACGAACCGCGCTATGCCTCCTTGCCCAACATCATGAAGGCC